>JAQTOP010000018.1 GCA_028713285.1 Terrimicrobiaceae bacterium
GGATCATGGCGCCGTTCGCAAACTCGATCGTCAGGTCGGTTTGATTGATCTTGGTACCGGGAATCTTCTTCCCGTAGAGCTTGAGGTACCTCCACGCAATCCGTTTAGCTTGTTTGAGTTGCGGCGCCAGGTAGCCGTAATGGCCCATCGGCAACTGCAGCCGGAGCGCGGCATCAATGAGCCGCATGACCGCGAGCACGGTCTTGCCGGCCCGCCGGTGTACTACCAGTACACTGAAGCGCTTGAAGGCTTTAAAACAGGACGTTTGCCAGGGTCGCGCGCGGAAGCCGAGGTCGATCATTCATGGGGGTTTTGTATACGTTGGTATACAAAACTGTTTACTCCGCTTGCGGTACTCCCGTGATGACTTCGATTTTGAGCGCGCCGCCGTCCGGTCCCGTGAGTTCGCGCTTCTGTTTGAATTCCGGGCAGCGGGCTTGCGCCAGCAGCTCGAGAATCCGATCGGATCGCTTCAACACCGTGAGGATTTCCCCGGTCGCCTGGTCCTTCATGAATTCGCCCTGCCAGATCAGCGGCTCGGGAACGCCATCGATCGCCCGCCGACGGACGAAGTCGCGCACCCGATCGAGGAACCGGCTCTCCGCGTCATGGAATCGCTCCGGATAGGTCGGGTCGAGATCCATCCATTCGTAATGGGTGCAGCGGTTGAGTTCGGCGTGCTCGGCGGCTTTCGAGACGTTGCCGACTTGAGCATAGATCTCGAGAAAGAGTTTCTGTCGATCGAGCTTGTCGTTTCGTTCGACCGGCGGCTCGATATAACTATTTTGTGATATCGGCGGCTTTGCTTTCTGCGCCCCTGCCGGAGCTGCCTGCGATTTGACCGTTGCGGATTTCGGCTTGGTCGGCTCGAACTGCCCGGCCGCGTTGCGTTGCCGTTTGAAGCGGGACGGTTTTTTTTTCTTCAAATGTCCTATCCGGCTGTCACGCCGCCGGTAGCGTCATTCCTCCGGGCGCCCTCGCGAAAGGCGGGGAGCGGCTTCATAGCCGCCCGATGGAGGAGAGTTCGTTTATCATGCTGACCTGGAGGATTCCATGGACCCGGTTCAACTTCATTTAGATGGCGACGGCTGCTGGCCCGACCTGAACACGAAACCCTTCGATCACGGCGTGCTGCACGAAGTCGCCTATCTGCAGCGCGGGATGTCTAGCGGTAATCCCTCCGTCTCGATGCGGATCACTCTCGATGACGGCCGGATCGTGATCGCGGAAACCTCGGCGCGAATGTTCGTCACCCTCGCAGCCGGAATCAAAGGTAAGGGTCTGCACGACGGCATCGACATTTAAGACTACTTCCTTCGCGCGCGTGAGCGTGTTGGGTTGCGTTGGGCCCCCGGAGGCCCGTTCAGAGAGAGGGTTTTGAAGTGGTGAAATTAGCCAAAACGACCAATCCAGAGCGTCGGATCAACGTACAATCAACGACTTGCGAGGCTTCCGAGAGGCGCGTAACTTGCTGTAATCACCAATTGTATCGGCAATTCCGCACTCGCCCGACCCCGTGTCCCATTCCACCCACGTCACCATCTGCATTCACCGCGCGGCCTCCTCATGAGGAGGGGTGGCTGCGCCAAGCCCGCGCGGCTCACCAATTCCTTAACCGCTGATCTTTGACCGCTCTTCGCTTCACCGAATATTTCGCATAGACCAACGTGTTCTGAATATTCGAATGGCCGAGATGATCCTGAACGTCCTCGATCGACTCGCCGCGGTTTAGAAGATGCGTTCCGCACGAATGCTTCAACACATGGGTGTGGCAGAGATCGGCAGGTAGGCCGGCGAGCCCGCCGTACTTCTTCATGAGCACGTCGAGCATCTGCTGCGAAATACCCTTTCCCAATCGTGAAGGAAAGAGCGGTCCTGGTTCGCTGCCGCGCACACGGAGCCACGCCTTCAGACAGCGCACCTCTCTCGAGGTGAGGTGATACTCGCCGCCATTAGAACCCTTCAGCCGGCGAAAGCGCATGCGATCGCGCGCGATACTCCAGTCCGCAAGTTGCAGCGCACCGACTTCTCGAGCGCGGAGGCCGCGATGATAGATCACGCGGAACATCGCGAGATCCCGCGGATCCTTGATCACGGAAAAGAACTTCTCGAGCTGATCCTCGGACAGATATTTAACGGTCTCCTGCCGGCGCGCCTTGCGTGGCTTTTTGTGCTGCGCCTGTTGCGCGCTGTACACACCCTCGACCAGTTCTTTGAACTGTGCGATTTGCGAGGCGTTGAATTTCGAGAGATCAACCGACACGTTTCGTTTTTGCTTTTTTGTTTTTGTGTTTTGAAGCGTCCTGCTCATGGCCCGCGATTGTTGCCAGAGCGGCAGCCAACTTAGGGACATTCCCGGCGAGTAGAGTTTTTTCTACTTTAGGAACAAACGTGCCGCGCGAGACCTTCACCTCGAATCGATTAATGCCGCATGGCTTCCACGATTTGTTTTTAACGGCGAAGTTGTCGACGAGCGACGCGACGGCGCCGTCGCCCAGCTCCACGATGTCGCCCGGCACCATCTTCTTTAGGATTTCCTCGAGCAGCCGATCCGCCTCCGCGTAAGCCGACTTGCCCATGTCCTTCGCAGCGAGCATCGCCAGGATGTCCTGTTTCACTAATGGTATCGCCTGGAGTTCATTTGTCACTGTGGGTTTGTTCCTTAGCGAGTTTCTGGTCCGCCAGAAATGCGCTGAAATCGATATTGAGATCGGGCAGGTCGTGGCCCATCAGGCAGCGGTACGCATCGCGATAACCGAAATCGCCGCCATGCCGGCCCGGCTCTTTGAGGTTCGTGCAGGCCTCGCCCCGGTTGCAGTTCCAGACCACGCTCATGCTGCGCGGCATATCAACAGACCACTTCTCCGGGTCGATGTAAGCCGCGCGGATCCTGATCCCCATTCCAGTAGCAGACGCCCGAGCGCCAGCGTTTGATTTCCGCGTCGACGTGTTCCGCTTCGCGCTGTTCTAGTTCTTTCGCGGTACGCCGGAAGAACAATTGACCGTCGCTCGTGAGGACGGCCTCCCCGCTCCGGATGAACCCGAGCGCGCGCCTGGGCGAAGTGTAGAGTTTGCCGCCCGGCACCGGGTTTGCAATTTTGACTGGCGTGGACAAGGCTCCACCTCTCACTCCAAAAATGGACTCTCCGGAGTTTTCCGGAGAAATGAAACTAGAGGGTTGCCGCTTCTCGATTCATCCCGAGGGGAGACACACCGATACCGCCTGATTGGTCTGGAAACGTAAAAATGGAGCGGACGAGTGTGAGAAAGGGAATGAGAATGGTCTTACGCAATCCTTTGCCTCGATTCATTCCGCCCCGCTAGTTAATCCTTTAAGCGAGCGAGATCGAGAAGCGGAATAAGGCCCGATCTTGGTGTAGTGCTATGGAACTTGCAATATGGTCTTCGCACGCCCACCGTGCGGCGTCAGCTTTTCGCTTTGTCCACAGCGTGATGGCAGTCGCTCCGACACTTGCCAGAGTGGAAGCGTTTGCGGTTGACGGGCACATCCATATTGATGATGAAGACGTGCCCGCAGTTTTCATTTTCACAATTCAGGATGCCGATGTGGAGCGGCTCGATCGGCAGGTCCGGACGCGGAGGTTCAACCGATATCGTGATCGGCCGGCCGTTGAAAAGCAGCGTGGCGCTCGCGTCGTCGAAGGAGACCGTGAACATAAGGCTTGAGCGCGAGTATGGGGTAATGCCATGGATTTGTACTGCCGGTTGTATCCGCTCCCGCACAAGCCGGCAAAGCGAGTCTTAGAGGACCGAGTCACCGACGGCCCCCGAGCGTACCGTTTACGCCGTCTTGCGCGTCCGGGTTGCCGTCGTCGCCTCCTGCGGACCGTAAGTTTTTGCGATCACTCTGCCGCATTCCGAGAAAAACCGGTTCATCGCGCCGATGTCGCGATTGCGGATCATGACCAGCGGCTTTTGGTTGTCGACATGGTACATCTCATACAACCATGTGTTGTCGGTCCACGCGATCGCCAGGCGCAGCTTGCCGTTGAGACCATAGGTCGATTGCAGCGCCTTCAGTCCCGCGTTGATGCGATCGATTGCCGGCAGCGGCAATGCCACTCCGGAGGCGAAAGGAATCGTCCGGGTCGTGCCCGGCGTCATTTTGCTGGGTGTTGCCATTTACTGGAGCTCCTTTTTGGAAAACATTTGCCCGCTATTCTACATGCGCGTCATCGGGAGGTTTCCGCTGTTCCCATTGAGCCGTGGTTTCTGCAATGTGTTCGCGTAACGATAAGGCTTCATCGAGAGTCTCGACGATGCGGGCGGTGATGGTGTCTCTTGCTTGTTCGACGCCGTCGACGAGGATCAGATGGACTTTGACGTGGTAGGGCATATGCCGGTGTGGGCAACTCCTCCTTGAGGTTTTAAAAACATTTTCCGATAGAGACTTTGGGAGATCAAGTGTCTGCGCCCCAGGCGGAGAACATGCGGACTGACCGTGGCTGGATGGACGCCTCACCGAAATCGGACCCGGGCTTCCATCGCGCTGCCAATCCCCTTGCATTTCAATTGGACGAGTCCTGATGCTTCCAGGTGATAGAGGGTCCGTCTGACGAGCTTCGCGTTGACATGAAGCAACGAAACCAAATCCGCAACCATGATCCAGTCGCCGTGAGCCTTCAGGAATTCCCAGCAATCGATATAGCGACGCACACGCAACCCGGCGGCGGCCGCGCGCTGACGGTCGGTGCGATCCATGGTGCTCAATAACCACGCTATTTGCTTCTTGCTGACATTCCGCTTCTTTACGGCGCGCGTCATCGAAATCATACCTCTCCTTCGGATTCCGGCTTCGGCCCGCGCTGCAGCAGTTCCGCCTGTTTTCGCAGTTTGCGAAGTTGGGCCTCGAGGTCGACCGGTGCCTTCGGTATTTTTTTCTCCGCGGCGGTTTGTGCAACCACGGTTTTAAATTTACCGAACAGCGCCGCCTGTTCTTCCGCTGCAAGCGGCTCCCAATCGGGCGGCTTGTCGCCGCGCTCGAGGAGGGCACGGCTGCGATGGGCTTGCGCGAGGGCCCTGGCTGTTGACTCCAGGCTTGCGGCAATCTCGCGCACGTCGCCCACGTTCGGCATGAACTTCTGCCGGCGCGCGCGCTTGAGCGCGGTTTCTAGCAGCGCGATCGGTATGTCGGCTAACTCCTCGGCCCAGGCATTGGCCGTACCTTCCGGCATTTCGTCGCGCCAGTTGAACGTCGCAAACTTGAAAAATTCCGCGACCAAGAAACGCACCCGCACCATTGCCGTCCCGTTGCCGTTCATATCGGCCTCCGCATCTGGACCGCAAGCCAGGATCCGGGCTTCGGCCAGGGCAGTTCACCAAGGTTCATCCAAGTCCTCAGCGCTCGCACCTGGGGCTTACTGAGCGGCAATCGCAACCGATACGCCTCGGGACGAACGATCCTGAAAAACTCCCTCGCCCACATTTGCCGCTGCTCCTCGCTCGGCGGTTTTTCCAGAACTTGAATTTCAGCGGGAGGGGAAACGGCCGGAATTTCAGAGCGCGCCGCCTGTTTCGGTTTGGAGATATGTTTATTCCCCTCCCCATGTACTTCAGAAATGGAAATGGGATCGGGAACGGGAACACTGTTTGAAGGGGATTCTTTTTTTACTTCGGGTGAGATTTTCGATTCTGTTTTCACACCCTGTTTTTTCACCGGGTGTTTTTTCGCGATGGGTTTGGGTTTGTAATCCGGTCGGGCGCAGCAGATCGTGTAGACGTTCGTGCCATAGTCCGACGCGTTATACGCGATCTTCAATTCACCGATCGCCACGAGCTGCGCCAGGATCAGTTGAACATGTCGCGTGGTAAGCCGAGCCAGGCCAGCAATTTGCTCGAGTGACGGATGGCATTGCGCTTCGTCGTTCGCCCAAGTCGCCAGGATGCAGAGGAGAAAACGCTGCCGCGCGTTCGCTTTCGATCGATAAAGAATCGCCTGGACCGTGCGGCAGTGGATGCGCTCGCGTTCACGGTTACTCATGCCCCACCTCCGTCTCCTGTAGAGCCTGAAATAAGCCGAAAACGCCTGCAAAATATGGGTTGTAGGTGATTTTCCGATTGTGGACGGATCGAATTTTTGAGAGATTCATCGCAGCTCCCCTCTGGGTCTCCGGTTGGGGATCTCCCTATGCCGCGCGCAGGAAGCGGCGGCCGGATTGTTTAGGGTCAGTCCCGATTTTTGTTTTACGGGAAGGGCTTCAGGCAGGAAACCAGGGAGCCCTTCTCGCTCCTCTTTCACACTTTTCAACGTCTTTAATCCGCGCGTTTTCGTCCGGACACAACTCTCCCGTCGGTTCCAAAAAGCGACATTAGATAAGGTGCAGCGCGCACACCTCGACGCTCATTCGGAGCGACTTTTTAAGATTTCAGGGTCAAAAGTATTAAGGCCCGCGTGCCATGCAGCCTCACGTGGGAGACAAAAACAGAACAGCTTTCAAATAAAAAACCGCGCTCCAATCGGCGCGGTTATGTCGTCAGGAAATAGCTACTACAGTGCTAGAATCCGCGCTTTCGACCACACTCAACACTTCGTTTCTGGAAGGAGAAACGTCATGGGAGGCATTCGAAAGCGCGGAAGCTCGTTCGAAATCAACTACCGAGACGCCGACGGGCGGCGTCACTTTGAGACCGTCGACAGCGACGATCCCGAATTTGCCAAAAACGAATTGAAGAAGCGCGAAGGGCACGCCGCTCAGGGCTTGCCGGTCACGGCCAAAATGCACACGGTCCGGCTTATTGAGCTGGCGCGGGACGTGGTGACTGATTACAAAGTCAACCACCGGCGATCGCTCGACGACATCGAGGCGAGATTCCGGCTGCACATCCTGCCCGTCCTCGGGCAAAAGAAAGCCAGTTCCATCACCGCCACGCACCTGCGCGAATACATCGCGACGCGCCAAAGCGAAGGCGCCCGCACCGGTACGATCAACCGGGAACTGGAGGCGATCCGCCGGGCCTATTGCCTCGCGATCAAAGAAGGCCGGCTTTACCTGAAGCCGCACATCCCTATGCTCGAGGAATCGAACGCCCGGCAGGGATTCTTCGAGCGCGAGGAATTCGACGCCATCCGCCGCCACCTGCCGGAACATGCGGCCGACGCGTCGCTCTGCGGCTACATCACCGGCTGGCGCATTTCCGAGATCGCCTCGCTCGAGGTGGCGAACGTCGACCTCGCGGCCGGCGAGCTGCGCCTCGAGCCCTACACCACCAAAAACGGCGAAGGCCGCGTGTTCCCCTTCAACAAGGAACTGCGCGGCCTGATCGAAAAACGCCTGGCGCTCTCGAAGCGACTTCGCCAGCGCGGCGTCGTGATGCCCTACCTGTTCTGGTACGAAAACTCGAGGAAGGCGATCTGCCGGCTGCAGCGCTTCGATAAGGCCTGGGCGACGGCCGCCGACAAGGCAGGCCTTCCGGTCGTCGTTCTCGAGATGAGAAACCAGAAAGGCGAAATCTTGATCGTGAAACAGGGCAAGCGGAAAGGACTTCCCAAACTCCGCCGGCGGTCCGTGCGGATTTTCCATGATTTCCGCAGAACCGCCTGCCGGAATCTGATCCGCCGCGGCATCCCCGACAAACTCGCGATGCAGATGGTCGGATGGAAAGACCGCGCGATGCTGGACCGCTACCACATCGTCTCGAAAACGGACCTGGATCTGGCGCGACGGCTGATGGATGGAGAGTCTCTCGAGCGGACGGTGGTGGCAAATCCGGTGGCAATTGCACCAAAAGCGGGCGCCTGAAGGCGCTAAGTCCAATAGCCCCGGGCAGAATCGAACTGCCGACCTCCGGTTTAGGAAGCCTGTAGGCGAGACTTGCCCCGTGTCCGGACCCGTGCCCAATTCTTTAGGATCAACCGCTTTCACGTTTCCACCAATCGCGTTCAATGACCTTGCCCCGGGTTTTTGCCACCTGGTTGGTGGCAGAAATGGTGGCGGAATTATCGCCCATCGGCACGACACGGCCAGCAATGAAATGATCGAGATCCGACCGGCGGAACTGATACTTCCGCCGCGGTGCCCCGATCGCATCCGTGCGCTTGCGATCATCGGATCGCTTCGGCAGCTTCACGAAGGCGAGCAGGCCTTGATGCACGTAGTCGTACACGGTCGTGACATTCACGCCGAGATAGCCGGCGGCTTCCGGAGCGTCGAGGAGGGCTTTCGTGGATTCCCTGTCCATCAATTGCGCCTCCCGTGCAAATAATTCCGCACCGCCGCCTGATCCACTTCGTAGCGTTCGCGCTCCGGCGCGACGTCGACGGTTTCGAAGCTGGGCAGCAGGCGGATCTGGTAGCGCCAGGTATCGGATTTGGCCCCGCAGGTCGGGCAGTGGGGCTCCACGGTTTTCCGGGTCAATGCCGTCCGGAGGGTGTCTTCCATGGCGGCTACGGCTTCTTCGTCAGAGGCGGCTTCTTTGAAGACTAAGGCGTAGAGACAGTGTCTTTGAGGACAGAGGCATTGAACGAGTTTAGATCTAGAGATCATGAGCTTTAGATCTGCGCCCCAGGCGGAGTTGCCGCTCGGTTTACCGTTGCTGATGGTTCCTTAATTGGGGAACGCATTCCCTACCCTCTCCGCTTTCCGTTGCTGCTTTTGGCTTTGGGTTCTGCGCCGTTCCCATTCATGCCTTCCGCTTCAGAAACCCAAAGATCTGTGATTCTGACTTTTAGTGCGCGAGCGATTTTTTTTGCCATACCTGGCGTTTGGCGTTTGTAGTTTTCAAAGTTGCTGATGACCGTTGTGCCGACACCAGCGCGATAGGCCAATTCGGTCTGATTCCAACCGAGTTTTTCCCGAAGATCCCGCACACGCTTTGCACTATACGGCATGTCATAGAGTTGTGGCATAAACCTGGAAATGTGTCAACATCATTTTCTTCTAGTGTTTAGGAGGGCGCATGAAACAATCGCTGACGTGCTCGGGCAAAAAGAAATTGGCGCGAAATTAAAGGATCTACGTGAGCGGCAGTTCGGCCGCAGCGTGCGCCATTTCCAGCAGAAAAGCGGCGTGAGTCGAGGTTCGGTGCCCGGCGTTGAGAAGGGTTTGAATTATCCCCGGATTGACGTTCTTGAGAAGTGGTTGAAGGCCTGCAAAGTCACCTTCGCTGAATTTTTTGGCGAAGCCCCGCCGCCTGGGGGCTACAAACCGAAACATAAAGACCACCACGATCAGTTGGAATTTGTGCTGACCCACATGCCGCACAAAGACTCCGCCACGCTCAGAACCCTGAGTCTCGAATACGAAGACCTGAAAGAAAAGATCTCCGCTGACTTTCAAGCAAATTCCCGAGGTTCCCCCAGCCAATAACCAGGGAGGGAAGGAGGGCGGCCAGGACGGCCACGACGAAAAACGTAGTCGATTTGATGATGTGGAAGGCTGAACGACGAAGAACCGTTGAGGAGTGGAGTTGAGGAGGAATTCGTGAAGGAATACAAGACCATCAATGAATCAGATCTGCCAGGGGCCTTCAAGAAAGCCGAATATGATTTCAGTGACGGCTGGGAACTGTGGGACGTTGTATTTGGTCCTAAAGAGGGATCTTGGTTTCTGATTCTGGAACGGGAGGAGCGGGAGTAGGCGATATCGCATACAGCGGTGGATGCTCCAGGAGAGTAGCCACCAATGCCAAGACCTTCTGTTGCTGCCAGTGCTCCATGTTCCGGCTGCCAATGTAGTGCGCCGCCATCTTGGCAATGTTGACGATTTCCTCGTCGCTCAAACGGCGATCCTCTTCCTTCTTCATGGACGCAAGCCTAACACCGGGCTAGAGTCCTGTCACTCCGCCTGGGGGCGCAGATTATCGGCCAGCGCTAACGAGATTAGCCTTGAGATAAGAATTTAGAAACTCTTCAAGAAGTGTATCTAGGATGCCTAGTATAAAGTTCACGTCCCGGCCGTGGGTTCCGAAGTTCCGGTCACTCCAGACAGTCACGAACTGTTGCCAGACTGTTCCATCGGGCAAGTCCCATTTCGCACTGCGGTGAAATTCGATATCGGCCTTGAATGCTGCACCTACAATTTCGACCTTAACGAAAAGACACTGCCCAAATCCATCCTTGGGAATCATTCCCGCGCTGCGCAGTTTCAATTCCGTCCTGGTCTGAACTCGCCCCGTCTGCAACCCTAAGTCATTCTTTGTAACCTCGGCAACTACGAGGCAGAGGTTTTTGGCGTTGTCGACTGCAAGTTGCTTTGCCTCGGGCTCCAGTATGTCTTTGAAAACGGCGGCCCAGTCAGTCTTCCCCTGCGCGCGACCATCGCTAAAGCACACAAGAATCGTCACGACGGCCGCAATTAAACCACGCTTCATTTCTGTATTCTCCAATGCCCACACTACCGCCACCTCGTTCATCTCCACATAGTCCGAAGGTGCCGAGCGGTTCAAAATGAGAAAAAATCATGTTGACACTACTCCATACATATGACATAACTCCATGACAGATTCACATGGATGGAGGAATTGAAAACCGTGACCACTCACTACATCAGTTTCATCGGATGTCGCACAGTTGAGCCGCGAAGTATTCGCATCGAGTTCGCCATTCCGGCCAGAAATAAACAGGAAGCCAAGACCATCGCCGAGCGCGAAGTGGCAAGGCTTCAAGGCTACCGCTACCTGGGGAGCGACTGATGAGCGCAGTGAATCCGATCATCGACGAATCCGACATTGACGCGAACGGCAACGGGACCGGACCGGAGCTCGGCTGCCTCTCCTGTCATGAAACGACAATCACGCGTTGGGGCATGACGCCCACGTACCTGCTGGCCGCGCTCGACTGCGGCGAATGTCAGACACCCATCATTGAGGTTTGGGTATGAAAGAGTTCATCAAGATTTCAGACATCGAGGACAACCCGGAGTTTTTCCTCATCGGACAGATCCAAGGGACGCTGCAATGGACCTGCACGGATGATGCCGAAAAGCTGCGCGAGATCGAGGCGCTCATCGCGGAATTCGAAGCGGACCGGAAGCGGCGGTTTGAGGCGGGCGTGAGCGACACAGCCTGCACCCTATGCGGTCTGGACAACTGCATCTGCTGCGCGACCTGCGACCGTCCCACCCGCTTAACCGCGATTTTCAAAAACACCGACACGATGTGCCGCTGCGAGGAGGAAATCCATGAACGCAATTGAACGACACTACCGACTGACCATCCTGGCCGAGCGCATCGAGCAGCTCGATCACGACCTGGCCTTGATTCCGATGCAACCGGGCAGCGGGCAGAACGATGTCATCTCAGCGCGGTGGCACCTGATGCGGGCGATCCAGAAGATCCAGGCGCAACCCTCACCCCGCGAGCAGAAACGGAACTTGGTCGCGACACTGGAGCGATCGATAGCAAGCGTGAACGGGCAGAAACGCTGCGAGGAAGTCTCGCAGACAAACGACGAAGGGGCGAACGCGGCTAACGTCCACCCCTTCTCTAAACCTACAACTATTCAACTTTGAGATTAATCGGAGCGTACACGAAATGAGCACCACAATTCAACAGCCCCTCAATATCACCGGTTCCCTATTGCATCCTGCCATCATCGAACAAGCCGCGGCGAAAGTCGGCATCTTCGGCCCGCAAGGTTCCGGCAAGACCCTCACGAGCGCGTTAATCGCGTTAGGCCTTTCGAAGACCTACCACAATTCGGCGCCGGTCGCCTTCATGGATACCGAGAACGGCTCGGATTACCTCGTGCCGATTTTCGAGGCGGAAGGCGTGCCGCTGCTGAACTTCAAAAGCCGCGCGTTCAAAGACATGTGCCAAGGGCTGCGCGATGCCGAGGCCTCCGGCTGCTGCGCCTACCTCGTCGACAGCTACACGCACCCCTGGCGCGAATTGAACGACTCGCTCAAGAAGAAACTGAAAGTCTCGAAGCTGGAATTCCGCCACATGGACCAACTCAAAGGCATGTGGATGGGCTGGACCGATCTCATGCTGAATTCGCAGCAGCACGTCATCGTGAGCGGCCGGCTCGGCTACGTGTGGGACCGTGAGGAAGACGACAACGGCAAGAAGGGCGACCTGATCAAGCTCGGCACGAAGATGAAATCGGAATCCGAGGCGGGTTATGAGCCGTCGCTTCTGATCGAGATGGAAGCCGTCCAGGACTCGGACGCGCGCATGAAGAAATCCAGAGCGAAGCGCGGGACCATCACTCACTTTGCCTACGTGCTGAAAGACCGCTGGCGCACATTGAACGGGCAGACGTTCCAATGGAAGGATTGCAATGCGTACAAGGTGGGCGATTACAAGCTGGTCTTCGACAAACTGACGCCGCACTTCGGCAAACTCGTCATCGGACAGAAGCAGAAGGCGGTCAACGGCCGCACCTCGGAGCAGCTTTTCGACGGACAGGGAGACGCGGCGTATTACCACCAGGCCCGGCAGAAGCAGATCGCGCTGGAAGAAATCGAAGGCACGCTCGTGCACTTGTGGCCGGGACAGGACGCCGTATCGAAGGGCTTGAAGCGCCTGGCAATCGAGACGCTGTTCTCAACCCGGAGTTGGACGGCGGTCGAATCGAAGCTGCTTCAGGAGCTCGAAGGCGGCCTCGCGACGTTGAAGTTCTTCGAAAGGGCGGCGGGGCAATCTAACGACGCGCTAACAGACAAGACCCAGGCGGTTGTGCTACTGGAAATCTGCCGCGGCCGGGCGCTCGACGAGCTCGCCGCCGCGGACATGGTGCCGGTGTAGTCATGTTCAAGTCGGGAGACATTCTCGTTGTTCAACCGCAAGATCCCGACGACTGCGAAGCGCTCGCGCATGCCGGCGAGCGCTGCCAGCTCGTGCGATATGTCGATGTGTACAGCGGTTCGCGCTACGCCATCGTTCGATTTACGACGCAAGGGCGCGGGTTTTATTTCCGCTCGGGGGATCTGGTTTTCGCTCCGCAGGCTTTGGAACCATCAGCAACAGTCCCGGAGAATGAGACACCGCCTGGGGCGCAGACACAAGAGACACAATCATGAAACCGAAACGCATCCCACACAAACGCGATCGCAATCGAGAAATGGCCTACCTCTACGGCCAGCAAGCCAGAGAGTCCGGTACGCCGATCACCGCCGTTCGAGCGCTGCGCCTGATGATGGATGAAACCCAGGCGGCGGACTTAACCAAGGCCTGGAGCGATGGCTGGAGGGTTCGCGATCACGAGCTACGGCAAGGCTCTTTTGGAAAGGATGGAGAGTGATGTTCTTTGCAGGTACGTGGATTGAAAATCAGTTCGGCAAGATGCTCGACTTGAACCACATTCTGCCGGCGGGTCAGGACGTCGTGATCCTCTGCCGGCTCCCCAGGCCCGCAGGTGGATTGATCCCGGTACGGCTCCTACTGCGGCATCAAATCTACGAGTCGACGCTAGCCGAGATCCGATTGCAGTATCCCGATACGCACTCGTTTGTCGTGATTCCCGCACGCAGTGACGATTACGTGGAAGTCGGTGAACCATGACTCGCGACGTCCTTCCCTTCCCCAAGCCTGTCCGTATGACCGATCCGAATTACCTTCGCTTCATTCGCCGGCAGCCGTGCTGCGTTTCCGGAACCGCCTCCGAAGCCTCGCACATCGTCCCGGAAGGCTGGGGCAAGACCGGCTCGAAAGTATCGGACTATCGCACCGCGCCGATGAACTGGAGACTGCACAAGGAGTATCACCGGATTGGACGGAAGGCCTTTGAAGCAAAATACGCAATCGATCTGGACCTGGTTCAACTGCAGTATTTGGAAACCTATATCTCGGCTTTACGGGACGGTGAAGATTTAGGGCAGCGATGAGGAGGCTGAATGAAAGGTTTGGCGATTTTGGCGTTAGGGTTTGTGGTGTTGGGAGGCGTCGTGGGCAGGAAATGGCTGCAGCATCGGCGAGATTTAAATCGATGGCGAGAGCGGTATCGGGTTTGATTTTAATATGAACCCGACCACCTGCCGCTGCGCGATCGAGACCGAAGGCCGCGCAATCATGATCCGCAAATGCCCGCTCTGCCAGGCCGCGCCGGCATTGCTCCAGGCGGCCCGCGCCACCAGGTCGCTGCTCGGCGTCATTCTGACGGAGCGGCGTGTGGCCGTCGTCGAAGAACTGGAAACGGTCTGCCAGAAGGCGATCGAGCAGGCGGAGGCGTGATGCCGGAGCGCACGCTATACGGAGAGCTCCACACCCACCGCTGCGAAACCTGCGAGCGTTTGTATACCTGCGGCGTGCGCCACACCGGAGCCCACAAGCCGTCGTACCGATGCGAGGACTGCCAGAAGGCCAAAGAGAGCGAGCCTCCGCTGCCGGCCAAGCTGCCGCATGCCGCGTTCGGTCGGTTTCAATTGCACCGAAGCGAAGGCCGCTACAGCAGTAGACGGCACGAGATGATGCCTGCCGAGCGACGCTACCGCTGTTCGATCTGCGGCAAGCCGGTCGTCGACGTGGGCGGACTGCGGAGGCATGCGACACGGATGCACGACGGCGCCGTTGCCGAGTTGGAGGACTTGTGAGCGTGTTATCGAAGACGACACCAGAGCTGATCGAGATGGCGCTAACGGAGAAGGATGCCGTGTTCTGGCTGCTCGCTGGAATCGTGGGAGGCCGCGTTTCGGACCAGATGCGGCGCGAGGCGTGCGCCCTGCGACGAGCCGCGCACCGATGGGATGACCAGGAGGCGCGAACCATTCTCCAATTTATGAAAGACCAGTTTGCTCACCCTAGCCAGTGAGCAAAGAGGCTTTGCCGGATGTGCCTGTTTTATTGATCAAACATCAGCATTTCGTGTACCCCGGTGAGGGCCAAATGGCGGAGACGAAGGCTTTCCCAGAAGCACCTCCGCCACACCGGATTTGGATGTTGCGCCCCAGGCGGAGACGATACGGACTAACCGCGGCTGTCTGGGTGACTCAGCGAGGAGGGGCAATGGAGGACCGCTGGAAGTTTGCGAATCGAATCAGCGATGAAATCGCGGGCGTGCTCAATCGCGAAAAGGACGCCACGGATTTCAGTCCCGTTCAAATGCTCGCAGGGCAACTCCTCGCGTTGGTGAGCTATCTGCGAACGACCGATGAGATTGACCCCGCGACGATTCCAGCACCCGTGCTGATACTGCGCGCCGCCGCCGAGACATGCCTCGATGCCATCGTTAAAAGTAAAGTCGGATTAGCGAACCCTGCGAACAACACAGCCACGCAAAGTCCGAATGCCGCTCCGCCTGGGGCGCGAAATCCAAATCCGAAAGGTAACTAATGCTCATCTATCTCGACAAAGGCCAAGGCAAAGTAGACCTGCTCGTCGACGCCCGACAGTGCGATCAAACCGGCGACACGACAACCGTCGTCGTCCACCTCAGCGAAGACGATGCGCTGGCGTTGCGCGGCTGGCTGGATGATCACCGCACGCGCTCCTATGGGATCGGGCAGAAGGAAAGCGAGAAGGAGTTTTAGGTGACCGGGAAATTCAAAAAGACCACGCTGACGATCTGGCAGGCGAATCACAATTCCGAAACTCGCCGCGCCGACGTCGTGGCCGAGCGGACCCGGATGGAGACCCGGACGTGGGAGCGCATCCGTTTTCTCACGGACTGGATGGACATGCTCAATCTGTACGCCGATCCGGGAAGCCTCGAAGCGCGGCAGACCCGGCGATACATGCACCGGCTGAGACGGGCGGGCATCGTTGAAATCCGGTATGTCTGGGACGGCTGGGACTGCCCGCGCCGCGCTCAATTTCGCGTGCTGCTAAAGTCTTTAGAATCCTGAATGTACACGCATGGGTCATAGACCTGAGCAGAATTGGTTCAATTAAACCACACATTTCAAACATCGAAAGGAGCAGGTAAAAAATGTTCACCCGACCGAATATCCCCACGATTCTCCAGTCCGCCATCCTCGGAAGCGACGGCGAGCGGAAACTGGCTTTCTGCAAAGTCTCGATTTTCCCGTTCACCTACGATCTCGCGCAAGAGTTGCATCCCGATGTCGCCGACCGGCTCTACCGGCTGAACAAAGGCGGTTCGGGTTGGAAGAATGGCGAGCGGGAATTTCAGCCGTGCTTGACGATGGACGAGGCGAAATTCGCGCCGATCCTTGCGACCATCCCGCCGCAGCGGATGGAATTCCGGACGCTGCCGGAAGTTCCAGGCGCGGGCACGGTGATTCCCAACGTGGAGCTCCGGAGCCTGCAGGCCATCCTCAACAAATACTCGCCCGACTTCACGCTGATGATGGGGTTTCGTTTTGAAATCACGAACCGCTCGACGGCGGCGCTCTATCTGGTCGAGCAGTTTCGCGTGACGAGCTTTCTTACGTTTCAAGCGATGCAGAAGGGATTGGCGTTGGAGGGTGCTGAGGAAGGCTGGAACGAGCGGAACCAGGTTGGAATGGGACGGAAGGCGGGAGCGACCAATGGAGGAGCGGCCCGATGAGCGCGCACCACGAAAAGATGCAAGAGAGGACCCTCGAACTCTTCCGCTCGCATGAGAAAGAGATGAGAGAAGATGTTGCGTTCACCATGAGGCTTGCGGACTGGGTGCTCATCCACGGCCACCTGCAGTTGGCATTGCGTCATCCGGAAGCAACGGGCAGGTCCCGGCTGTCGGCCGAGCGGCTGGTTGCAGCCATTGAAGCCATTTGCCTCGATAAGGGCGTCTTTGATCGCGAACTCATCGATTACTTGGCGCGGGATCAGGCTACCGTCGAGCAGCAAGCCAGGAAGGGAAAGGCGGGAGCGAACGGTGTGGATCGGCGGTGAGGCGTCCAGACAGCCACGCAAAGTCCGTATCATCTCCGCCTGGGGCGCAAACACTGGAATGACTTCGAAGCGCAATCCTCGCTTACCTGATCCTCAATTCTGTTCTGTATTTATTCAGACGAATCGAGGTGTCGTGATAACCGCAGCAGTCGCCGACTTTATACGTCGACCCTTTCACAAAAAGACCAACGGACACTATTGGACAAGCTGGAGAGCGTTAACGAAAGGTGAGTTGAAGTGGTTAGGGTGGGCGTAAAATAGGAAAGTTGAACAAGCGCGGCTAGGGTCGCTCCTGAAAGCCGGTCTTCCTGCCGGCCGCCGCGCTCACACCAAGGGAACCGCTAAGGAGGCGGAGCCGATGACACCGGAAGAACGATTCGAAAAGATTGAGCAGACGCTCGCCCGCAGCGCCCAACTGCAGGAGTCCAACGATCGGAAGATCGAGACGCTGCTCACCATGCAGGCAACAAACGAAGAGTTGCAGCGCGCCAACGACCGCCAGATCCAGGCGCTCCTCGAATTCCAGGCGAAAAACGACGAGCAGATCGAGAAGAACGCGAAAGCCGTCGCCGACCTGGTGCGGATTAGCGGGTCGATGGTGGAGAGCCAGAAGCGGATTGAAGCGACACTCGAAACCATGAGCGAGAAGCTCGACCGTATCGCGACAGGGTTTGACCGTATTGCCACGGCCTTTGAGCGATGGCTCAACCATCCGAACGGGGGCAAGGGGTGATGAACGAGCTCGACAAGCTCATTGAAGAGAGAACGCGATGCCGGCAGGAGCGTGATGTCAGCTTCGCCGAGTTACAGAAATTGATCGAACGCTTGCGGCGAGACGAAGACGGAGGGCCGATGGTTCGGACGGATGAGCCGAAAAGGCCGCGTGGGCCAATGAAGGATCGCGCCAAGTGACATTCGACCTGGCCGTTTGTGCTAAGGTGCAGCCGTGATTCCCAACACGAAACCGGACGCTCTTGGCCTCTACTGGAAGGCCGGCAAGATTTACTTCAAGACGTCGCCGGCGTTCTTCCTGGTCATGATTCCCGCGATGATCGGCACGTACATGGTGCTGGCGTGGGCGGCAGGAGTCCTTCTGTCCTGGCTATTTCTTGGGTGACTTCCTGCGCGTGCCGTTTCCGAGGTCCGTGACGCGCAGCGACTGTTTTCCGGTGAAGTAGTCCGCAAAGCTGCGGATTTCCGGCGGCTGCGGGTTGAGCAAAGCGCCCGCGTTCGATGAGCCCTTACCCACGACGCTGCCCTGGCCGGGAGTGCCTTGCGGGTATCCCTCTTTCATCAGCGCCGTCCCGGTCGTGACGTTTAACTGATTCGCCCCGGCCGATGGCACAAAGCCGGAGCCATCACCCATCGCATACGGTCCTCCCGCGTGTTCCGGCAGTTGCCGTTCCGGGCCGATGATCTTTACCACCTCTGCGAACTTTCCCTTGGAAATCAGGTCGGCGATCTCCATCTTCACGGCCGCCGACGTCGTGCGCCAGGCGGTCGATTGCATGAAGCGAACCAGCAGTGGGCCCACGACCGCACCGATTGGCCCGCCCAGGACGCCGCCCTTGGCCGCTCCGATGCCCGCGCCGGTCGCTCCGGAAATCAAATCCTTCATTGAGAGATTCCGGCCAGTCTCGCGCAACGACTTGGCGTTCATCACATCATCGACGTTCGACCAGAACGTGAATTCGGCGTTGGCTGCTTTGACATCCGGATAAGCTTCCCCAATGTGACGCCGGAATAACGTGGCGACCTGTTTCTGCGCCGCCACTTGCGATGTGGCCTTGAGGTCTTTGCCGCCAAATCCTGAGGATTCATCGACGACCTGGTCGAGCAACTGCCGGACTTTCCGCATCGATCCCGCTGAAATCTGATCGCCGAATTGCTCGACCATTCCTTTGAGTTCGCTCAGTTTCTCGACGGCGGCCGGCAGGATCTCGACGTTCTCCGAGGTGAATTCATTCTTAAGCCGCTCGATCGCCTCGACCAACGGTTGAGCCGGCAGTTTTTCGCCTGCTGGAATTTTCTCCCAGGCGGCGTCAACCGCCTTGCCCGCGGCTGTTTTCGAAGCGGCGATCTTCGCGCGAAACTCGGTCTCGGTCCATGCGCTAACGCCGCGCTTCGTCAGTTCCGGAATGATTTTATTGGTGATGAACTTCGTTTTTTCCTTCGTGGGATTCAAGATCCGCTTGTAGTTGCCTTGTGCTGATTTTTCCAAAGCGGGTGCGAGTCGGGACGCTTGATTGGCCAAGTGCGGTGCGCCTTTAACGATGGCCTCCGGCACCGCTAAGGTGGTAACGGCTTCCGCGGCGGTGCCTGCTGGATCGTTCGGAAAGCGTTCCGCCATATCCGCGAGCCATTGCCCCATGATGGGGACCTGGCGCAGCATCGTACCGACCGGGTGATCACTCAAGTGCTGCAATCCCTGCTCGAATTGTGCGTTGGACGCCGGCACGTCGGCGGGTTGCATCTGAGAATTCGGCTCGTCGGGATTCTCGGCTACCGCCCGGACCAGATTGATCGGGTTGAGATTTTGAAAGCCGCGCTTTACGCCGGCGATGATCCCGGTCTCTGGCGGAAGGTTCGCCTCAAATGCAGCCTTGGACGCGGCCTGGCGGCTCGCCAGGAGCTCTGGGGATATCTCGCTAGACGGCGCGGCATACTTCGTCCAGGGTCCCGCTTCGACAGCCGGCGCAGCGTTCTGGTACTTCTCCCACGGTGCTTGAGGCATTAGTTCTTCTTCTTCCAGCTTTTCGGATCAGCCGGATTGCCGCCCATAAACACATGCCCGTCCTGAACGTCGCCGACTTTCGGAGGGGCTGGAGCGCGCGGTTTGGGCGCTGCGCCTGGCGCTGCCGGGCCGGGTGTGTTCGGTGCTTCATCCTCCCCATACGCTTGCGTATAGGCCCGGCCCGACTCGGTCTTGAAGGTTTTCAACTGTGTGTCGCGGGCTTTCTTTTTCTGCGCGAGTACGGCCGCATCGTCGCCCGGCTGCGGAAAGTAAATCGAATTGAAGCGGGCATATTCACCGTCGCTGATCGCGGCTCCGGACTCCCGGCGCAACGAGGCGTTGATAAAATCGTTCTTCGCCTGGTTGTAGCGTTGACCGACGGAAGACTGCATGATGTTCGGCGCGTTGTTCAGCCGGGTCTGGCCGATGATGCCCATCTTTGCGATATCGGGCTCTAAGAGGTTAATGGCGTCCAGGGCGCCGTCGACGCGCTCGTAGAAGCCGAGCATTTTCAACTGCGCCGCCGTGGGCGGTTTCGCATCGCCCGAGCCTTGCAGCCTGAACCATTCCTCGACCGAGCCGTCCGGATGCTGCCGCTGCCAGAGTTTGAACGGGCTGGATGAATCGCCACCACCCCCGCCGGTCGGCGCTCGGCTGATCTTGAGCCATTGGTCGACGGATTTGCCGGGGTTGTCGGCGTGCCACACTTCAAACGGAGTGTTGGGCGCGGAGGTGGGCGAGGTCTTTTGGCTGAGATCCAGCCACTCGCCAACGGGCTTGTCGGGATTCTGCTGCTTCCACACTTCAAACGGCGTGTTGGGCTTCTGACCGGCTTCTGTTGCAAGGTTATGGCGGTTCGCTTCCCCGAGTTCCCGCTGCTTCGGCGATTGCTTCAGGATGCTGTCGCGGATCGCCGCGCGGTCTTCCGGCGTCTGCGCCGATTGACGCACCTGGTCGTAAGGGAAAGAGGGGTCTCGCGCTTTGATCAGGTTCAGCGCGGATTCGAAGGCTTGCGGGTCGTTGGGGTCGATGCCAGCGAATAGCGAGCCGGACCAGTCCTGAATTTCCTTGTCGGCGTCGGTGTTCTTTTTTCGGGCGTCTGCTGTGTTCTCGTTCGCCGTTGCTACCGATGCCTGGTGTTTGTCCCAGTTTTCTTGATAGCTCTGCTTGGTCTTGAGCGAGATCGGCGCTTTCATGATCGCGGCGAAGGTTTCTTCCGGCGAGAGCCCCTGCTGGAATAGCCCCTTGATGACTTCCTGATCGGCCAGGGCTTGCTTGTCGGCGTCTTGCTTCGCTTGCCCTTCCTGATCGGTGCGTTGAAGGGCGCGCAGGCCGAGCATTTGCTCCTCGAGCTGAACCGGTTGTAAGGGTCGAGGTGAGCGTTGAGCGAAAGCGCGTAGAGGGATGTTGGAATCGATTTGTGCCATAAGATTTTAATCTGCGCCCCAGCGGAGACAACGGCGCTTGTGCGTTTCTGTATTCGGGCTTTGCGGTAAGGGAAAGATCAGCAGCGGTTAGTCCGTATGTTCTCCGCTGGGGCGCAAAATCCTAACCATTCCCGCTGAATTCGTCCGGCTGCGGACCGTTGGGGAATTGCGGGTTGTATCCGGATTGATTCTTCTTCTGCTGTTGCTGGGCGAGGATCTGCTGCAAGGTGACGCCTCCGGTGTTCAACAGGTCCGCCCAATTCGCCGCGTTGCCGGCTTGCGCGTTGGCTTGAGCGTCGGCCGATCCGGTGATCAAGCTGGTCGTTCCGGCGCCGTAGGCATTGCCGGCCAGGATCGATTGCGAGTTGGCGCGCTCTCCGAATCCCGCCACGGTCGCCAGGCGGTTAAACCGCGTGTTTTGATCGTTGGTGAACCGTCCGTAAGCGTTCTGATATTCGTTACTTGCGAACCCTTGTCCGTAGCGTTCCAGGGCTTTTAAGGTGCCTCCGGAGTGCAGCATGTTGCCGGCTTGGGCTTGCACGCCTTTCAGTCCTTCCGTCATCCGGAAGTCGTAGCCGGGATCTTTGATAAAGTCTTCATTACTAAAGGTTTTGTTGAGTTCACCGAATCCTATGGCGTTGGGATCGGAGGTGGGATCTCCTGGATTCTGCGCCCCGGGCGGAGTGCCATTTCCGCTTTGCGCTGCTGGATTTCCGCTCTGCGCGGGGAGCGAGGAAAGCTGCTCCTGCCAGGACGCGACCATCGGATCGAAGTATTTGGCTAGCGTCGCCACACCGCCCGGACCCGCCCGTCCGAATTCCGCCGCTTTGGCTCCGAAATCCTTCTGCAATCCCTGCACGGTGGAGATCGCCGTTTGTAAATCCTCGTGCGTGAGCGTGCCGTCGGCTTTCGCCGCGTCGACGGCTTTGGTGATCCGGTCGACTTCGGCGGCCACTTGATTCTGAATCGGCACGAGCGAGTCGGCTTCGTGGCGCCCCTTGCCGAATTGCGCCGAGAGTGCCCCCACGCCTCCGCCGATGGCAGCACCGACTCCCGCGCCGAGCGGTCCGGCAAATGCGCCGATCCCTGCGCCCGTGGCGGCTCCGGAGAGCGCGCGGACGCCGGTCGAGTTCAAAGCCGACGGTGCGTTGACGCCGTTGCCGACCGTGCCGCTCATGGGAGAGCTGTAACTGGACGATCCGCCGGTCGATCCACCGCTGGTTGCGCCGGAAGGTCCGGAGGCAATGCCGAGACCGCGCATGAGCTGCGAGAGACCCGCCTGCCCGGCGTACTGGTAGGGTTGCAAGCTCTGCTGCTGCTTCGCCCAGATTTGAGCGAGGACCGCCATCGCCTCTTTGGCGCCTGCCGATTGCGTGTCGGCGGCGCCTTGAGCGCCTTTGTTCTGGATAACGGTCGTGCCGAGTTGGGTAGCGGCCGGGATTGCGGCGCTGAGGATTTCAGACCAGTTGATTGCCATAGAGATTTTGGTTGGAGAGTGTTTAGTTTCTGCGCCCCAGGCGGAGACCACGGCGCTTGAGCGTTTCTGTATTCGGGCTTACCGATCGGTAGGGGCTTTGAAACCAGACAGCCCACTGTCCCGGAGAATGTCACTCCGCCTGGGGCGCAGACCTTACTGCTTAGAAAATAAATACTTGAGACCGCGCCGTTGAGGCTGGAGGGACGACAACGCCGTAGCGGTATGCCCCGATATCCCACGGAGTACTCCTCACCTGTTGCAAATAGTCTCCGGGGAAGATGCCGGACAGATCCACGCCTGCATTTCGGGCGGCGCTGGACGACTGCAGCGTGAAGTCCGCTCCCGGTCCATTCGTGAACGCCGGATCGCCCCACAGGTTCGGATCGATGACGGAGTTGGATCCGGCGTTGACGAAATTGCTCGAGTTCAGATACCCGATGTTGTTTTTGACAAAAATGCCGTCACCGTTTTGAACCCAGATCCCGATGCCGAGATTGTTGTAAACGGAATTGTTGTAGAACGCGCAATCGATCGCGCCGTCGTAGGTCCGCATGCCCCCGGCGCCGCCTCCCGCCCAGGATGCGATCCCGTTTCCATAAACGAGGTTGTTGTACGCCACGTTGTTCGATCCGCTCGAGAACAGCAGACCGAAGGAACCGTTGTCGTGCAGCTTGCAGCGCCGTACCGTCAGGCGATTGGTGCCCAGGCCCGACTGCGAGAACACATGAATGCCGTGGCTGTCGGTGTCGTAGACTTCGCAGTCTTCGATGATCGAATCGTCGCAGTGTTCGACGTAAATCGAGTGGCCGTGCGGCGTGAACCCTCCAGGCCACGGATAGCCGGTGTGGTAGACCGTCAGCCCGCGCAGCGTCAGGTGATGATTGTCCCCGACGTCCGCCGCGATAAATATCCCGCCCGTGTGGTGGACGATCAAATTCGAGAGCAGCAGGTGATGCACGCCCAAGCCGAGCCGCTGCCCGACGCCCAACGCGCCCTCTGCGGTGCCCGCGCCTCCGTCCTGGCCGCCGACGATCGTGAGGTTGTCGATCGTCACGTACGCGCAGCTGTGGACCGTCAACGGCTGATCCGCCGTCGCGCCGTCGATCGTGACCGTTTCTCCCGGGTAGCCCGCAATGACCGTGTGGTTCGCATCGTCGGCGCCGTTCGGCACCGAGCCCGAGATCGCGACGACCGCCTCGTGGTAGGTGCCTCCGCGGATCAGCAGCGTATCGGCCGAGGACAACAGCGTCTGCCCGGACGCGATATCCCGGCGAGGCGAGCTGATGGTGCCGGCGTTTCCGTTATTGCCGGTGGTCGCGACGTAGTACGTCGCCATCTAGCCGAGCACCGTCAGCACCACCGTGACCCGCTGCACGGTCGATACGGACGAGACGTTGAATCTCAGCGTGTCCCCGGCCGCGATCGCCGTCGTCCAGCCGACCAGCGTCAAGTCTTGCGATTTGACCGCGGAGGAAATCGTCGGCTTCGCGGAGGCGCAGATCGTATCGGCGACGGTGGGCGGATAGTTCGCATAGGTGTCTTTCCAGATGTCGATCGCAATCGAGCCGCTTTGATCCGCGAGCAGCCGCACCGCCGTGATCGTGCAGGCAAACGGGATCGAGAGATCGCCTTTGATTCCGGTCGAGATGACCGCGCCGCCGCCGTCGATCACAAACGTCAACGCCCGCGTTGCGAGTGACGCCGCGAGTGTGGTCGCGGTCATCGTCAGCCCCGACCCGATCGTGATTTCCTGCAGATCTCCGGCGCCGCCCGCCGATCCGCGGCCGAGCAGCTTCGAGGCCGCCGAGACCTGCGCGATATTCGCCAGAGGCAGATCGCCCGTCACTTCCGTCGCGAGATTCACGGCGCCAGCCGTGCCCATGACGCCCGAGGTGATCCGCACGATGCCGGTACCCGCGGCGCGTTTGATGAGCGCGCCCGTGGTTGCCGAAAACAGCGCAATCTCGCCATCGATGGAGGCGACCGGTCCGGTGACGTTGCCGCCGCCCGCCGGCGTCGCCCAGGTACCATCGCCTCGGAGAAATGTTGTGGTGAGCCCGTCGAGCTTCGGCAGCAGACCGTGGAGCGAGGCGGTCGCGTTCAGTGTCGTCACGTCGGTCGGTGCGGCGAGTTGATCCAGCTTGATCGCATCCGCACCACCGCTTCGGTGCGAGGTCGCATGATTGGCTGGCGCTTGAGCCGCCGCCGCCGCGAGCAAAGCGGTGATCGTGGTGCCGGAGTTTTTGACGAGTTTGCCGGTCGTCGAATTGAAGATGACGATCGCGTCCGCCGTTGCACTCGCGGGCCCGACCACGTCGCCGGACGTGGCGCCGGGAGGTGCAACCCACGTCCCATCGGCGCGGAGGTAGGTGGTCGTGCCGCCCGCAAGTTTCGGTAAGAGACCATGCTGCGACGTTGTCGCGTTCAGCGTCGTGATATCGGTGGGCGCGGCAAATTCGTCCAGCTTGATCGGATCGGCGCCGCCGCTCTTGTGCCGCGTCGCGTGCGTTGCCGGTGCAGCCGCCGCAGCGGTCGCGAGAACCTGTGCGATGGTTTGGCCGGAGTCCTGGATCAGCTTGCCCGTCGTCGAGTTGAAGGTGACGATATCGTTATTGACGGAAGACGCCGCACCCAGGACATCTCCGGATCCGGCGCCCGTCGGTCCGGTGGCTCCGGTCGCTCCCGTGGCTCCCGTGGCGCCAGTGGCCCCTGTCGCGCCCGCGGCGCCCGTGGCCCCTGCCGGCCCTGTCGGCCCGACTCCGCCGGGCGCCCATGTTCCATCGGCGCGGAGGAAGTCGGTCGTGCCGCCGCCCAGCTTCGGGAGAAGGCCGTGCGCCAACGTCGTGGCGTTGAGCGTGGTGACGTCCGTTGTCGCGGCGAGCTCATCGAGTTTGATCGGGTCCGAGCCGCCGGATTTGTGACTCGTCGCGTGCGCGGCCAGCACGAGCGTGGTCGTGGACATCGTCAGCCCGGCGCCGATCGTGATTTCCTGCAGATCTCCGGCGCCGCCCGCCGATCCGCGGCCGAGCAGCTTCGAGGCCGCCGAGACCTGCGCGATATTCGCCAGAGGCAGATCGCCCGTCACTTCAGAAGCGAGAGCGACCGGGCCCGGCGTTCCATAGACCCCCGAGGTGACGCGGACAATCCCGGTACCGGTGGCGCGCTTGATGACCTTGCCGGTGGTCGAGGAAAAGAGCGCCACCTCGGAATCCACGCTCGAGGCCTGTCCCGCGACATCGCCGGCGCCCGGCGGCGTGGTCCAGGCGCCCGTGCCATCCAAGAAGTGCGCGGCGTTGTTGTCGAGTTTCTTCAAGAGGCCGTGTGCGGAAGTCGTGGCGTTGAGGGTCGTGACGTCGGTCGTGGCCGCCAACTCATCGAGCTTGATCGCGTCGCCGCCGCCCGATTTGTGCGAGGTGGCATGCGTTGCCGGAGGCGCCGCGGCCGCGGTCGCTAAAACCTGGGCGATCGTGTTTCCCGAATCCTTAATGAGCTTGCCGGTCGTGGAGTCAAAAACGACGATGTCGTTATTCACGGCAGAAGCCGCACCGAGCACATCGCCGGATCCGGCCCCCGTGGGCCCGGTGGCGCCTGTGGCTCCAGTGGCTCCTGTGGCTCCTGTGGCGCCTGCCGGTCCGGTGGCGCCCGTGCCCCCTGCCGCTCCTGTTGCTCCCGCAGCCCCCGTGGCTCCAGCAGGTCCAACGGCGCCCGCCGCCCCCGCGTTACCCGTGGCGCCTTGCGGTCCTTGCGCGCCCGTGGCGCCAGCCGTTCCGCCGCCACCGCCGAGCGCATAGGAGCTCCAAGCGGAGCCGTTCGATTGCTCGACGATCGAGCCCTCATCGGTGACCGAATAGAGCGCGCCTGGCGAGACGGCGGAGGCCAGCGGTTGAGCACTGCGTGTGCCGATGAGTAAAACTTCAGCAATTTTCATTTTTGTTTTTCTGTCTGCGCCCCAGGCGGGGTTACAGTGCGGCTAACCGGAGGCGGTGATGTTCGACGACAAGTACCGACGCGACGGAACGAAGTACCCGCCGGGCATGGAAGGGGTGCTCGAATGGGGGCGCGACTTCGAGGACCGTGAAAAGAAGATCGTGCGCCAGGACGAGTTGCCCAACGGCTATTGGGTCTCGACGGTGTGGATTGGCATCAATTACCGTTACGGCGATGGCCCGCCGCTCATTTTCGAGACGATGGTGTTCGACTCCAGGAACGGGGACGCGGCCGACTACCAGGAACGATACTCAACCGAAGACGACGCGATCATCGGACACCTGAAGGCCGTCGACCACTTCGCCACGTACGCAAAGTCCGAATCCAGCAACGGTCAGTCCGCATGTTCTCCGCCTGGGGCGCAGATCTAAGTCAGCGGTCGAAAGGCCATCAACACCTCACCATTCGCAAAAATAATCTCCGGATCGTCGACGTCCCCGTTGACGAGCGGCTCCCAGACGCCAGCACTCCGCGTGTCGACCGTCTCTAGAAGCGATCCCACATCCGCGAAGTATCGGGTCCAGACGACCGACTCGTTCACCTTCGTGCCGTTGGCATCGATCGGAATTGGCGCTTTGACAGGTGCATCTGGCATTAGTGACGTCCTCCAGTGAGATCGATAAACAAATCGATCCAGACCTGCTTGATCGGCTCCGTACAGACCAGCTCGAAGATGCGCGTGCGGCAGCGCGGCGACGACAGCCGATTCAGCACGGCCCGCCGCTGATACTCGCCCTGCTTGCCCATCGACACCCAGCGTTCGTTCGACCAGGTGTGCCCGCCATCGTCGGAATGCCTGACCATGAGTTTCGGATCGCTGCCCTGCCCTGTCGCCAGCCCGCCGCCGGCCTCGAGGAGTACTTCCAGCCTCGAGAAGAAGAGACGCAGTCCCTGAATCGAGATTTCCGGTGTACGACGGACGCGGCGGATCAGACAGCCGTCATCGTCATAGAAGTCGATGGAGGATTCGTAAATGAGGCCTTCCATTACTTGTTTCGCCCTTCCGGACTCACGCTTCGCGCCATCTACACTCCCAGCTCGCAGCCGTGCCAGTCGTACCAGAACATCGTGTAGCCGTAATCCCCGGTGATGGTGAGGTCGGTGATCGCAATGCCGGCGCGGCCCGTCAAGAGCGCCCCATGCGCCGCCCCGGCTGCTTCGGGATCCTCATAGTCGAAGATTTCGGTCCAGCCGTCGCCGAGACCCCAATCGATATAGCCCTTCAAGCACACGACGGTCGTGCCGGCGTAAGGCCCGGAGGTCGGCATGTAGTTCATGGCGGTCAATTTGAGTTTTTCGCCGCCCTGGAATTGAGCGATCTGGCCCGTGAACGCGAGACGGAACAAGTAGCCGCCTGCCTCATTCCGGTCGAGGAGCACCTCGCTTGCCAGCCATTCGTTCCCGCCGACATCGTGTTTCGTTTCGATATAGCTCAACGCATAGAAGCTCGCGTTGGCGATGGCGCTCGTCCCGACCCCGACCTGCTGGATGCGTAGTGCGACCCCGGCCATCGTCGAGAGCTCGCCCGCGTGCGTCGAATGGCTCACGGCCACTTCGGAGTGGTCGAAGGTCATCTCCGACGAGCAGCCCGGAGCCGCCGGATCGAGAGCGGTGTAGGCGGCGACGCGCGGATAGGCTTGATGGTCGGCGGTCGCCTGCGCGGGCGGCTGCCGCTCGCTGATCAGCACATTGTCGAAGATCGAGAAGGCGTTGTAGTTTGAGCCGCCGGGATCGATCACGCCGCCCCATTGGGTCCACGCCGCGCCGATGTCCGAGGAATCCGCGCGCCCCTGCATCGAGTCGTCGAAGCATTCCACCTCGACCAAGGTCTCCGGACAGGTTGCCGAGAGCGTCTCCTCCGTCACGGTGATCTGGCAGGTCGCTTCATCCGTCAAGGGCGGTACGCTCGAATCGGTGACGCCGACGGTAAACGAAAACACGCCATCCTCGGTCGGCGTGCCGGTCAATGTCCCGTCGCTGCCAAACGTCAGCCCCTCGGGGAATGCGCCGGAAATCAGCGCCCAGGTGTAGGGCGGCAGACCGCCCGCGGCCTCGAAGGTCACATCGTAGGCGGTGTCCACCTCGCCATCGTCGATCGGGCAGGTCGTTGTGATCACGAGCGTTCCGCCCGATCCCGGCCCGACCCCGTCCCCTTCCGAATCCACGCAGCAATCGCCGCCGCGGTCCCCGACCAGATGCTTACCAAACGCGAACGCATGCGACCAGGCGTGATCCGCGTCGAATTCCGTCCCGGCCCAGCAGCCGCGCTCGTGCCATTTCCCGTTACTTGCGTCATAAACGAGCGTGTTCCGCCCGAGCGGAAACGTGAAGACCACGAAGGTGTGGCCGTTTTCGACATATGCGTAGCCGCGGCAGTCGTAAATCGCCGGCATCTTCCGCATCAACTGCTCGATCGCATGCGTCGAGATCCGCTTGCCCGCGTAACCCGCCGCCCGCCAGGCGATCGCCCGTCCCCGCTCATCCCCGCCAATCCAGAAGATCGTGTTGTCGGCTTTCGTGGGAGACGCCGGAGCCGCGCAGCCGGTCTCGATCAAGGCACCCGGTATCGCGGCATACGGGTTATCCGGATTTTCCGTCGTCGAGGCAAACGGCTGCACCGACTGATCACCGAACGCCCAGAGCTGCTCGTGATCGGCGAGGAGCGCGACGACGTTATCCGGCATCAAATCGGCGGAGAAGAAATTGAGCGCCGGCCAGGAGTTGCCATCGTCCAGATCCGAGTAAAAGATGCGCTGCCGGAAGTCGACGGACACAAACGTCGCGACAAAGCGATTCGCCAGCGAGACGACGTTGATCGGGGTAATTTCATCGCCGTTGTCGTCGAGGATCGGTCCGGAGAAGTCGTTCGTTGCCAGATCGAACAGGTAGCCGAGCTGCAGCGACGTGATGACCAGCTGCGTGCCGTTCGAGGCGATATAGGCCGGAAAGCCGTCGCTTGAGACCGAGCCGCGCTCGATCGAGGTGCCGTCGTCGAAGATTTCATAGAACTTGGCGCCGGAGACGGCAAAGGTACGGTCCACTGCCGGAAATTGGTAGGTCTCCGTATGCTGGGCGCGGATCGGCCCCTCGGCGAGCCGTGCGAAGACTTTCCGGCCCGGCGTGCCCAAGAGGACCAGGCGCTCGGGATTTTCGCCATGACCTGTCTCCACAATTTCCGGATAAAGATTGATCAGGCGCGAGGCTTCGACGTTCGGCGAAAAGCTGGGGTATGTTTGATCGGAGAAGCCGCTAAATCGTTTTTTCACTGTCGGGAAGTCGGTCCGTAGCGATTGCCGGAGGCCTGCTGGCTCTCGTGCAGCGCCTCTGCAAAAGCATCCGCGTTCTGCCAGGTATCGAAGATGCCCAGGTGCTGACCCGTCTTTCTGGCGTGATCGATCGCTTCACTAGTTGTCAAAAACTTGCCGTTGACGACCAGCGGAATCAGGATCTGTCCCTCGCCAAAACCCAGCTCCTTCGCAGGGAAACTCGCGGAATACGTCGTCGACTGCCGCGGATAAACACCTGGACTCCAGGCGCCAGGCTGCATCCCGTCCGGACCGGCCGGCGCCTGGGTCTGCGGCCGGTTGTACAGGTTTATGATGTTGCCCGGCGTGAGCAAACCCTTGGCCGCCTTATTCGATGGACCGCGCATCAAATCGGAGAGAGACGGCCCGCCGCCAAACAGATTAGATGGCATCAGATCCTCTGCAGGCTCACCGTAACCGTCACGCCGACCAGCTCCGTCGCCGCCGCCGAGAAGTCTAGCGACAAGCGATCGCCCGCCGCCATCTGGAGCGCGGCCGTGGTTGCGGTCAACGTCCCGGTCTGTACCGTGTTTGCCGTTGCCTTGCAATCAAACCCGGCATTCGAGTTGTTCGTGAGCGTGTCGCTTCCCGCCCCTGGCGCATTGGTCGACGTATCTTTCACGACCTGCACCCGCAGCGTGCCGGCCGTCGCCTCCGCCACCGCATGCACAAAGCGCACTGCAATGACCTGGTAGGCCCGCGAAGCGACGAAGAACGTCTGCGCGATCATCAAGGCGGCCGCGCCCACATGCACGCTCACCTCGAGGAATTGCGGCACGATCACATCGTTGATCGTTAGCCCGTCGGCGTCGACGACGTCGGTCGTTCCATTCAGGATCGGCGAGTTGAGCGTTTTGTTGGTGAGGGTCTGTGCAACATCGGTCCCCACGAGCACCGTCGAGGCATTCGGAAAGGTAAAGACGCGCGTTGTGCCGGTACCGATCGCGGAGAGCTGGAATTGGACAAGTTTCGTGGCGTCGCTGTTGTCTTGAAGCGTGAACACGTTATCGGCGATCGCGATCGTGGCGCCTTGCGGTCCGACGATGTTGTCCTGCGACCAGATGAGCACGCCTTCTGCGCTCCGCAGAATGAACTTATATGCCGTTCCGCTTAACAGGAAGATGGTCGCGCGGCCGGCGGTGTCGAGGACGATGGGATTCGCGTGGGCGGTACCGGAGGAGTCTGAGAAGGTTGCGATGGGTGTGGTCGTGCCCGCCGCATAGGAGTAGAGGAATCCCCCGGCTAAGGGATCGCCGTTCTCGTCGAAGAATTGTTGTTTCGGGTCCGGAGCTGCAACGTATGCCATCTACATCCTCACCGTTTTAAATCGTCCCGGGCTTGTTGTTTATCGAGTGCCACGACGCGCGCTTCCTGCCGTACGGACTCTCGCAGATCCGCTCGATCGGCTACCTTGTCGTCGGCGACTAGCCGTGCTTCATCCAGCGCGCTCTGCTTGGATCGTTCGAGCGCTTGCCCGTGTGCAATCCCTTTAGCGCGGGCGAGCTCTGAGGCGGTCCGCATGAAGTCGTTTAAACGCGAATTCACCGAGAGATGCGTCTCCTGGGCTTTCATGAACGCCAGCAAGGCCAGAGTTGTCGGGGCGGTGGCCGAGATGATGAGCGCCATTATGGCGGTGTTGTCCTGGGTGGGGCGCATGACCGTGATGGCGACGATCGCAGAGAGGGCGAGCAGCGTCATGAGGACGACAGCGACCACGTAAGGGATGTTCGAGGCGGTCTTGCTCAGATCCACCATCGGAAGTTCGGCGAGTTCGGTGTTCTTATCGTCCATACATTTAACGCTCCGGAGTTAACGCGATAACCCCTGCGGCACGTCGCTGCGGAGCTTCGGTGACTTGGAATTCAGGCTCTTGACCTTCGCTCGAGACTCTCGCGCAAACTGCACGAGGAGCGCCGTCGGCTCGACGCCGAACGCGTTCGCCAGGCGCAGCGCGAGGTTGTACAGCACACACTCGTAGTAGGCCGGCGGCAGACTGACCGTCGTCGTCAGCGTCAAGCTCGTCGTCCACGGTTGCCAGACGGACAACTCGAGATCGAGCGCGGTCTCGGGCGCATCGCTCAAGTGCACATAGGCGACCGGATAGCTCGGCTCGAAATAGAGCGCCGCGGGAAACGCCGCCGTGCCGTAAAACGGCATGGCGATAAATTCGTCCTTGTCGAGCACGCGCATCCCATAGCGCACGTTCGGCGTGACGGAGGTATCGATCAGCACCGCGTCTTCGATCTTCACCGGACGCGAGGTCGGGAATTCCGCGGCCGGTCCGATCGTGTAGACCCGCTGATCCACGACGAGCGTGAAGGTTTCCTGCTGCACCTCGAGGATCAAGAGCTTCTCGGTATTCCAGACGTCGCGCATCATGTTGAGCCGCGAGAGCCCGAGCGCGGAATCCGCTGGCTCGATCGGCTCGCCCGGCTGATGCACGTTCAATTCAATGAGCGCGTCGGTGATTAAGTCGGCGTACGTTGCCATCTAGGTGAAGCGGCCCGTGGCGATCGCGGAGACGCCGGCGCCGGTCGTGACCTTCCAGGCGCCCACACGGGAGCGTGCATCGAGCCTTACCGTATACACGCCGATCGCGGTGTCGGCCGCGGTGATGGGGATCGCCGAGCCTGAGCCGTCCTTGATCGAGCAGGTGGACGTCGCGACGGTGGCGACGGTCACGATGAGCTGGGCGAGGATATCGCCGGCAGCCCCGGTCGGTCCCATGACCTGATCGGTTTGAGACGCGGCGACAGTTTCATAATCGGTTGCGAATGCTGGCATTTGTTGTTTGTCCTTTCGGCCTAGTTCCCTTCATTTCTCCAGTCATGCTCCCGTGCTAGAGTTTTTCCGCGTGCATATCCACATCCACGTCGAGCTACCCGCAGCTGTCGCCGCGCAGCTCGATCGCATTGAAAAAGCAATTTCCGCTTTAGGAGGCATCTTGGCTCTAGATTTCGCAAAGCTCGAAGCCGCAGCCGCAAAAGACGAGTCCGCGCAGAACGCCGCGCTCGTCTTATTCCAGCAACTCGCCGCCGCGATCAAGGAACTGAAGGACCAGGTCACCGATCCGCAAGCGCAGACGATCATCGATGCGTTCGCGGCGAAGGTGGAGGCCCGCGCCGATACGTTCGCGGCCGCTATCGTGGCGAATACGCCAGCCGCCCCCTAATGGACCGGAGAGGGTTTCTTCAGAATGCGATGCTCGCGGCCGCCGCCTTAGCGATGGATCCGGAGCGGCTGCTGTGGACTCCCGGTAAACAGACGATCTTCATCCCGCCGGTGCGGTACGGCTATGACCTAGGCCACGGCGACTACACCGCGTATATGTTCATGGCCGCGGGCGAGTGGGTGGCCTTTGTGAGGCGAGACGCTACCTTCTGGTTCCAGGTTCAGCGCAACGAACTGCCTACCGCCCGACACCTAAGAGCAGCAAGAATCCTCGCAGCCCGCCGCCAGAGCTAGTCCCCGATCCACCATCCATCAACGAGAAGAGCCGGAACATCGTTCAACCGCCTTCCATAACGCGCGCTTCGGCAGATACGGATACTTGATCAGCATCTTCGTCATGACGCGCCGTGATTTGAAGTAGCCCTGGCCGAGGAGGTCGTCGGTTTCGTACTGCTGCGGGTCTTCCACCTCGCAGAGTGTCGTGATTTCGTCGAGGTAGGGATGGATCTCCATCGGCAGGACGCAGATCTCCGAGCCGATCAAGCGGAGCAGCCAGAGCGCGAACCATTCGATGAGGACTTTGAGAGCGTGTTTCAGTTTAGTCATTTATGTTGTCGGTGCAATCGAAGCGAGCGGATCTCGAGCCGCGGTCGTATAGGTCCACTCCCACGCCGGCGTCACGCCGTCTTCTTCGTAAGTGGTCCCGGTACCGGCCACTAACGTCTGCTTGCAGCGCAGCGTGCGCAAGGCCGAGCGGACGTTCTTCGCCGAGCTCGACCCGCCTGTCGCGATATCGCGCAGCAGGATCGCATCGGCAATGGCATTGTTCTGCGCGGCGGTCAAGGTGACCGACGGCGCGTCGGGATCGGAGACGGTGAGCTGGATCTCAATCGGCAACGGGACCATGTTTGCCGCGCCTTTGAGCATCATGTTGACCCACTTCGCGCCGACAGCGAGAGCGGCGTCGGGAATCGAGATTTCGTAAGCGCCGGTCAGGTTCGTCGTGTCTTTTTCGATGAAGCCGCCTGAGGAGAACGTCCCGCGCGTGGCTGTAACTAAAGTCACGGCGGTCGCTGCGGCGTTGCCTTCATCTTCCCGCCAGTAGTACCAGGTCAGACCTGTTGAACTAAAGAGCAGCGCGGCCAGGCCTGCGCCCACGTTCGAGGAGGCGTCCGCAATGAAGATACCGACACGCTTGGACGTGGTGCCGGCTTTGATTTCGAGTTTCAATTCGCGCCTCCGGGCAGTTGCAGCAAGCGTGCCGGCGGAACCGCGCCAATCTGGCTAAAGCCGGTGGTCAAGCTCGCCGGAAACGCTCCCGGAAAGCCCGCCATGAATTTCTTGGGATAGAAGTTGTGACCGATCGTGAGATCGTACACCTTATCCGCAGTTGTATTAGTACCGGGGCTTAAATCCAACACCAGCGTGTCGTTGGGATTTGTCGTCGTTGCGAGCGACGATACGCCGTAAATACCTGCGGTCGCGCCTGTCCCGCTAATGATGTAGACCTTGTCTCGCCCCGCGACCACGCCGAGCGTCGAGAAGTTCTTCGTCGTATCGACCAGCCGATCATTGCCCGCCGTGAATTTCCCCGCCGTCCCGGTGATCTGACTCACCGAGGCGAATTGCGGATCGACGGCGATGTCGTTCGGCCCCTTGAACCAGAGCGTGTTGTCCGTCGTGTTGTTAAAGTAGTCGTTGAAATCGGAGAAGGCGGAGGCTTGCCGGTCTGTTGTGCCCTGCGAAACAGCGGTCACGAACCCGTAGAAGATGTTGTTCATCACGGCCACGCTGGAGCGGTCGTTCATGACCAGCGAGAGGCCGACGCCTAGCTTGTTTTCCGCTCCATAGAGCGTATTGCCGGTGATGCTGCCGGCGTGGCCGTTGTTGACGGTGACATTGAGGGCGCTCGTCACGCAGGATTCGACGATGTTGCCGTGGATGGTCGGGTTGGCTCCTCCGAAGAAGATCCCCACATCGGAATCGTGGGCGTAGCAATAGAGGACCTTGTCCCCGCCGGATGTCCCGCTGATCGCCCGCCCGCGATAGGACACCGCCTCACAGTTCACCGCGACGTCGCTGGCGGCCAGCAATATGGCAGCGCGTGCCGCCGTAACAGAAATGTTCGTGACCTTCGAGTTCGACACGTAACCGCCGCCCGATCCCCCATGGCTGATCACGCTCGTGCTGGAGCCGGTGGTGATCCAGTTGAGGATGTGATTGTAATTGCCGCCGTTGACGCCATTCGCAGCGCAGCTGATCGTGGGCCGACCGGATCCGGTGGGCGTCGTTCCGCGATTGGTCGTGTAGCCGATGAAGCGAATGGGCGCGATGAAGGTTCCGGCGTTCATTTGAAAAAGGGCCTGAAGCGTGAGGGCACCGGTCCCGAAGATGAAATTACCCGCAACCGGCACTGCGGAGAAATTCGTATCGGTCTGATTGGCCGTGTTGGAATTCAGCGAGGCCGCGCCGCCCTCATACCATGTCCCGCCGGTCTTGCTCAGTCCAGGCGAGCGGTCGAGGGTCGCCACTCCCGCCGCTACGCTGGAGATGAAGAACCACCCGAGCGTTAGCCCCGTTCCGGCTGCCGTGATGTGGATGCAGTTGCCTACATCATTGACGCCGAAAGTGCGCGTTGCGGAGGAGACAGCGCCCGCGCCATCGGAGGCGAGGTCTGTTGCTGTCGCGATCGCTGCGGTTCCCTGCGAGTAATCGATCGACCACACTCCGCTTGTCGGAGTTCCTACCGTCGCGCAGCCCGCAACCGTGTTGGTGAGAAACTTCGGCGTCGGATAGCCTTTCGCTGTGTCCCGTTGAATCGCCGCGCCGATGGTGGCGTTGAGCGTGGCCTTGTTGGAACTGACTGCCGTAATCGGATACCAGCCCGGCGTCCAGTTCGTTCCGCTCTGGATATAGAGCCACTTGCCCACGTCTCCGGCAACGAAGTTATACGACGCCGAAGAGACGATAGGCGCGTTGGTGTTCGCGGTGTTCGCGTCCGTCGTGAGATCCGTTGCCATCGAGGCATTGCCGGGATCGAAGCCTGCGCCGTTGACGTTCAGCGCGGTTGCCGCGGCGTTGCATTCAAAGATGGCGGTTGCCGGAACTGCCATTAGCCACCCGCCTTGATCGCTTCGACGGCCGCCTTGCCTAAAACGTAATCGACGTAATCCGTGAGCTCCTTGCGGCTTGTTTCCAGGTCCGGACGCTTGAGCAATTCTTGAAGCACCGCGGCCAACTTCTGCGCTTCCGGTTCTTCTTTGCCAACAGGAATCACATCGATCGATGGGTTGACCGGCTTGATATCGTCAATGCTCGCGACGGGCATAGCAGGAATCAAAGCAGGATCGGTAAAGTACCCTTGTTGCTTCCAGTACTCCTCGTTGATTAACTTGATCGGTTGGTCGTTGTCGTCCAGTTCCCAATCCCGTAGATCGTTCTGCACCTTGATCCGCCTGGTCGAGCATTCGATCAGCGTCGACCCGCGCGGGATCACGACGTTGTCTAAGTTGCAAAAGGCGAGCACCAGGTTCTTCACATCCGATGGGAAGATATCGACGTCGAGCGCTTCCTGGTAAAAGGAAGTTGAATAGATCGTCAGTCCGTCGAGTTCTTTCCCTCGCCCGGCGAAGATGTTTCGCTGGTTGGAGAAGTTCTTGAAGCTCCACTCATCCGAATACTCCAGGATGATCGCGCGGTGATTCAAGTCGCGGCCGATTTCGACGCGTCCCATTATTTACGCACCCTGCGGATTTCGACGAGCCGCCCGACCGGCTCCACCGTGCAGACAAAGGAATTCTTGGGACACAGGTAGGCGAGCGCTTCCTGTTCGCCTCGCGCGTTGCGGATCGCGACCAGATACACGTCGGGCGAGACCTGGCGCGCGGACCAGCGCTCCGCTTCGATCACGGGAGGCGCGGCAGTCCGTCGCAGCGGACCCACGCAGGACGCGAGCGCGCACAGTCCGAATACAGCCACGCACAAGAGCCATTGCCTCCGCTGGGGCGCAGATCTAAAGCTTCTAACCATTCGCTCTATACCCCAATGCACTCACCGTAACCGTCGTCACCGAGTCTTCACACGCAAAGGCGAAGACCTGATTCGCATTGCACGGTAAAGGCGGATCCATACGGATCACACAGCCGCCCTTCCCCCCAGGAGCGGGAATCGGCCCCCAGATCGTCGTCGTGCCGCTTTTCAAGAGCACGCCCGTCCCGGTGGTCGCGTGCGCGTTGTAAATCACGAGCGTCGTGATCATCAAGGCAAGACCCGCCCCAGGCGCGGCAATGACGGTATGGTCGGCGGTATCGGTGGACGAGGCGAGACCCCGCAGCGGCGCATGCGGATTCGATGGCTTCGCCGCGGAGTAATCGTTCCCAGGCATTAGTTGCCGCCGTTCAGGTCCGCGATCTGCCGGTTGATGGCCTGCTGGCTCGAGGTGACGATTTCTTTCTCGTCGTCGGGCACACGCTCCATCCAGTTGTCGGAGAACTGGTCCTCGACCGAGATGAGCTTCATTGCCGGAAGCTTCGTGGCCGGATCGAGCGTTCGGCGCTGCGTCCGCACATCGACGATGGTGATCTCGTAAGGCACGAGGGTGAACACATCGTTGACGTGGCGAACGATCTCGCCGCCAGGCCCGCGGCCGTAGTAGCCTTCACGGATCGCGCGGACGCGCATGGATGGAAGAGGTTCGGCTGTCGTCTTCACTGCGGTACTTGCTTTCATGTTTTTCCCTTCTAGTAGAGATACGAAATCACGCCCTTGTCGGCCGTGAACGTCTCCGGAAATACGATCGTGGACGGCACGGTGGCAAAGACCTGGGCGGTCAGCGAACCCGCCAGCACATTGACGAACGTCGCCGTGGCAATCGTCCGCAGCCGGGTCGTGGTTCCGTTGGTCGTGACCATCAGGATGTAGCGGCCGGCCGGGAGCTGCAGCGGCGCGGTCCACGCAATCTGCTGGAAGGCGTCCGTTCCGGTCGCGGTCACTCCCGCAAGCGCAGTTGTCGCGAGCAGGTTCCCCGACGTGTCGTACAGCGCGAAAATGTACTTATCCGTCGCGGCCGCGGTGCCATTGAGACAGGCCGCTCCCGTGCAGGTGAACGGCTCACCCACAAAGATCTCGACGAGATAGCTCACGGTGGCAACCGGCGTGGTGTCGGTCCCAAAAGACCCATAGGCCACGCTGCCGATGGGCACCGCGGTGTATTTGGTCCTGGCGCCGACGCGTCCGACCGCGGTGAGCGTATAGGTCGCAGTGCCCGAGGTGTACGCGGTGCAGCTCAAGCGCAGGAGGCGATCGTACGGCTTGGTTTCGTAATCGAGCGCGATATTCGCGGTAACGGAATCGATGACGGCATAGCTCGAGCCGCCGTTATTCGATTCCTGAAGTTGGATGGTGCCGACCCAGGTGCCGGTCAGAACCGTGCGGAACTGCGTTCCGCCTTTGACGAAGAGAGCGGTGGACACACCGACTGCAGCGAAAGTAGCCATGGAAGAGACTCCTTAAAGGGATTTATGGATTGCGGGGATTGCGATTTATGAAAGGGACCGGCGACTACCGGACGAAGCGTCCGTTCGGTGGAAGGGTTACAACTTTCGGCTGTTCAAACGCGATGACCTGCACGTTCCAGACTTTCTGGCATGCCGGATTGCCGCAGAACAGGACCATCAGCCGCATCTGCCCGAGCTCGATCGGACCGTGCGCCGACACGGCCGCCGGCGTCGCCTGACAAAAGGGGCACACCGGCCCAGCAGGGTGAACCGGTGTGTTGGAAGAAAGAATCTGGTCGTCGTCATCCATGCCGATACAGAGTAACCGAAGGGCAAATTACCAGACCGGGACTTCTTCCCATGTGATCGAGGCGACAACCGTTATCGCCGTCGTCATCGACTGCAGCGAAATCACGCAGCCTGGAGCGAGCGCCAGCAACCCGTCGATATCGTCGCGGATATAGGGCGCGTTGATCGTCACTGCGCCAACCGGACCGCCTCCAATGGAGCGGATCGCCGCCGGTGTCGGTACCGTCGCCGCAGAATCGCAGAGACCTTGACCAGCAACGCCTCCGGAGATCAGCGCGTTCTTCACGACCAACGCCGTGGTGTGCGTGGTTGCCGCGGCCGCCGTCGTCAGGATATTGCCGGTCAGGACCAGATTCGCCTGCGCGGCCGGCGCGGTGATGAGCGCCACGCAAACCTGCAAGAGCACGAGGTTCACGCCCGAGGTGAGCGGGTTGGTCAAAATCAGTCCGGTCGCGGTCGTGGTGTTGACCGAGAGCGCCTGGGTTGCCGAGTTACACGCAAAATAAACCTTACCGCGTCTCAACGCGTCCTCGTATTTCGCAGTGTTGCCGTAGTTTCGAGGGAACAGTGGTGGCATGGAGTCTCCTAAATGGGAAAGATTGGGAATGATTGGGAATGGGACCTTGAGCGGCCCGAAAGAGGCCTAAAATGGAAGCGGCCCGCGGAGTGTTGAAGCACTCAGCGAGCCTGACCACACAACATCACGATGGAGCGTGACCCGCATGGCTAAACGAAAGATACAACGAGACCAGATTATCGGTAAGGTCTATGGACGCTTGACCGTCCTCGATGAAGCGAAACCGCAGCGGATCATCACCTGGCTACGGCGTTTCGTGGTTCAGTGCTCCTGTGGGAATCAGAGCATCATTCCCCTTCGAGACCTTCGCAACAACCACACGCAATCCTGCGGCTGTTATCGCGTGGACTTGATGCGGCTGCGAGACGTCACGCACGGAATGAGAGACACCCCGGAATACGACGTCTGGTCCAACATGAAGAGACGGTGCGCCAATCATTCGACGGCGACCCATGCCGCACACTACGCAGGACGGGGCATCACGGTCTGCGCGCGCTGGCTCGAATCCTTCGAGAATTTCATCGAGGACATGGGGAGGCGCCCGACCGATCAGCACAGCCTGGAGAGGCTGAACAACGACGGCAATTATGAAAAGGATAATTGCGCGTGGACGACGATGAAGGTGCAGTGCCGGAACCGCCGCTCCAACCATCGGCTCACCTATAACGGCGAAACCCTAAGCATTGCGGAATGGTCGGAGCGCATCGGCTTCACGCGCTCCACCATATTTGATCGACTGAAAAGAGGATGGAGCGTCGAGAAGATTCTCACGACGCCCCAGCGGAAAAACCAATACGGTTAACCATTAGCTGATTACATAGCCTTTGGCATATGTGGCTTGCTTGACACTCGCAAACGTCCGCGGTCCAAGCCATGCCGTGAGGGTGATCGTCGGTGTCGTGCCGCCGGCGGTCAGATTGAATCCAACATATCGCTGGATCGGGTAACCCATCGGCATCGGAAGATAGATGAGGAAACCCACAACCAGCAGGGTTGAGATCATCGCGCCTGAAGCAATGTAGGCTTCACGCGCAAGGATCGTCGGTGTGGTCAGTGCGGCGGCAGCACTCTGGATCAACTCGAAACTGTATGTCTCGTCACCTGTAGTGTTGTCCGCCGCCACGTCCACCTGAATCATCAGCCCGATTCCTTCGCCGTCGCCGACCTGGCGCTTGGGCGTCGTGTTTCCGAAGTCGACGCTCGACGTGGAGACCGCAGTGGCAGTGAACGCTTGCGCGTCGCAAACGAGAAGATTTGCATCAATAAACATAGTGTTTTCATCCGTTGGTAGGCGGAGGCCTACGACACGGACGCCTCCGTCTCTAAAAGCGCATCGACGATGCGGAGCGGAACTTGTCGGAAATGCGGAATGCGCTTTCCGTCGACGTTTTCAAAGGTGAGCCCGCCGCCCGTGATCACGTCCGCGCGGCGCTCGATGTCGAGCATCTCCATCGCGGTGCGATTCAGGTAGAAGACCGGTTTACAGTTCTTGAGATTGGGAATGCGGTAGAGCGCCTTGATCATCAAGGACGGCAGGTCCGCGGCCGAAGACTGCGCGACCAGGTTGGAGGTATCGATGTTGCAGATACGCACCATGTAGCGCCAATCCATGACAGCCAGGCCGGCATCCCACATCCAGTGGTCGAGCATCGCCTGCATGAAGGCGCCCGTGACGCCGTTGGCGTTCTGGATGGTGATTTCGCCCAGATCCTCGTGCGCGAGGCCGGCTTTCGAGGCTTTCGGGAAGATACCGGATACGGTATTTTCCCCCCAGCCGACGAGCAGGATCGACATGTTGTCGGATCCGACGCCGCCGCCGGAGATGACGTGCGAGGCATTGCCGGCGCCCGAGATCGCGGACATGCGCGGGAAGAAGCCGGTGAATTCCTCCGGAGCGGTGCCGGAGTTGCCGTAGATGAACGTGGTCTGCGTCCGCTGGTTCATCGCTTCGATGAACGCCTTGGCTTCGGAAAGACGCGTGGCCTTGCCGTTGCCGTTCAGACCGCCAGGTCCGCCGATGCGCTTGTCGACCTGGGAGTACGCTTCCAACATGCCGCACTGCTCAATGATTTGAGCTTTCGTGGACTTGGAAGGCAGCACGCCGGCGTTGACCAGCCGGTAGTAAACCGACGGCAAGCCCGTGCGTTGAGAGATCTGATGACCGACCGGAAGGTTGCCTTCCATGAAGGTCATGTCGGCGAGCATCTCGTTGGACTGACTCAAGAGCTCGACCGTTTTCGCGGTTTTCCCATTCGGATCGAGCGATTTCGCCCAATCCGCGAGGGTCATCGCGGTTGTGGATAAAGCAGCCATTGGCTACCCCTTTCAATTTTTTCCGTAAAAGACTTCCTCGGTGGAGAGCTCGCGGTTGGGTCTCGCGTTCCCGCTGACGAGCGAGGGCGGTCTGGATTTCGTTTTGAGAGGAGTCTGGGCGGCCAGGATTTCCGACTGGATCCGGTGAAACTCGCCGGAGGCCTCGAGCGGTTGCATCTTCGCGATCGCCTTCGCCTCGTCCAGATGGCCGGCGAGGTAATAGAGCACCTCGGCGCCAACCTTGGAGCGCGGAATGAACGCGTCGAAGACCGCATGCAGCGGAATATCGCCGCGGACGTTGCCGTTGTCGTCGAACACGCGCGCGTCGAAGTCCGGATGCAGCTTGCGGCTGTCCTCGATCTTCTCCGTCCACTCCTTGTAGGCGGCCTCGCCTTCAGCCTTCTGCTTGTCGGCTGCGGCTTTCGCGGTCTGTTCTTCCCGGTCCCGCGCAATTCCCTCGCGGACCTTCGCATCGATCTGCTTCTGCGTGTATGCCGCTTCCGCTTTGCGATACTCGTCCCAGGTTTGGAATTGTCCAGGCTCCGGAGCAGGCTCCGCGATCGGCAGCGCTTCCCCGTTCGGCTTCGCCGCGACCGGCTTGGTCTCGCGTTGGGCGAGCTGCGCCTCGAGTTGTTTTTTCTCCGAGAGCAGCTGCTTGATGCGCGATCCCGCGTCCGAGCGTTTGAACTTGCCGTCGGTGCCGCGTTCGCGTTCCGTTCTGGCTTCAGATTCCTCAGTGGTCTCGGGTTCCGAATCCGACTCGGTTTGGCTGGCGTCCTTTACGGGAGCGGCAGCTTCGGAATGGGTTTCTGTTGCCGTTGTCGAATCGGCTTCCGGCGTGGTTTCGGGCGCGTCTTTATAAAAGACGTCGGCTGCGCTGATCTCAGGGGTTGTTGACGAATCAACCGTTACGTCATTAGGCATGAGATTTCCTTATGTGATCGTTATGTGATGAGAAGAACTGTGCGCGGGGAGCTAGAGAGCGCGTTCGATGCGTGCCATCGTGTCGTGGGCTTCCAGGACGGCCGCGCGCAAACGGTGACAGACGTCCAGGATGGTCGATTCGCGCTCCACCTCGAGCTTGTTGGGACGATCCACGGGTACGGCGCCGCTCATGTTGTCGGCGGACGCGCGGAGCCGGTTGTTTAATTCAGCCAACCCGTTGAGCGTGTCCCGGAGGATAGTGCTGATGGAGACCGGCGCAGCCGTCGTGACGCAGTCCTGGCCCTTGGCATATGGGTTGAAAGAGCTCCCGTGCTCGGTTGTCCTTTCCTCGAGGTTCCTTCCTAGTGCCGCTAAGCCCGTGTAACGTGGCTCTCGGACCGAGTGCTGGATCTTGCTTGCGTAGTCCTGTCCGTTCGATGAATCCATGTATCTCCTGTGATTTATAAGTTACAAACTAATCGCTCGTCGTCGCCGGGTCCGGCTGCGCTTCAATATCGGTCTGCTGCATGTTTGTTTGATGCGCCTGATCGGCGATCTGCGTCTCGGCGGCGTGCTCCTGCTGCCCCGCCTGCATCTCTTGTTGATGCTGCTGATCGGCCTGCTGTTGTTCCTGGGCGTTCGCGTGATCGGCTTGCTGTGAGGCGGTCGCGTGCTCGTGCTCCGCGGCTTGAGTTTCCAGAGCGTGCTGTTCGGCGGAGGCTTGCTGGCCTTCCGCCGCGAGCTCGGCGAGCTGCGCTTGAATTTCGGCCACCTGATGACCCAGGAGCGCGAGCGCTTCCTTCGATTCGATAGCGAGGACTTGAACGCGGAGTTGATTCGCCGCGATTTCTTTGTCCGCGTCGATCTTCGCAAGCGCGATCTCGCGATCGCTTTGGATCTTCGCCTGCGTGTTTTGCTGATCCGCCTGGATCTTCGGCACGCCGGTCTTCAGCTCTTGGATCTGCTTCATCGCATCCTCGAGCGCGGCCTCGTACTGCTGGATCGTCTTCTGCACCTCGACCGGATCGAGCTTCCCCTGCTGGTCCTTCTTGAATTCCGGCAGCTCCAGACGGTCCGCGATCTGGTCGCCGATCGGGCCCAGGTTCTTTAAGCGAATGACGAGCGCGAGAATGCGCTCGAGGCCCGGGATCTGCGACTGCAGCAGGACGTCGGCGAATTCCGTCGCCTCCTCGCGCTGCGACACATAGCTGGGACCCGTCGAGATCGTGACGCCGTGCTGCGCGTCGTCGGTGGGCGAATAGCGGAGGTCTTGCGGCTGACCGTCTTTGTCGACGGAGGGCGCACCGACCTTCACCAGCTCATGCGTGCCGTCTTCTTTGCGGATCCCGCGCTCGCCCGGCTCCGATTCCACCTCGTCGAGAATTTCGTTCACGTAGCGCGAGGCGCGCTGCACCGACAGCTTGTAACTGTCGATCAGATGGAAGGACGCAAGGTCGCCCTTCTTTTCCAGCGCATTGATGGCCTTGCCGCTTTTGACGTTCGTGTCGTCGAGTTTCGTGAAACCGTACGAACCCACCGCGGCCTGGATCGCACGCCGGGCGGATTCCTTGCCGATATCGAGCGCGGCGATGTTCGGCGTGTACGAATCCCACCGCGGCAGCGCCAGCACCTGGTTGGTCGCCGCATCCACGACCGGCTTGAATTCGACGAAGGAGGCGGTCACCTTGTTGAGGTTCTTCCAGTCCGTCTGCGTGTCGAACTGCCCCTCATAGCCGGCATACTTCGGTTTCGGCGTCAGCCCGACTTCTTCCGCCTCGTTCGTCGCGTAGTAGTCGAACAACATCTGGCCGTCGACCGCCATCGTGATGTACGAGGAGATGACGCGCTGGACCTGCCCGCCGTTTTCGGTGGTGCCGTCCTTGACGAAGCGCTCCTTCCCGATGATCGGGAAGATCGGCACCTGCGTGCCGGGAGGCTCGGTGCGGTCGAGGATCTCGATGCCGTTGGTGAGGTATTGCCGGAGGACCGGCTCGTGCGTCTTGCGTCTGCTCTTGATGCGGAGCGTCTGCCCGGAGGCGAGCGTGACGGTATCCTTGGAGATCTTCGCGCCTTTCAGCACATCGTCGTCGCGGAAGACCTTCTTACCCTTCGGCGTGCCATCCTCGATCCAGAAGATCTCGCGCGGCTTTTTCTCCACGCGCCAATACTCGCCGACCTGGACGCCCCATTCCTTGTTCACCCAATTGGGCGCGATCGCGCACTGGTCGGTGCCGAAGGACGTCACCTCGGCATCGGGGAATGCCTCCTTGAAGTTCGCCTCCGAATAGCGCGATAGGACAAAACCGTCCTCCATATCGGACCAGTCGGCCTCTTTGCAGTCGGGATCCCACAACACGGCGTCGGGATTGGCGAATCGCCGGTATTTGATTTCCTGTTCGTCGGAGTCCCACGCCTTGTAGCCGGTGACGATGCCGAAGGCGCCATAGCCGCGCTCCACCGCATTCTCGAGAGCCGTCAACGTCGCCTGCGAGGCGTTGGAGTCGTATTCGATCTGCCGGATGCGATCACCGCGCAACTCCGCCGATTTGTCGGTCGCACCGAAACCCTGCGGCGTGACCTTCGCGCCGATCGGATTCTGGCGCACCTCGCCCATGAACCCGTTCACGTACTGCGTGAGCTGATCCAGATGGATGCACGGCCGGCCGTTGTCTTTGCGGTCTTGTCGATCCTTGGGAAGCCACGGTCCCTCGGGAGAGAGCGCGCGCATGCAGAGATCGCCCGCCTCGCGGATCGGGCGCCACGCCTCGACCATGTAGTCGTACCGGCGCCGGATGTGTTTAAGCAGATCCTCGTCGGAGATCGTCGACTGGTCGATTGTCGTTTGTGAGGAGTCGTTGACGCCGTCGCTCGCGGCGTTGATAGTTGGCGGCAATTTAGTCCTTCGCTCCGCTGGCTCGAAGGTGTCGCCGGGCGGCCTTGCGGTCTTTCACCGAGAGCCGATCCTTGCTCGTGCGGACGAAGGCGCCTGAGGGATGCTGCGCGTACACCGCGCCATCCCGCATGCGGAACCTCTTCCCTTCCCCGACGATGGAGCGGTCCCAGAGGATCGCTGCGCGCGATAAACGCTTCACTTTAAAGGGTGGCGTCGATGTCATCAGGCCGAATTCGTTCAAGAGCGGTTGTCCTTCCGTGGAGTCGTCATTTCCCGATAGTTCCTCGTCCAGAGATCGATGAGGATGATGCGGACACGCGGGTCGTCAATTCCGTGCACTTCGTCGTGACACTCCGCGCCGTCGTGCACCTGGACGTAAATCATTTGCTGCTCGCAGAGCCGCAAGTACCGTCGGAGCCCCAACTCCTCGCGGGAGACCTTGCGGTCTCGGGGCCGGCCGACGCGGTACTTCGCGAAACACTCGCGATCGCAAAACTTGCGGTCGTGTTGATAGGTGGCGTCGAAGCGTGCGCCGCACTGGAGGCAGATCCGGGTCTCCCGTCGAGTTAACTCCACGCGCTCACATGCACCTTACGGTCGGGCTCCGGACGCGGCAGCGCGACCGGGAATGCGAACGTCAATGCGAGCGCGTCCGCGATATCAGGAGAGAAGCCGAGCCGTTCTTTGATGTCGTCCTTGGATTCCAGCTGCAGCCGGTTCGCCGAGTTGTCGTTGGAATAGGTCGGCGCGCAGAGCTCCGAGATCAGGTCGGTGCGATTCGGGATCGAACCGCCTTCTTTGAGCCAGTCGGCCATCTTGAACCACATCTCCGCGCGCAGGTTCAGATAGCGCTCGTTGGCGGCCGCCCAGGAGAAGACCACCCCCTGGACCTTGTGGTGCCCGTCCTTCAGGCGCGAGACCACCTCCCCGCCGTAGCCGCCCGTCGTGTCGACGAACGTCTGCGCCGGATGGAATTCGTTGATCACTTCCGCAACCTTGATGGCGAACGTTTTCTCCGGCAGACCCGGAATGACGACCGGCGGCCAGGTCTTCAGCCCCTGCCGTTTGAAGATCGCGCAGCGGTCCCCACCCTCCCAGGCCACATCGACCCCGAGGATCTTGGGCGCGTATTCGTACAACCGCGGCTCGATCGTCCGGGCGGCGGCCGCCATCGCGACGTCGATCGAGATCAGCGTGTTCGTGCCGGAGGCCGTGAAGTCGCAGAGCATTTCTTGGCGAAACTCGAGCGCGGTCTGGTCCGCTTTGATGGAGGCAATCTCGTCCGCCGGCAGCGCGTCGGTGTCATAGCAGGTGTACCGAGCGACAAACCAGTGGAGGGGATCGGCGATCGCCCGGTAGTAGATCTCCGAAAAGAGGTTGATGCCCTTCGGCGTTCCGATGAATAGCGCCCAGCCTTTGCGATCCGCCAACATCGGCCGGATCACCTCACCCCAGAGTTGAACCTTGATCTGCGCGACTTCGTCGATGACCACCCCGTCGAAGTAGTCGCCGCGGATCGTGTCCGGGCGATCGGCGCCCATGATTCGGATCATGGCGCCGTTCGCAAACTCGATCGTCAGGTCGGTTTGATTGATCTTGGTACCGGGAATCTTCTTCCCGTAGAGCTTGAGGTACCTCCACGCAATCCGTTTAGCTTGTTTGAGTTGCGGCGC
>JAQTOP010000114.1 GCA_028713285.1 Terrimicrobiaceae bacterium
TTCGGACTCGGCTCAAAATCGGGCACAAGGTCACTGAGAACATCCAACTCCGTCTCGCTAAGTCGCAGCATCCCAATAAATTAGCATATCCCATGCCAAATCAGAGGTTTTGGGATAGCTTCTAGTGGATTCCCTGATAGCCCCAATAACAATATCTATTCAGGGAACCCTATTTCTCAATATGACTATCAAGGTTTGCAGTTGCAAACCATAACAGACGGAACTTGGTGGTTCGCGGTAAATTATAAACTTAGTTTTAGCAAAACGGCTCAACCGAGTTTAAGTGGCGATCCGTGGCTTACAGGGATCACAAATCTTCCAGGAGTGCCGGCTGGTTATTCATTGACGATAGATCAAACGTCTCTATCAGACATTACTTCGACCGCAAATAGCAATGGGTCGATAACGTATTCTGGAAAAATGAACGCCACGGTTCATCTTGATGTAACTTTTGGAATTAAGGCAGGAGCTATTACTTTAGGTATTGGGTATGAGGATTCTACGGATATTGCTTCGAACTGGTCGGTTACTGCGGAATAAGAATATGAAAGCAAAATATATTATTGGATTTCTAAGTCTTTCGCTTTCAAGTGTTATCTTAAGCTTTTGGCTGGCAATCACATTGTTTGAAAGTGTAAGTGGAACTGTTCTAGTTAAAGATGTGGGAAATGCACTTTTTCCTATTTTGATCGGATATGTCATTGGCGTCATTTCATCAACATGTTGCATATTTTTAGCATATAATGTGTCAGGTGAAAAAATTGCTGACAGAGCGCGGCGGGTTGGGATTACGCTTACATGGATAAATGCATTAAATGCATTCCCGATGGGGCTGATAGCTGCGTTTGTAATGCAGAATCGCGTGTGGAAGCAAACATAAGCGAGTCAGAATATCTTTAGTCAACGGGGTCACGTCATGCGGATTGCCATAGATCATCGAGAATCGAAAGTCGCTCGTTTCACTATGCCAATGGAAAGTAGAACGGGATTGAGTATGGCAGACGAAGTCCATTCAGGATTTCGTCGGAGGCGGCAGCATGTTCGCAAGCGTTCCAACCGTTGCGGACAAACCCCATTTGCCTACACCTACTGGCCCGACGGCCAGTTGACCGCAAAGCAAATACAGGCTCACACGGAGAACACGGAGGGAATACACAGGATTCCCCCATCCTCCGTGTCCTCTGTGCCCTCCGTGGTTAAACTTTCCTCGCGAGTCACAGAAACAAAACAAGCAAACAAACCAAATAAAACCATGAAACTGAAAACCACACTTATCGTCGCGGCTTTGGCTGCCGCGGCCTCAATTCAAGTCGCCTCCGCTGCGCTGCAGGCACCGATGCCGGAGTTCAAGTCCAAGGCGGAGTTACAAAAAACGACGCAAGCGAGACAAGCAACCAAAGCGGCAAGTGAAACCGGCGTTTTCTATACCGGCAAACCATTGGAGTCGGATCGAAACGGATATTTATTCATGTATCGAAGCTACGATCCGGAGTTGAATCGGTGGACCTCTGCTGATCCGAGCGGATTCCCAGATGGAGCGAACAACAGAATCTATGCCCCGACGCCGACATGCGAATTAGACATGCTGGGTCTGTATCGAACCGGAGCGAATTACAACGTTGATGGGAACACTCAATTTACGGACGGAGCTGCCTCAACACAGGCTCCAAGTTTCTTCGCCAATCAATCCGCTCCGATGAGTCAGCGTTTCGTTCAATACTGTATTGATGGAACGGCGGCAACGATTAGCAATCTCGAAGTCAATTCGTTTGAATGGACAACGATCATCGGATCAACCGAGTTTACAAACTCCGTCCGCAGTTACGTTGGTTCCTTAGTGCAAGCTGGTAATGGATCTCCGGTAACATTCGGATCGTCAAATTCTGTTGCTGTAAACTTTACCAGCAATTATGACTTAGAGCATTCGCTTGGACATGTGACGTTCAATCTGGCGGGAACCATATCTCCGGTGCGTGAGAATGGATACTGGACATTCGCATATCCTTTGACGGTTAGCTTCACTGATCCGTATGATTTTCAGGCCGGCGGCAATGCTCTGGTGAACGTATTTGCTCGCTTGCAAGATCATAACTGGCTGTCGGCATTTAGCGTCACGGGGACTCGCGAGACAACTTTCTGGGGTGGGTGGGAATGAATACAGCTTCTTTGCGGAATTGGATAAGTGTTGCGCTGCTGGCGGGGCTCGCATCATCGTCCTTAGTATTTAGTGCTGATGAGAACCTGTTTGTTGCAAATGTGCATGACGTTCTATTTTATAAAAATCCGCGAACGAGCGTCTTTTCGGCGATGCAATATCAACTCCATGGGAAGATTTCAAATGTCCATCCAACGAAGAAGGGATTTGGGTTTTCTTTGACAGGCAAGGTAAAGATGGTCGTGACTGGAGGAAGTGTGTTTCTTCGGACAGCAGGGCGGTCAAATGCTATTGAATGGCAGGTGTTTGACTTGTCCGTGCATGTGGATGAATGGAGACAAGAGCCTCAATGGGCGGGGAACCTGCTTTTGTTCAAGGAAGCGGTCGACAAGGCAAAGCGTTTAGCGCAAAACGAAGTCGAGATGTCAGCGGCTATCAAGTCTCCGACTTTTAAGTTTGACGATCAAGGAGGACTATTTCTTATCTCAGGAGAGCAAATCGCATTCAAAGGGGACTGAGGATCGGAAGAATACTTATGTCATTTGGATTAATCGGTCCAAGTCGGCAGCATGTTTGCAAGCGTTCCAACCAAATCTCAACCGTCAGTCCCGACTCTGGCGACGAACTTGGTATTCTCGCAGCTCGGACTGGTGGGAAGCGGCAACCCTACTCATTGGACGGCATCTGGCGGAGACATTGAGATAAAAGTATACAATGACGTCCAGAGCACACAAACCACCTGGTAATTTGATTTCACCGCAACGAAAATGATGCAGTATGGCAGTTCTTCGAGCGGCCCGACCAACGGGCGGCAGTTTACTCCCACTCATGCAACGGGAGAACAAATAGCAGTTGTTGGAAGAGTCGCTGAATAACGCATGAAATATATTTTCCTCATCGCAACCCTCTGGATTGCAAATTATTCGTGTTTTGCCGCCGGGTCGCCTGTCGAGTTTTCGACGCTTAGCCCAAAAGAAAGGATGGCAATTGTAGGAGCTACGGTCATTGACAGTGTCGATATTCAACAAAAATCTCTTATCCAGAGCCTGAAAGAAATATCGAATAAATGCAGCGCTACTTTGGGCGTCGGATTTAGCATAATTGAAAAGGATGCGCCCGATATGGCAATTACCTTTAAGGCGAATCAATTCACTGTCAATCAACTGCTGGCATATCTTGGCAAATTATCCGGTTATTCCATAACTTTGACGGATGCGGGATGTTTGGTTCAAAAGAGATCGTTCCAAGAAGGCGCCGCAGCCAGCCCGTGACCGTGGCATGTCAGTTCGTTACGGCATGTTGAATTCTTCATTGCAGGAATTCTAAACACGCATTGTGGGACTTATAGTCAGAAAATCTATGCCAGATGAAATAATCGATAGCGACGTAAATAATAATCCAAAACGGTTCTCTACCTCGCTTTCGGTGCTGCGACGAATTTGTGCGGGATTATTGGGGTTTTCTGCGTTGGCTCAAATAGCCACGGAGGTATTCGTAGTCTTGTGGTTCGCAAGTGCGGCCTACGCCCAAACGGTTTTCTCCGTTGACAAGATTGTCGATTGGAAGCGGGATCCGCGGAAAAATTACGTAAACTCTGAGGAAAACTACGGGATTTATGAGGACAGCAAGGTCGAGGGGCGGCGGGTCTTGAAATTCATACCTTCGGTCGAGGCGCAGGTGAGCGTGGGAACGGAGATCGAGGGAAGCAAGGTATTCGCCAGGGCGTATTTTTTCGATCCGAACAAGCGCCTGGTCGGCACGGCGCCCGCTCCGGCGCGAGCCTTCCTTCACACGGGTAATGCGTTTGGAATGCCCGGAATCTTTCCGAAGGGTCGGCCGCAAAGCTTGTTCTTCCCGGCGCCGCCGCAATGGAGCGCTCAAGGCGGAGCTGTGGTGGTGGTCTTCGGGGATAAGAGCGAAGCTGCCGCGCGGGCGTATCCCGACAGCGTGAAAGCCGGCATGTTCGACTATCCCGAGCGCCGGCTGGCGGAGGGATTCCAGGGAAACCTGAGTCGGCCGGCGGCGGCGGCGAATGCCGCGCCCTCCGTAATCGAATATGTCGCGAAGACGCGCAGCCTCCAGCAGCCGCAGATCACCCTTTTCTTCAAGCTGCCTGCGGGCGTGAAGAAGATTTCGGAGCTGCGGGGGATACTCGGCCAGGTCGTCGTCGGAGCCGGCGTGAACGATGTGAGGCAGCAATTTTTGAAAACCGGCGGCAATCCCCGGCCGGGCTCGCTCGACGAACTCGCGCAGAAATACAAGCTGGGATTGCTCACCTGGGGCGCCCACACCCTGTGGAACAAGAGGGAAAATGCGGACGAACTTTCGCCGGAACAGCGGCGAGCGGAGGAGGGCGAGTTCGACCTTGTAGCCGATGGGTGGGAGAAGGGGGTGGAGGATCTGGTGAAGCTCTACGGCATCCCGAATACGAAGATGCTGCTGGCGGGGGCGTCGCAGGCCGGGCAATGGAGCCACCGGCTGGCCTTGCGCAAGCCGGACCGCATCCTCGCGGTGCATGCCCACATCGCCAGCAGCTACGATGTGCCGACGCCGGCGGGAGCCCGCACGCTCTGGCTGATCACGACGGGCGAGCAGGAATCGGGGGCCGAGCATGCCCTGGATTTCTACGAAGGCTGCCGCAAACTCGGTTATCCCATGATCCTCAAGATCGAGCCCGGGCTCGGACATGAGGCCAGCGCGCTGGCGAATCGGTTGGAATATCAGTTCTTCAAATATGTCCTGGATCACGCATCGCCCCTCGGATCGCCGACGGCGCCGGCATTGCTGGAGGGCTTCCAGCGGCCGGCTTTCCTCGGGGATGTGAGCGATCAGGATGTGGCGGCGCCGGCAGAGGCGGACGAAATCGAGCCGGAGAATCGCGTGCCGCTGCCCACCAGGGAGATCGCCGAGGCATGGGCGGGGCATGGGATCGAGCCGCAGGCGGCGGGGCATTGAGATGAAGGGCCGGAGGCCATTCATCCACAAAAGGGCGATGGCGCTGTGCCGGGCGGCCATTCGAGCCGGGGCCGGAGTTTCCATCTGGGCCGTTGCAATCGGGGCATGGCCGCCGCCGGCGGTCGCGGCGGAATGCTTTCATTTCGACGTGCCGTTTGGCGGCGAGGCGGTGCGCTTCGATGGACGGTGGCCGGAGCCATGGCCGCGACGCGGAGTGCGCATCCTGTTGCTCGTGCCCGGTTACAACGGCTCGGGAGAGGCAATGCTCTCGGCGGGTTGGGCTCACTTTGCGGATCGGTGCGGCCTGGCTCTGCTTGCTCCCACGTTTCGGACGTCGCCGGAGGAGCTGAAGCGGCGGAGGGGGTATTACTATCCGGCGCAGGGCAGCGGGGAAGTGATCGAGCGGGCGCTCGACCGCATGGCAGTCCGGCCGGGAGTGCGGACGGATCGCATCCTCATCTTCGGATTCTCCGCCGGCGCCCACGTGGCCCATCGCTTTGCCTTGTGGAATCCCGCGCGCGTCGAGGCCTTCGCCGCCGGGGCGGCCGCGGGGTGGGATGCTCCGACGCGAGCGGCGGCAAAGGTGCCCGCGTTGATTTTTTGCGGGGAGGAGGATCCCCGCCTGGTCGCCTCGCAGGAGTTTTTCGAGGGCGGCCTCTCGCTCGGGGCTCCGTGGATCTGGCGGTCCTATCGCGGGATGGGGCATCAGGTCTCGCCGGCGATGGCGGCCATGGCGCAGGCGTTCCTGTCGCACTATGCGAGCGGGGAAAAGGATGCGGCAAATTTCGGCGACGTGCAGACCTACGACGTGACGACCAATGCGGAGGAAATCCCGGATGCGGTGCGGGTGAAATTGCCGTCCGCGGAAATCGCCAGGGCATGGCAGAGGGAGCAGTAGGGGGCGGGCGCGCGATCCCATGGATTATTTTTACAACGACGCGTTGCGATGGAGCTTCGGATTCGACAATCCGAACAAGGCGGCGGTGCTCTTCGCCTGCGCGTTGCCGCTGGCCTGGGCGGCATGGGCGCTGGCGTGGCGATCGAAAGGGCGCTTGGCGCGCGGGATGGCGGCCTCGCTGTCCGCCCTGCTGGTATTGGCCGCGGCGGGATTGCTCTTCAAGACGTATTCCCGAGGCGGGGCGGTGGCGGGAGCCTGCGCGCTCGCTTACATGCTGATCCGCGCGTGGAGCGGAGGCGCGCTCCGGGATTGGAAACCCAAACGGGTGAGGCTCATCGCGGAAGGGCTCCTGCTGGCGGCGATCGGCGGGATGCTTTGGTGGACGGGTCTTGCAGGCAGGCTGCTCGAGCCCGTGGAAGGCGCAGGAGACGCGTCGGTCGAGAATCGGCTCGTGCTGTGGAAGCGAGGCCTGCAAATGGCGGCGGACAACCCCGCCGGGTTTGGAGCAGGGAGATCGGGCGCGGCCTACATGAACTGGTATCAACCCGTTGAAATGACCGCGGGGTATCGAACGATGGTGAACAGCTACCTCACCGCGCTGGTGGAGTGGGGATGGCCGGCATTCGGAATGGCGATGCTGGCCGCCGCGTTTTGCTGGGGCTGGGGGAATCCGGCGCGGGGCGATTCCGCAGGCGGCGATGCGGCTTCGGGACTGCGCGCAGCAATCCTGGCATTTGCAGCCGCCGGGATTTTCAGCACGACGATGGAGGAGGGGGTGCTCTGGATTTTGCCGGGGCTGTGCCTGCTGGTTTTGCTGGGTTGGAGTGTGATCGAAAGACGCCCTCTTTCGGCGGCGCTTCCCTCAATGGCTGCGGCGGTCGGCGGCTGCGCGATCCTGTATGCGGCGGGTGGGATTTTGAGCGCGCGGGATGATGAACGCAGGCAATTCAGTGCGTCTGCGGCGGAGAGAGGAAGCGTTCGGATCGGTCCGCAAAACGCGTCCGGCGAGGAGTGGGTCGTGGTGCCGGACGAGGCGGTGCTGGGAGCATCCTGCGGGAAGCTTCTCCGCCCGCTGGCCAAAAGTTTGAGGGTGAGGTTGAACGTGCGGTCGAGCGCGCCCAGGGCGCCGGGGCAATTGATGCTCGCGGGCGATGCCGTGCGGGACGCCGGGATTCACGGCGCGCGCCGGCTCGTCTTGCTGGCGCCGGAAGCGATGGAACCCTCGCGAGCCGATGCCCTGTTGGGCGGGGCTGCGCATGCGTTGATTTTCGTGCCGGATATCGATGAAGACGGGCGCGCGGAATTCTGGCGGGGCGTTGCATCCGACAGAAAAGGAGTCGAGGTCGTGACGGTCGAGGGAGTCGGGCGGCAGGTCGATTGGGGCTGGGAGCAGGTCATCGAGCGCCTGCGCAGGGCATCGAAGGAATAAAAAATTTCCCAAAAATCCCACTTGACCCCGCGGCGAAAAGTCGCAATCTTCTCAACTCTTTTTCCCGCTGCACGCCAGCGCACCCTTTTTACATCATGGCCAAAGAAGTCGTCGCAACCATCAAGCTCCAGATTCCGGCTGGCGCGGCCAACCCCGCGCCCCCGGTCGGCCCCGCGCTCGGCCAGCAGGGCGTGAACATCATGGCCTTCTGCAAGGAATTCAACGCCGCCACGCAGAAGCAGGCCGGGGATATTCTCCCGGTGGTCATCACCGTTTTCAAGGACAAGAGCTTCACGTTCATCACGAAGAACCCGCCGGCCGGCATCCTGCTCAAAAAGGCCGCCAACATCGCCGCCGGCTCGAAGGAGCCGAACAAGGTCAAGGTCGCCACGCTCACGAAGAAGCAGGTGATGGACGTCGTGAAAATCAAGATCGCGGACATGAACACCAAAAACGAGGAGTCCGCCTATCGCACGCTGTGCGGCACGGCCCGCCAGATGGGCATCGAAGTCGTCGAATCGTAATCCAACCCCGCAGGAGACCCGCCGGACCGCGGTGAGTCGCTCGCACTGCAAAACACCATGCAAAAGAAACGCAGCAAACGTTACCGCGCCGCCGCCGAGTTGGTGGACGTCAAAAAGAAATACGCGCTCGGGGATGCCGTGAAGCTCCTCAAGGCGCTTCCGGCCACGAAGTTCGACCAGACGATCACGCTTTCCTTCAAGCTCGGGGTCGATCCCAAGCAGAGCGACCAGATGGTGCGCGGCACCTGTCCGCTTCCGCACGGCTCCGGCAAAACAGTCCGCGTGCTTGTCTTCGCGACCGGCGTCGCCGCGGAGGCCGCGAAAGAGGCCGGCGCGGAGTTTGTCGGATTCGAGGATCTCATCAAAAGGGTCCAGGGCGGTTTTCAGGATTTCGATGTCGCCGTCGCGACGCCCGCCGCGATGTCCGAGGTCCGCAAGCTCGGAAAGGTGCTCGGTCCGCGCGGGCTGATGCCGAATCCCAAGACCGGCACCGTCACCGACGACACCGCGAACGCGGTGAAGGAAGTGAAGGCCGGACGGGTCGAGTTCAAACTCGACAAGAATGCGAACGTCGCCGTTCCCGTCGGCAAATTTTCCTTCGCACCGGACGCCCTGCTCGAGAATGGCAGCGCCGTGATCGACGCGGTCGTGAAAGCCCGTCCCGCCACGGCGAAGGGATCCTTCGTCGAGGCGATCACGCTGAGCGCGACCATGTCGCCGGGCGTCAGCATCGATCCATCGCCCTTCCTCAAGCACTAACGGCCTCTCAACCACCCACCACCGAAAAAAATGAGACCTGAGAAAGCCACCATCGTCGAGGACCTGCGCTCGAAGTTCCAGGGTTCGCCCTTCCTCATCGTTGCCGACTACACGGGCATGACCGTGCCGCATTTCGCCGAGCTTCGCACCCGGCTTGCGGGAACCGGCGCCAAACTGAGCGTCGTCAAGAACAGCTTCATCAAGATCGCCGCGAAAGAGCTCGGCATGCCCGATCTCGCCACGGCGCTCGCCGGCCAGAATGCCGTCGTCACCGGCGAGGCCGATATTTGCGCCGCCGCGAAGGTGCTGAACGTTTTCGCCAGGGAATTTCAAAAGCCGCTCGTCAAGGCCGGCGTGCTCGACAACGCCGCGCTCAACGCCGATCAGGTGCGCGCCCTGGCCGACCTGCCCTCGAAGCAGGTGCTCCAGGCCCAGTTGCTCGGCCTGCTCCTCGCTCCGGCGACCCGTTTCGTGCGCGTGCTCAACGAGCCCGGCGCCAGTCTCGCCCGCGTCCTGCAGGCCAAAGCCGACCAGTCCGCCGCCTAGAAAAAAATTTCGCAACGCGACAGAAGCCCGCGCTGCGAGCACCCAAACAACAACCCAATCGGTTCCTCGTCGGATTCGCGGCTGCGAATTCTTAAATGCTCTGAGGCTTCGGAGCGCGACGACACCAAAGAAAGCACACCATGGCAGATACAATTGAACTCGTTGACAAGCTGAGCGGCCTGACCGTTCTGGAAATCGCCGACCTCGTGAAGCAACTCGAGACCAAGTGGGGCGTGAGCGCCGCCGCTCCGGTCGCCGTTGCCGCAGCGGGCGCACCCGCCGGCGGGGAAACCGCAGCGGTGGAGGAGAAGACCAGCTTCGACGTCATCCTCAAGGAGATGGGCAGCAACAA
>JAQTOP010000019.1 GCA_028713285.1 Terrimicrobiaceae bacterium
AGCTCGGTTTCGCCCCCGACCTGCGCGACTACGGCCTCGGTGCCCAGATTCTCAACGACCTCGGCGTGCGCAAGATTCGTCTCTTGACGAACAACCCGCGCAAGGTCGTCGGCCTCGAGGGCTACAATCTCGAGATCGTCGAGCAGGTGCCGATTCTCAGCGTGTCGAATCCCCACAACGAACGCTACCTCGCCACCAAGAAACGAAAACTGGGGCACCTGTTGTAACGCGGTTGAACCCTCGCGGTGCATTCCAAAAACCCGCTTGGCCTCGCCGTTGCATGTGCTATGTTCCCGCCACCGATCCATGGCCAATCCCGAAATCACCGCCTACCTGAAGACATCCTGCGGCTGGAGCGCCGGCGTGCGCGCCGTCCTCGCCAAATACGACCTGCCCTACGAGGAAAAGGATATCATCAAGAATCCCGCCTTCCGCTGGGAGATGGAACAAAAGAGCGGCCAGCCCCTCTCGCCCTGCGTGGAGGTGAACGGCACGATGATCGCGGACATCAGCGGCGAGGAACTCGAGCGCTGGATGCTTGAGAAAGGCCTCGTCGGCTCGAGCGAAAAGACGACCAGCGTCCCGCTCAACGCCGCCTGCACGGACGAAGAGCACGCCGCCATGGTGCGCTTGAAAGTCTGACTTCATCCGGGATTCCTTTTCCAGGCTCGCTCCGGCTTGATCGGTGCGAGCCTTTTTTGCGTCTGCGCGCCATGGCATTTCCTTTTGCAACGCTCTCGTTCGGAGAAAACTCTTGCCGGGCAATAGCCCTGCCGGTAGAGGCAGTGCCGTCGCATGGGGAATCGAGGAATGTCGCAGGAGCGTTGGTTTCTGATTGGAGCGGCCGCCCTGGCCGCAGGCGCCTGCTTCGCCTTTCGCTGGACGCATCCCATCGACGTCGCGATCACCGAAATCAAATGGAGTCTGCTCATCGGTCACGGCGACCAGATCGCCGACCACGCTGCCAGGATTGCCGGACGCATCCAATACCGCACATCGGCTTGCGTTCACTACGGCTGGATCTTCGCGAAGCGGGGCCGGGCCGATGCGGCGGAGGCGTTTTTCCGCGCGGCTGAAGACGCCGACGCTTTCGATCCCGTCGGTCCCGAGGCCCTTGCCGGCCTGTATTTCAGCCAGCATCGCCTCGACGACGTGCGCCGCGTCTTCGCCCGCACTTCCGCACGGGGCACGATTCTCACGCCCGAAGGCCTTCGCATGCAGGCCAGCATCCAAATCGTCGATGGCCAATATGCCCAGGCGAGCGAAACCTTGGCGCGGCTCGCAGCGCAGGAGATGCCCACGGCCGAAATCCTCGCCAAACTCGGCGACCTCGCCACATGGCAAAAGAAATTCCCGGCCGCCATCGCGTATTACCGCCAGGCTCGCAAACTGACGCCGGACGATCTGGAGCTTCGCATTCGGCTCACCCGCGCACTCGCCTGGGCCGCCCTGGGCGATGCCCGTGCAGCCATGCAGCATCCCGAAATCGCCGCTCGATGAAGTTCCACCGGCGCGCCGCACTCTCCCTGCTCTGCGTCGCCGCCTTCCCGGGCGCCCCCTCATCCGGACTTTCGCAACCGGCTCCCACTGCGGACACCGACGCAACATCCGTTCCGATCGGCGAAGACGAGGCGCGCATCGAACTCACGCGCCTCCTCCGCTACGACAAGCGCTTTACCGAGGCGATTTCGGAATACCGCGAACTCATTCGCAAGATGCCGGATCGCACCGACCTCCGGTTGGAACTCGCCGAGCTCTACGGCGCGGTCGGCGAGACGGACAACGCCTTCAAAGCGATCTCAGGCATCGATGAATCGAAGCTCGACCGTCGCGGCCTCTTGATCATTGCGAACCTCGAGGCCCAAAAGAAGAACTTCGACAAGGCCATCGGCATTCTTCGCGGCCTGCTCGCGAAGGAGCCCGGCGATCCCGCGCTCCAGCTCCAGCTCGCGAAGACCCTCAGTTGGGCGAAGAACTACGAGGAATCTCTCAAACTCTACGCCGCCCTGGTCGCGGCCGCCCCCGCCGATGTCCAGCTTCGCCGCCAATACGCCCGGGTGCTCGGCTGGGCGTCACATTACGACGACGCGATCGTGCAGTGGAAACTCACGCTCACTCCGAAGGCGTCCGCCCCATGACCTGCCGCCCGGGCCTCGCATTTCTCCCCCTCCTCGCCCTGCTTTCCGCGTTTGTCGCTCCTTCGCCGGCTGCCATCGAGCCGCGCAACCCACCCGGCTCCGACGGAACCGGGGAGACCATCTCCGACGCGGATGCGACCCTGGCGCTCGCGCGCGATCTGGCGGCGGTGCCCGCCCATCGCACCGAGGCCCTCGCGCTCTACGCCCAGCTTCTCACCGAGTCCCCCGGCTCGGTCGCGCTGCTCCGGGAGCATCGCAATACCGCTTCCAAACTCGCGCGTCCCGACCTCGTGGCCAGCGATTTCGCCACCCTCGAAAAATCCGGGCCTCTCAGCGCGGAAGAGACGCTGTGGTATGCCGGCGCCTTGCAAAAGCTGGGCCGCAACGACGAGACGATGGCGCTCATCGAGCAGCAGCTCGGCGGGGCTGGCGACCAGACCGCCCTCCTCGCGCTCTACCTCGAGGCTGCCAGCGCCGCGCACGAGCGGTCCCGCGCGGAAAAAAAACTCGCCCTGCTCGCCGCGCGGCACCCCCGCCGCGCCGACCTCGCCATCGCCTCCGCCACGCTCGCCCGGGAGCGCTCCGACCCCGCCACGGCGGAATCCGCTCTCCGGGCCGCCCTCGCCGCTGATCCCGATAATCCCGGCCTCCTCAAATTGCTCGCGGAGATTCTCTTCGCGCGGGACCAGCCGCGAAAGGCCCTCGTCATTTATTGCCGCGCCGTCTCGGCCGCACCGAATGACGTTCCCCTACGCCGCCAGACGGCCCGCGTCGCGGAAATCTGCCACGACACCCGCGCGGTCGATGCCCTCCTCCAGCCGGTCATCCATTCGCCGGCAATCCCCGCGAAGGAGCGTGCGGCGACTGCCCTCGAAGCCCGCGGGATGGCCGCGCTCCGTGCCGGGCGATACCCCGAGGCCCTCCACGCCTATACGAAGCTCTGCGCCGCGGAGCCCGGCAATGTTTCCGCCGACTACGGTCGCGCCGCCGCCCTCCGCGGGGCGGGCGCACTCAACGCGGCCCGGACTGCCTATCGCGACCTCCTGCAGGCCGATCCCAACGCCGCATACGCCCGGAATGCGGCGAACCAGATCACGAACGAACTCCGCAATCGCCTGCGGGCCGCCTACCTCTTCATCAACGAGGATTCTCCCGGCCGCATGGCCGACATTTCGCGGAACATCTTCACCGTTTCCGACGAATTCTGGCTCACCGACCGCCTCAAAATGAGCCTCGGGGGCCGCACATGGATCGAGCAGCCGGAAGGCATCGGCTCACCCTACGTCGCCACCGGTGCGACTGCGACCGTCGATTACCGCATCGCCGCCTCGTGGCGCGTGAACCTCAATTACACGTTCAAAAACTACACGACCCGCTCTCTGCGCGACACGCACAACGGGGGCGCAGCGCTGGCCTTCAATCCCTCGAAGGCTCTCGGACTCTACGCCAGCTACCAGCACGAGGACGCCCTGACCAACCGCTACAATTTCACCCAAAGCACGCAGAGCGACACCGGACGCCTGTCGTTCGAGAGCCAGCCGCTTCACTGCCTGGAAGTTTCGGGCAGCGCCTTCCTCCGCGGCTATTCCGATCAGAATCTCCAGTTCGGCGCCGACGGCGGGGCCGGGCTCGTCCTGCTGCGAGATCCCGGCAAACTCGTCACGGAATTGCGCGGGCAGTATCTCACCACGCAGCACCAAAGTGAGTCCGAGTTCACCGACGGCGAAGAGACGAACGTGATCCATCCCTACTGGACGCCCCGCAACTATTTCCGCGGCTCGCTCGGGGTGAACTGGGAGCAATCGCTCCGGCCCGCCGCAAGCGCCGATCAAAACGAACTCGGCTACCGCGCCGGCGTGCGGGGCAGCCTCGACACGGACGGCAATCCCGCCATCGCTTTCGACGCCGCCCTGCGCTGCGAAATCGCCCGCCATCTGCTCGTCGATCTCGGCGGCCAGATCGAGCGTTCCCCGCAATGGAATGGCGCTACCGCATCCGTCTCCGTCGCTTATGCGTTCTAACAAAACCTCGTCCCGAACCGCTCCCGCGCGAACGATCATCTTCGTGACGATCTCCGCTCTGGTGCTGGCGGTGCTGTATATCATCGGGCACGCCATGCTCATCTCACTGAGCGAGTTGAACGTCCCCGAACTCATCGCGATGTCGCTGCTCATCGCCTGCGAAATCTTCATGTTCCTCCACGCGGTCGCCTACTTTTCGAATGTTGCCCACGTCAACGCCCACGCCATCGATCCCGATCGGATCGTCGCCGCCCCGGCTCCGCTGACGACCTTCCCGCCGGTCGCCTTCGCCATTTGCTCCTACCGCGAACCGCTCACCGTGCTGGAAGCGAACATGATTTGCTTCCGCAACCTCACCTATCCGAACAAGCGCCTCTTCCTCCTCGACGATACGCCTTACGACCGCACGAACGACGATCCCGCCCTCGCCCGCTACCGCGCCGACGTGGACGCGCTCGCCCGACAGATCGGCATCAATGTCTTCCGCCACTCGTGGCGCGGCGCCAAGGCGGGCATGATCAACGATTTCCTCCACTTCCTCGGCGGCCGGGATGAGCCCGGCTTCGAGATGGCCCCCAATCAAAACGTCAAGATACTCCGCGACGCCAGATACCTCGCGATCTTCGACGCGGACATGAATCCGCTGTCGGACTTCGCGGAGCCCCTGATTGCGCAGCTCGAGGCGGACGACCGGCTCGCCTTCGTCCAGACCCCGCAGTTCTACTCGAACATCTCCACAAACCGCGTGGCAAACGGCGCCGCCGCCCAGCAGGCCGTCTTCTACGAATACATTTGCGAAGGCAAGGGCATGCTCGACACCATGCCGTGCTGCGGCACGAATGTGATGTTCCGCGTCGCCGCACTCGAGGACGTGGGCGGAATGGACGAGTCGTCCGTCACCGAGGATTTCGCGACATCGATCAAGCTCCACCTCCGCGGCTGGCGCTCGACCTACCTGAACCGCGTGTGCGCCTTCGGCATGGGGCCGCAGGATCTCGGGTCGTTTTTCAAGCAGCAATTTCGCTGGGCCTCCGGCACGGTCGGCCTGCTGCGCGTGGTATTGAAGGAGTTCGTTAAGAATCCCCGCGCCTTCTCGCCGCGCCGCTGGCTCGAGTATTTCGCCTCGGTCTCGTTCTACTGCGTCGGATGGGTCTGGCTCATCATCTGGTCGTTCCCGGTGCTTTACGTCTTCGTCGGCTTTCCCCGCAACCTCGCCCGGCCCGACGTCTTCTTCGCGCTGTTTATTCCCTATCTCGCCTTCACCTTCTGGGCCTTCATCGGCTCGCTCCGCTACCGCGGCTACAGCACGGCCGACGTTTTCAGCGGCATGACGATGAACGTCATCAGCTTCCCGGTTTACATGATGGCCTCCGCCTGCGGACTGCTGGGGATCCGTGGCAAATTCCGCGTTACCTCGAAGGAAGGCGCGACCTCGATGCCGCTCCTCCTCCTCTGGCCGCAGCTCGCCGTCTTCTGCGTCCTCGTTGTGACGGTTGCATGGGGGCTGAACCACCTGATCTATGGCACGCTTTCGGCCGGCGCCGTCTTTGGAAACATCATCTGGTGCGCCTACAATGCCGCCATGATCGGCACGATCCTCTATTTCAATCGCCCGACCGAAAAAGTCGGCCTGTTCCGCCGCGAACGCCGCTTGAAAACGCCCAGGGCCGCGAATGCTTAGACCGCATCCGGCCGCACGAATTCCTCGGCCAGGAGAACGAGCGAATTGTAATGGGTCGCGAGTTTGCGATCCGAAAGACGGATGGATCGCAAATAACCGGCGCTCTCCGGCGTCCTTAGCAAACGCCGCAGCGAAAATTCGTTGATTTCGGGGCGGATGGCGCTGCGAAAACGGAGCAGAAATTCTCCCAGGCGTTCATTGCCATTCAGTGCTCCGAAGCTTTGAATCAGTTCCTCGATCGTCGCGATATTTTCCCGGATCCGGCGCTCGGTGTGGTCGAGACTCATGCGCTTGAATAGGGAAAGGGCGACCCGATCCACCTTGGAAAGACGCGCCAGCAAAGGCGCGAGGTGGCCGAGGTAAAGAATCATCGCCCGCTTGACAAAGATGGCGTCGTCCAGCACCCAGCGGAACAGCTCGGTTAATTCCCGATAAGGCCTCCCCGACGAATGAGCCGCCACCGAGAGGCCGGAGGAAAAGTCGAACATCACGCCGTAATCGCCGCTGCCGCGGTTGCTAAGTTTCACCCCGCAGATGAATCCGTCCTCCCGAGGCACCACCCAGCGCAGGTCACAATGGTTCAGGACTTCGCTGTCGATCCGAAACGGCAAACAAAGGTCCAGGTGTTCGCCGGCCTCAATCCCGCGCTCGGGCGGCATGCGCACCTCCATTTGCATTCCGCCCGCGGAAACATCCAGGGGACGATATTCGAAACTCGTCTTCATATCGCCCAGCCAGCCGACGAGAGGCGAGCCGGCCGAGAACCTCCAGCGCTCCCGACCGCGGCGCTCCTTCGTCAGAGGCGGCTCCACCGAGTGTGCCAGCAAAGTCATCACGGGATCGTGTTCCCGACTTTCCTCCGGTGAGATGGCCTCCGCGAGAAGCGTCTCGAGACGTCGCCGGATTTCTCGATTTTCGTCTTCCGGACTCGTTGTAGAAGGTAAATCCAACGGCGTTGGCTCCTCCGCGCTGGCGTCAGTCATCTTTGCATTCCCCCTGGCGACGCATAGCGGAACCCACCTTCCGATGCAACGTCCATTCCCCATGTCGCGAACCTAACTAAGTTCCTCTCTGGAAAGTCTCCAAGTATTTCTCTTGACGCCGGCGTGCGGAAAGTCCAACCCAATGGCCCCAAATTCATGTCACCTAATGAAAAAGGGGATTGGAGATGGGAAATAACATTGGGAATTTAGCGGACGCTCCTTCATGGCGCCGCCCGACCGTGCTGGCGGCCGCTGCCGGCCTCCTGTTCGCAGCGCATGCGTTCGCCCTGTCGCCGCTGGAGCCGGCGACTGGCTGCTATCTGGGCATCAGCGCCCCGACGCCGGACCTTCTCACGGTTGACTGGAAGACCGCGCTTGGCCTCGAGCCGGCAACCTACGCCATCTTTTGTGAATTCCCGCTCAATGGCGGCGACGAAACCGATCTCGACGCGCTCGTGAAGCGGAACAACCTGATCGGCGCAATCACCCTCATCACCTTGGAACCCAGCGGCGGACTCGACACCGTCACCCAGGCGGCCTGCGACACATTCGCCGCCCGGTGCGCCCTTTACGAGGGCACCGGCGCGAAGTTGATGATCCGGTTTGCCCACGAAATGAACGGCTTCTGGTATAGCTGGGGGCAAAATCCGGCCGCCTACGTGGCAAAGTACCAAATGCTGGCGACCGCGATTCACGCTGCAACCAAGCAAACCGCCATGGTCTGGGCTCCGAACAACGGCCTCGGTTACCCCTACAAGTCTTACGCGTCGGTTCCCTTCCCCGAACTCGACACGAACAGCGACGGCCAGTTCAACACGCTCGACGACCCCTATTCCCCCTACTACCCGGGCGACGCCTACGTCGATTGGGTCGGCATGTCGGTCTATCACTGGGGCGGCAATCAGAACGTTGTGCCCACCGACCAGGAATTCACGAATCTCCTGACCGGATACAACGGAGCCGCCCCGAATTTCTACACCCGCTATTGCTCCGATCTCGTGCATCACAAGCCACTGATCGTGCCGGAATCGTCCGCGCTGTATCTGGCAGGCGCTCCCGGCGCCGACACGAACCTCGCCATCAAACAGGGCTGGTGGCAGCAGCTCTTCAATACCAGCGGGCAGACGACGAGCGCCCTCGATATTTCGCTCAGCTTCCCGATGCTGAAAATGATTGTCTGGTTCGACTACAAAAAACTCGAGTCCACGGTTCCCGGAACCACGGAGGTGGATTGGAGGCTGAACGGAACCGGCGTCGAGCCGATCGCCACGGCGTTTTCCCAATTCATCGAAACCCAGCGCGCGGCGAAGGCCTGGCTGCTCGGCCTCAGCGACTTCACTGCGGCGAGCTACTTCATCAACCTCGCCAATGTTCCGGCGTCCATTCCGGCAACCGGCGCCTTCGCCGTTCCCCTCACCGTCAGCTCGCCCACCGACGCCGACTTGATCGTGAACATTCTAGAAAAGGACGCACTCGGCAATTTCAACTTCGTCGGCGGCACGCCCCGCGCCACGCCCGCCTTCGTTGCGGCCGGCACCCAAAACCACGCCATCGCGATTTCCGCCAGCGCCCTGACCTCCCTAGTGATTGGCGGCACCTACTATTGGCAGGCCTTTCTCCTGCCTCCCGGCGCGGCATGGCCGAACATCTACGGGGCGACCCCGCAAATCAAAGTGGGCGCCGTCGTGGCCGCGACGACCGTGGACGCCAACGCCGCCGCGTATGCCGCCAAGCTGAAAAAAATCCAGAAGGCGATGAAGAAAGCCAAGAAGATCGCCGATCCGGTGGCCCGGGCCAGGGCGCTCAAAAAACTCAAGGCGCAACTGAAGGCGCTGAAGAAGAAATACGGCAAATAGCGGCGCGAGCGGGCTCATTGCCCGACTCGCTTGTCATCATGCACACGACGGGTTATCAAGACGGGCCCATCCGACACCCATGCCGCCGTCTTCTCCCGCCAATCCCCTCCGCGAGGGACTCCTCAGCCGCTCGGCGCCCGAGCCCTGTTCGCTCGTCATCTTCGGCGCCACCGGCGACCTGACGCACCGCAAGCTCGTTCCCGCCCTCTACAACCTCGCCGCCGATGGCAACCTGCCCCCGTCGATTTCGGTGATCGGATTCGCCCGCCGCGAAAAATCGGACGAGCAATTCCGCGCGGAACTCGAGGAGGCCGCGCGCAAGTTCTCGCGCCAGAAAATCAACGATGAGTTGTGGCCCAATTTCGCCGCCAGCATCTTCTACCACCGCAGCGAGTTCACGAACCTCGCCGGCTACGAATCCCTCGCCGCGCGCCTCGACGAGTTGGACGCGCACCGCGGCACGCGCGGCAACCGTCTTTTCTACCTCTCCGCCGGTCCGGACCAGTTCCCCATCATCCTCGAGAACCTGCGCAAGAGCGGCCTCAACCGGGCGAAGGAGGGCAGTTGGTCGCGCGTGATTGTCGAGAAGCCGTTCGGCACCGACCTGCCGAGCGCCATCGAACTCAACAACATGGTCGAAGGTTCGTTCCGCGAGGCGGACACCTATCGCATCGACCATTATCTCGGCAAGGAGACCGCGCAAAACATCATGGTGCTGCGCTTCGCGAACGCGATTTTCGAGCAGGTCTGGAACGCCCGCTACGTGCACCACGTCCAGATCACCGCCAGCGAGCCGCTCGGCGTCGAAGGCCGCGCCGGCTACTATGATCACTCGGGCGCCATGCGCGACATGGTGCAGAACCACCTGCTCCAGCTCCTCTGCCTCACCGCGATGGAGCCTCCCACCGACCTCTCCGCCGACGCCATCCGCGACGAGAAGGTCAAGGTCCTCCGCTGCCTGCGCAGGCTCGCGGGCCCCGACGTCGCGGAGCACGTCGTCCGCGCGCAATACGCCGCCGGCTCCGTGAACGGCAGGGACGTCGTCGGCTACCTCGACGAGCAAAACATTCCCGCGACCTCGCAGACGGAAACCTACGTCGCCCTCGAGGCCAGCGTGGACAATTGGCGCTGGGCCGGCGTGCCGTTCTACATCCGTGTCGGCAAGCGCCTGCCGAAGGGCGCGACCGAGATCGCGCTGCATTTCAAGAGCGTGCCCCCCGTGCTCTTCCGCCAGACGAGCCAGGCCATCGACGACAACGTCCTCGTCATCCGCATCCAGCCCGACGAGGGCGTCTCCCTGCGCATGTCGGCGAAGCTCCCCGGCTCCAGCCTGCGCATCGAGCCCGTGAAGATGGACTTCCATTACGGCACGTCCTTTGGCAAGGCCACCCCCGAGGCCTACGAGCGCCTGCTGCTCGACGCGATGGCCGGCGATCCCACCCTCTTCGCGCGCCGCGATGAGGTCGAGGAGGCATGGAAATTCGTGGATGCCATCCGCGCCGCGTGGGATTCCGGCGAGGGCGGCCCGCTCGCGAATTACAGCGCGGGCACCTGGGGACCGGACGAGGCGGACGAGCTGGTGAAGCGCTCCGGCGCGGCATGGAGGCGGCTGTGAGCGATCTCGTCACCATCACTCCCGGCCTGCCTGTCGAGATCGGACGCATCGAAAAGGAACTCGGGAAGCTCTGGGAGGAAAGCGGCGACGGGAAGACGCGGGCCTCGCTCATCAACCTCGCGATCTACACGGAGTCCGCAGCCGCCGTGGACCGAAACACGGAACTCATCGCGCAGATCGCCACCGAGCACGCCTGCCGCGCCATCCTCATTTTCGCAAACCGCACCGCCGCCGAGCGCGGCGCGAAGGCATGGATCAACGCCCACTGCCACGCCGCCGGAAAGCACGAGATTTGCTCCGAGCAGATCACCTTCCAGCTCGACGGCGATTCCCCCTCGGCGCTCACGAACGTCGTCTTCGCCCACCTCGACAGCGACCTGCCGCTTTGCTTCTGGTCGCAGGCCCCTTTCCGCGAGCCGCTCGACTCGCGCCTCTGGAGCTGGATCGACCGCCTCATCTTCGACAGCAACGACTGGGACGACCCGGCGGCGCAATTCGCCCTCGTCCGCAAAATCGCCACCCTCGGCGAGGTGCGCACCGCGCTGTGCGACCTCAACTGGACCCGCCTGCTCAGCCTGCGCCTCGGCCTCGCCCATTTTTTCGACAACGCCTGCGCGCTGCCGTATCTCCGCCAGCTCGACCACGTGGAAATCGTCCACGCACCCGGCGCCCGCATCTCCGCGCTGCTCCTGCTCGGCTGGCTCGCCCATCAGCTCGACTGGAAGCTCGATTCCGTGCTCGGCCGCCACGCCTTCCGCGCGCCGGATCGCCGCGAAGTCACCTTCGAGTTCGTCATGCGGCCCGGCGCCTGCATCTCCTCGTGCCGCCTCGCCGCAGGCGACGCGAGTTTCCAGCTCGACCGCGCGCAGCACGATCAATTCTACCACGCAACAATGAGCGGCGGACGCTTCGAGGCCTCGTCGCAACTCCTGCCCGCCGGACGCGACCGCATCACGGAGACGCTCCTCATGGAACTCAGCCGCGGCGGCCGGCACCCGCTCTATTTGAAGGCACTCGACGCGATCCAGCCCCTCCTCGCGGAGTGAATTCGACGCCTCGCGCGAAGCCGCGACGTCGCGAAAACCTCCCGCCTCAATTCCTCTCTTTTCGTCTTCGCGCCTTCGCGTGAGAATCCCGCAGCCTCACCTCATGCATTCCTTCCGCTATCACAACGACCGCCTCGCGTGCGAGGACGTCGATCTCGCCGCCATCGCCGACGCCGTTGGCACGCCCGCCTACGTCTATTCCGCCGGAACGATCCGGGAGAATTTCCGCCGCCTCGACCGCGCGCTGGCCGGCCTCGACCACCAGATTTGCTACGCGATCAAGGCGAACTCGAATCTTGCCATTCTCAATCTCCTCGCCGCCGAGGGCGCGGGCTTCGACATCGTTTCCGGAGGCGAACTCTTCCGCGTGCTGCGGGGGGGCGGCAGCGCGGACCATTGCACCTTCGCCGGTGTCGGCAAGACGCGCGCCGAGATCGAGCAGGGCCTGCGCGAGGGGGTCCATTGCTTCAACGTCGAAAGCGAGGCCGAACTCGCCTTCATCGACGAAGTGGCCGGCGCGCTCGGCGTCACCGCGCCCGTTGCCATCCGCGTAAATCCCGACGTCGATGCCGGCACGCACAAATACATCTCCACCGGCAAAAGCCAAAACAAGTTCGGCATCGGCATCGACCGCGTCGAATCGCTCTATCGCGAAGCCGCCGCCCGCCGGCACCTCCGCATCCGCGGCGTGCAGACCCACATCGGTTCGCAAATCCTCGATCCCGCCCCGTTCGCCGAGGCCATCGGCAAGCTCATCCCGATCGTGGAGGCCTTGAAGGCGCGATACGCCATCGAGTTCTTCAGCATCGGCGGCGGCATCGGCATCGTCTATGACCCCGCGCTGGAAAGCGGTTCGCCCGCGTGGTGGAGCGCGTCCGACCATCCGCACCGCATCACGCCCGAGGCCTACGCCGAGGCGGTCGTCCCTCTGCTCCGCCCGCTGGAATTGAAAATCCTGCTCGAGCCCGGCCGCTTTCTCGTCGGCAACGCCGGCGCCCTGCTCGCCAGCGTCCTCTACGTCAAAAAAACTCCGGCGAAGACCTTCACCATCGTGGATGCCGCGATGAACGACCTCATCCGCCCCGCGCTCTACGACGGCTACCACGAAATCCACCCGCTCGAGCGCGCCTCGGTCCGCGAGCCGGTCGCGATGGACGTCGTGGGCCCCGTCTGCGAGAGCGGCGACTTCTTCGCGCAGGACCGCGTCCTTTCCGCGCTGGAAGCCGGCGAGCGCGTCGCCCTGTTGAGCGCCGGAGCCTACGGCTTCGTGATGTCCTCGACCTACAACTCCCGCCCGCTCCTCCCCGAAGTCCTGGTGAATGGAGAAAATTGGTCCGTCATCCGCAAACGCCAGACCTACGACGATCTCATCCGCGGCGAGATCGTCCCGTAGCCGCCTCGCCGAAACGGCCTGCGCGGTCGGCGCAGGATGCCTGCGGTCTGAAGATACAGACTCCATGCCCGGGAGACATACTCTCCCCGGCCCATGAGATTGATTATCCGCCCCTCGCGAGTCGGCAAAATACCTCGCCATTTGCTGGGGCTGCAACCTCGGAACTCCCCCCATAGAACCGTCAAGTCCCCCCGCGCCGGAAACGACCTATCCGACGGCGGTTCCATTGGCGGATTGATCCAGACAATTTTTGAATGGACGGGAACTCTGCCAAGAATCCCAAGTGGGACGGGGCCCGCCAGAAAGACATCCTTGCTTTCCCACTTCGCGCGATCACCCCAAACAAATCGAACCGCGAATGATTCCGGCAGGTCCGCGCGAATTTGATGCCCTATCCAATCCCCCGCCACTCCGCGGTTCGCGCACACATCGATGGATTTCTTCGCTCCTCGATCATTGGTCGCGCAGACGGTCACCACCTGATCGGCCAGGAATATTTTTTTCTGGGAATGCCGTGCGCAGGAGTATCCGTCTTCACGGGTGTCCGGTTAAAGGCAGATTGAGTCAATGCTAGCTTGTGAAAATGAGAATGTTACAACGGGAAATGGATGTGACGCATTTGAATTCTGATCGGTCTGTCGGCAGGATTTCCGGCCATGAATTCGGGCCGCTACATTCTTGATCAGGTAATCGATCTGGTTCACCGCCAGACCTTGGATCGATATGTTCAACGTTACAACGCCGAGATGAAAGTCCGGCATTTCGGGTGCCGCCAGCAGCTCATTTGCATGGCCTTCGCCCAATTGACGTGGCGGGAGGGGCTGCGCGACATCGAGACGTGCCTCAATACGCGGCCCGAGACTCTTTATCATCTTGGATTTTGGGAGCCGGTGGCCAAATCGACTCTGGCCGACGCCAACGGGGTGCGCGACTGGCGGCTGTGAGAGGATCTTGCCAAGGGTCTCATTAGCAAAGCTCGGACCCTTTATGCCGGAGAAAATCTTGGCCTCGAGGTGCCCTTGGCCATGGCGTGAGACTGCTCATCGACATGAACCTGTCGCCCGACCGGGCACTGCTTCTGCGCGAGAAAGGCTTCGAGGCGCTTCACTGGTCAGTCACCGATGCCTACAGCCGCGGGCCTTCAATTCCCCCATTTGACCGCAACGCCCAACCCGCATACAAGGTATCGAGTGATTGCCAGACACCCAGCCCCTATGAAGAACATTGAAACAAAAAAGGAGTTCTCACCGAAACAACGTGAAGAGCTGCTCAGCGCGTTGAAAGATCGCTTTGAGAAAAACAGGAACCGCCACGAGGGCCTTGATTGGGCTAAAGTAGAAGCGAAGTTCAAAGCTAATGCCGGAAAACTGCGGGCGCTCAATGAAATGGAACGAACCGGCGGTCAGCCGGATGTGGTGGGGCAGGACAAAAAGACGGGCGAATACCTCTTCTTCGATTGTTCGGCGGAAACTCCCAAAGGCCGCACGAGCGTTTGTTACGACAGAGAAGGGCTCGAGTCCAGGAAGGAACATAAGCCGGAAAACACCGCAATGGATATGGCGGCGGCCATGGGCATCGAGCTTTTGACCGAGGGAGAATATTACGAGCTGCAGAAACTTGGAGCTTTCGATACGAAGACGTCGAGCTGGGTGAAAACGCCTTCCGATATGAGGAAGCTCGGCGGCGCGCTCTATGGCGACCGCCGCTACGGCCGCGTCTTCGTCGGTCACAACGGCGCGCAGTCCTATTATGCCACCCGAGGGTTCCGCGGTTCGCTAAGGGTTTAGCCTGGGGTTTGCATGGACACGACCGGAATCCGCGCGAAAAGCGAAGCCAGAGAATGAGCGCAAAATGCAATCCGGTCGGCTGGTTCGAGATCTATGTCCAGGACATGGACCGGGCCAAAGCGTTTTACGAGAAGACGTTCGATGTGACGCTCGAACGCCTGGAGAGTCCCGAGGTGGAGTTGTGGACATTCCCCATGCAGCCCGATGCTCCCGGATGCGCGGGAGCCCTCGTCGGGATGAGCGGCAAGGACTCCGGCGCGGGCGGAACCCTCGTTTACTTCCCGGGTCCTGACTGCGCCGCGATGGCGGAGCGTGCGATCCAGAACGGCGGGCGCATCCAGAACGGAAAAAAATCCATCGGCGAACACGGCTTCATCGCCCACGTATTGGACACCGAGGGAAACCTGATCGGGCTCCATTCGATGCAATAGGGCAACGGTCCGTAGACCACCTGGTCTGGTGCTTCGCCGCCTCGGCGGCAGGCGGAGAATTCAAGCGGCGCTTTTCGCGCGTGGGAGCATCCTCTCGTTTTCCAATGGAAAGATTGGCCTCTTCCGGGCATTCGGCTATGGTCCCGCGGATGAAAATTGACGCTTTGGTTGTTGGGGCCGGGCCTGTCGGGCTGACCATGGCGGCGGAATTGGCGCGTTACGGATTGTCCGTTCGCATCATCGACAAGGCGCCGCAACCCACCGACAAATCGAAGGCATTGGTCCTCTGGAGTCGCACGCTCGAGCTGATGGACCGCATGGGCTGCACGGCGTCCTTCGTCGCGGCGGGATTTAAGGCGCCAGGAGCCAGCGTCAGCGCCGGAGGCCAGCAGCTCGCGCACCTGTCCCTCGGCGAAGTGGCGAGCCCCTATCCGTATGCGCTGATGATTCCGCAATCGGACACCGAGCGGCTGTTGACGCAGCACCTGCAATCCCTCGGCATCACGCCGGAACGCACGGTTGAGCTCATGCATTTTTCCGACTCGGCGGACGGCGTCGTCTCCACGCTGCGTCACGCGGACGGCCGGGAGGAATCCGTGGAATCGTCCTGGCTGCTGGGTTGCGACGGCGCCCACAGCACCGTGCGGCACCAGCTCGGTCTCGAGTTCCAGGGGAACACCCTGAACAGCGATTGGGTGCTCGCCGACGTCCATTTGAGCGGGGTGCCGAATGCCGCGCAGGTCAATGTGATGTGGCATTCCGATGGCGTCCTCGTGATTTTTCCGATCACGGAGAGCCGCTTTCGCGTAATCGCCGACGTCGAGAAACCGCCGGGCGAGACCCATCGCGCCGATCCGACGATGGAGGAAATCCAGGCTGTGCTGGACCGGCGCGGGCCGGGTGGAATCCAGGCGAGCGAGCCGATCTGGCTGGCTGCGTTTCGAATCAATGAGCGCAAGGTCGCCGACTACCGGGCGGGCCGCGTCTTCCTCGCAGGTGACGCCGCCCACGTCCACAGTCCCGCCGGCGGCCAGGGCATGAATACCGGGATGCAGGATGCCTGCAACCTCGCGTGGAAGCTCGCGCTCGTCAGTCGCGGCCTCTGCGCGCCGACCCCGCTGCTCGAAAGCTACAGCCTCGAGCGCAGCGCGGTGGGAGACCAGGTGCTCAAAGGCGCGGGCCGCATGACAACCATCGCCACCATGCGCGGCGGCCTGCAGCAATCGATCCGCAATCACGTCGCCTCACTCGTTTTCGGCCTGCCGCCCGTGCGCCATGCGATGGCGGACGCCCTCACCGAACTCTCGATCGGCTACCCGGACAGCCCGCTCAGCGTCCGCGGGAGCAGCGCCCATGCAGGACCGCAGGCGGGCCGGCGAGCGCCGATTCGCGAGGGGGAGGCGCCGGTCGGCGCGGGCGATACGCCGCGCTTTGCGTTGTTCGCCAAGGCGGATGACCGAACGGCGGCCTTGCTCGCGAAATACCCGAACCTCGTCGAACCGCGGGTGCGCGAACCGTTCGAGCCCGGTGGAATCTGGCTCGTCCGACCCGATGGGTATGTGGCGGCGGCAGCCGCGACGGCCGACGGGGACGCAATTTCGTCGTTCCTCGCAATGGTGTCGGCCCGTTGAACGGACGGCCCGGTCGGATTGAGGATCAGCGCCCGGTCCGTCGCTGCGGCGTGTAGATGAGCAGGCGCAGGCCGTTGAGGCAAACCAGCACGGTGCTGCCTTCGTGGCCGACCACGCCCAGCGGAAGCGGCAGGGCGAAGCCCAGCGCCGCCGAGATGAGGACGACGATGACTCCCGTTGCAAAGGTGAGGTTCTGCTGCAACACGCGGCGGGCATGACGCGCGACGCCGAGCAGGATCGGGATATTCTCCAAGCGGTCGCCCATCAGCACGACATCGGCGGTTTCCATCGCAATATCCGTCCCGGCCGCGCCCATGGCCACGCCGAGATCCGCGGTCGCGAGGGCCGGAGCGTCGTTCACTCCATCCCCCACCATCATCACGCGCCCCTGCTTCTTGAGCGCGCGGATCGCCTGCACTTTGGCCTCGGGGAGGAGCTCGGCGTGAACCTCATCGACCCCCGCCTCCTCGCCGATGGCCCGGGCGACGGCGGATTGGTCGCCGGTGAGCATTACGATTTTTTTGACACCAAGCCGGCGCAGGCTGGCGGCAACTTCCCGCGCCTCCGGCCGCAGCGTGTCGGCAAGGGCCAGCACCGCCTTTGCCTTGATCGCATCGCCCTCGCGCTCACCCATCCAGACGCACGTTTTGCCCTTCGCGAGCAACGGAGCCACGGCCGAGGCAAAAGCATCCATGCCCGCAGCGCGCAGCTCGCGAAACAGCCGTTCGCTGCCCATGACGATGCGGACACCCTGCACCGTGGCCTCGGCGCCCTTGCCCGGCGTGGACTGGAAATCGGTAGCGGGCGGCAGGGAAAGGCCCATCTGGTGGGCGCCGCGGACGATTGCCGCAGCGAGCGGGTGCTCGGATTTGGCTTCCAGCGCGGCGGCGGCGGACAGGAGCGCGGCCGCGGAGGGATCGAGGTTTTCTGCGATCGCATGGACTCCCGCGACGGTGAGGATCTCGGTGACGGTGGGCTTGCCGACCGTGAGGGTGCCGGTCTTGTCGAACGCGACGATGTCGATCTGTGCGGTGCGCTCGAGATGCGAACCGCCCTTAATAAGAATGCCGCGCCGGGCCGCGCCGCCGATGGCGGACAGGACGGTGGCCGGCGTGCTGATGACCAGCGCGCAGGGCGACGCGACGACCATGATGGTCATGGCGCGGAAAAAGGCGTCGCCAAACGCCTCGCGCCACAGCAGCCACGGCACGAGCAGCACGAGCGCGGTGAAGGCGATCACCCCTGCGGCGTAGTATTGCTCGGCCTGTTCGAGGAAACGCTGGGTGCCCGACTTCTCGGCCTGCGCCTCGGCGACGAGCTTCACCATGCGGGAAAGCGTGGAATCCTCCGCGCGCCGGGAGACAGTCAACTCGATGCCGCCGCTCTGGTTGAAGGTGCCGGCGAAGAGGTTGCTGCCGACGCCCTTGGAAACCGGCATGGATTCGCCCGTGAGACTGGATTCATCCACGCTGCTCGAGCCTTCGCAGACGGCGCCGTCCACGGGAATGTGCTCGCCGGGCCGAACGACGACGATGTCGCCGATCTGCAAATCCTCGACGGGCACGAGCCTGGTGACGGAGCCGCGTTTCACCAGGGCCTTGTCGGGGCGAAGGGTGAGCAGCGACTCGATGGCCTTCTGCGTGCGCTCCATGGCGTAGCGCTGGAGCACGTTCGAAAAGCTGAAGAGAAATAGCAGCAGCGCTCCCTCGAACGGCGCGCCGACGAGCGCAGCGCCCAATGCTGCGAGCACCATGAGCACATCCACGTCGAGCACGCGCTGGCGCAGCGACGCGATGGCGGATCGCACGCCCTGCTGACCGCAAAAAATGTAGGCTCCGGCGTAGAGTGTGCCTGCGGCAACCCCGCGGCCGGCGAAATGATCCATGAATAAGCCGGCGGCGAGGAAAATGGTGCCCAGTGCGCACGAGATCTCCTCGTTGAGATCCCCGGTTCGGATCCTTTGCCCCAGGCTCACCCCTCCGCGCAGGGTCTCGAGCGGACGGATGCGGGCGCCGGCCTCGCGCACCTCGCGCAGGATTCGACTCTCCGGCGCCGCGGACCGGTCGAACGTGAGACACAGGACCCGCCCGACATAGGTGGCTGTGGCGCGACGCACGCCCGGGATCTCCCCCACCCGGCGCTCGAGCTTGAGCGCGCACGCTTCGCACGCCTTGCCATCGAGGCGGAAGGCGGATTTCTGCAGGCCGTCGCGCTCGATCTGCACATGCTCGCGCGCGATCTGGCGAATATCCTCCTCGCTGAGACGGGCGGGGTCGAATTCGATCTCGATGGCGGACTTTTCGGGAATCGGATGGATGGCCACGACGCCGGCATGGTCGGCGATCGTGTGGCTCGAGGCATTCAAGCGCCCCGGGTCGGCGGGGACCTTTTTCGCCTGCAGAAATGTGATGTCGCGTTCCATGGAGGCTCGATCCGAATCGCGGCCCGCCTAGGCGGTGAAAAGCCTGGCTACATAATACGCCACGGCAGCCGCAATGCCTCCCACCATGAGGGTTTGAAATCCGCTGCGGATTTTGGAGACGCCGGTGAAATGCCCCTTCACGAAACCGAAAACCGCAAGCGCGCTCAAGGTGAATCCCACGGAGAACAGGAGCGCGGTATGGGAATCCTGCGTCGCAATATATGGCGAAAGGGGAATGATGCCGCCCGCGACGTAGGCTCCGGCGATGGTCACGGCGCTGGCCAGCGCGCGCTTCGGGTCCGGTTCCTCGAGTCCCAGCTCGAACCGCATCATGAAATCGCGCCAGGCATCCGGGCGCCTTTTGAGCCCGGCGACAATCGGAGCGGCTTCCTCCGGCGTGAGGCCGTAGGTGGCCAGCAGGTCGGCCACCTCCTTTTCCTCCGCCGCGGGTTTCTCGATGATCTCCGCCTCCTCCCGCTTGCGTTCGGAAAAGTAATGCTCGGCTTCGCCCCTGGCCGCGAGATAGCCGCCGAGGCCCATGGCGATGGAGCCGGCGGCGATCTCGGCGATGCCGGCCGTCACCACGATATGGTTCGCGCTGATCGCGCCCGAAATTCCCGCCGCCAGCGCGAACGGCACCGTCAGGCCGTCAGCCATTCCGATGACGATATCACGAACGGTATCGGTTCCTTGAAAGTGCGCTTCCCGGTGAATGATCATAGGCTCGCTGCCGACCTTATGCTACAGAGCATCCAGCCGCGACGCCAGACTGCGCGCGTGCGACAAAATCGTTGATCGAAATCAACTCTCTCCCTAGGAATCGCCCGCATGCGCTGCATCCGCGCCCTCGCCTGTTTCGCCGGCCTGCTCCCCGCCGCCGCGCTGCACGCCGCACCCGTTTACGGAGGGCGCGGACATCACCCAAGGCTACGGCATCCAGCATCCGATTCCTACGTCAACGGCACACTCCGCGCGAGCCAGCCGAATTATTACTGGCTCTTCTCGGGCTCGAACCAGGGCATCCTCACCGATACCCATCCCGACGCGCCGTTCACCAACGCGGCGAATCTCTACACGGCCCTCGCCGCCGCCGGCAGAACCTTCGGCGGTTTGGTGGGCGCCCACCCCCGTGCCGACAGCCTTTATCACGATGGAACGAATTACGCCGTCCGCCACGTCCCCTGGCCCGGCTTCTCGAACGTGCCCGCTGGCCTCACGGAGTCCTTCACCACCGGCCGCCCTGCCGCTGCTCATTCTCGGGGCCGCCGCCACTGTCGCCGCAGTCGTGGCATCGTGTTCATCTCGCCATCGCAAGCGGGCGAGCCCCGCGCCGCCCGCCTGACCGCTTCAATTTTTCGCAAACTGTGCTAGCCTTTCCCGAAATGCGCGGAATCATTCGCCCCATCGCTCTGCTCATCGCGACTCTCTTCGCGCTTTGCTTCCGCCCAGCCCTGGCGGTGCAGACGAGCGGCGGCTACGTGACAACCGAGCCGACGGACTCCGACGTGGCGAACTGGACGACCGGCTGGGGCGCGACCGGCATCACAGGCTGGGACTACGTGGGCAACGTCAACGGCCCGAGCGGCGTCTATATCGGCAATGGCTGGGTCATGACCGCCGGCCACGTGGGCCCCGGGGATTTCACGCTGGCCGGCATTATCTACAGCTACGTCGGCGGCTCCGAGCGGTCCATATCCAACGCCAAAGGCACGGCAGACCTCATCCTTTTCCAGATCGCCACCGCCCCCGCGCTGCCTCCGCTCACGATTTCCAGTTCGTCTCCCAGCGTCGCCTCCTACTTCGTGAGCGGCAGCACGGTCGTGATGATCGGCTACGGCGGCGGTCAAGGCGAAACCTGGGGCGCGAACACCGTCACCGCGAAAAACGTCTCCGTCACCGTCTCGGGTTATTCCTACGTGACCACGGACTTCAAAACCGCCTATGGCACGACCACCTACACAAACGGCTTGGGCGACTCGAGGAGTATTACGAACAATGCGACGCTCGTCGGGGGCGACTCGGGCGGCGGCGGCTTCATTTACAACTCCGCCACGGCGCGCTGGCAGCTCGCGGGGATCAATGAAGCGGTCGATCTCACAAGCAGCGACAGCTACCTCGTGCAGCTCAGCACCTACGCGTCTCAGATCAACGGCCTCACCGCCGTCCCGGAGGCGGGACTCGCCGGCCTCGTAGGCGCCGCCGGCCTGCTGCTGCCGATTCTCGCGCGACTGCGGCGGCGAAGGGCGCAGACTCCACGCGAAAGATAGGCGTCGTTTGCTCGATCGAGTGGAAGAGCTGCTGCATCAGCTATTTTGAGGTGCGCCCGTGAGTGCTTCACGGGCTGTCTTCGTTTCTCGCTCCTTTCAGCAGTGCGTAGATGGCCATCGCATGACCGTGGCCGAGCTGGAAATCCTCCTTGAGCCATTTGACAATGGCACCCGCTTTCATGCCGGCGGCGAGCCGGCCTTTTGCCGTGAATCCCTTTTTCTCCGCGAGCGCCCGGAAGTCAGCGGGGCTTTTGCCCGTCTTCGCCTGAATGTAGGTGAGGTATTCCTGGTGGGACAGGGCGGTGTTCCAAGGTTCGGTCGACGGCCTGCCAATCACTGGCGCAGGAGAATCCACCGGACCAACCGGGGTTCGCGCAATGCCAGTCCCGCCCAGACCAGCACGCGAAAGCCAATGGAAAAGGCGGTCGGGAAAACGCCGCTCCGGGCGATCACGTGCGTGGCCGCCGCGCCGCCGAGATAGCCGGTCAGCAGAATCGCGCCAAGGATGGCGGTTCTTGGCGTGACGTAAACGGCTGTGCAGGCGAGCAGCAGGGCGCCGATCCCGACGGCCAAATCCGGGACAATGCCCATCTTCCGGCACGCTTCCATTACGGGCGCCACGCGGATGACTTTCGCGATTCCGTCGAACGCCAAAAACAGCACCACCAGACGGGTGAGGCCCATTCCCAGCCATGGCGCCACCTTGGAAGCGGTCGAGAGTCCCGCCGATGTTTGGATGATTGTGTCTTGATTCACAATCCCACCGTTAGCGGATTACGCCGGCCTTTTATTGTATAAAAACGACAACTGCTCCCTCCCTTGCGCGATCCGCGCGGGGCTCTGACCGATGAATCGTTGCAGCGACCGGGTGAGATGGGCCTGATCGTAATAACCCGCGTCGGAAACCCCATCGACGATCGGGGGGCCTTGCCTCAAAAGCTGGGTGGCTCGCCGGGCGCGCTCGATTTGATGAATGGCTCCGAGGGTCAACCCCGTCGCCCGAAGAATGTGGCGTTGTTCGGCCCGCGTCGTGACATCCTGTAGATCTCCACGCAGAGCGCCCTCCGTCGTTCGATCCGCCATCACCAACCCGCTCCGCACGAGCCGATTCACAAACGTCTCCATATTTTCGAAATTGGGGAATTCCCACGCCGAACCATTCAGCCAGAAGGACCGCTTCGTGGCATTCGGCAGGGTCACGTCATTGCGGTCGCGCAGATCGCTGGACCGCATCAGAGGCATGAAGGCGCCGAGCTTGAAGAGAACCCCGCACCACTCGCTCTCCGCCGGGAGGTCGGCCGTCGTCGCCTTCGTTTCCGGCCCGCGCACCGTGAGGAAACTTTTCCCTCCAGTTGCGTGACGACCATGACCAGTAACACGCGGCAATGGAATGAAACACGCCCGCCAGATCGCTGTGGCTCCGCCAAACCCTTTCCATGAAAGGCGAGTCGGACGCTCGATCCGCAAAGGTGATCAGCACACCATCCCAATGACCATCCCAGGCGGGTGCGTCAAGCGGTTCCGCCGGCTGAAGTGCGCGAAAATGAATTCGACTCTGCGACGAATGTCCTGAACCGTCGATTTCGTTCGTCGTCTTGATGAACCCAAACACACAAACACCATGCCAAACAACAGCACCAACACCGTTCGCCTTCACCGAATTCTCCGCGCGACGCCGGAGCGGATTTATCGCGCGTTCCTGGATGCGGATGCAATGGCCAAATGGCTTCCACCGAACGGATTCACGGGCAAGGTTCATCAGATGGACGCGCAGGTCGGCGGCAGCTACAGGATGTCGTTCACCAACTTCACCACCGGCACGAGCCACTCGTTCGGCGGGACCTATCTCGAACTCAAGCCCCACGAACTCCTCCGCTACTCAGACAAGTTCGACGATCCGAATCTCCAGGGAGAAATGCAAACGACGATCGCTCTGAAGCCGGTGTTCTGCGGAACGGATTTGAATATCACGCAGGAGGGGATCCCTTCCGTCATCCCCGCCGAGGCGTGTTATCTCGGCTGGCAGGAATCGCTGACGCTGCTGGCCAAACTGGTCGAAGCCGAAATCCCCGATCAACCGTGACGGCTTTTGCCGTCGAGCGGGCAACGCGCAATTCGGAATTCGGCAATTCGGGGTCAGTGCGCCTCTCCTTGCACCCTTTCGAGGAATTTCAGCAGTTCCTCGGGCAAGCGGCCAGCCTCCCTATTCCTCCTCGTCGTCGGCGCCTTTTCGGTAGGTGAGGCCGCGGAGTTTTCCCTCGATGAAGGCGTCGAGGTCGCCGTCCATCACGCCCTGCACGTCGCTTGTCTGCACGCCGGTGCGCATGTCCTTCACCATCTGGTAGGGCTGGAAGACGTAGGAGCGAATCTGGCTGCCCCAGGCGATGTCGCCCTTCTCGCCGTAAATCCGCTCGGCCTCGGCGCGCTTTTTATCGACCTCGAGCTGGAACAATTTCGCCTTGAGCATCCGCATCGCCAGCTCGCGGTTGCGGCCCTGGCTGCGCTCGGCCTGGCAGGCGACGACGATTCCCGTCGGCAGATGCGTGATGCGCACGGCGGTCTCCACCTTGTTCACGTTCTGGCCGCCCTTGCCGCCGGAGCGAAAGGTGTCGGTCTTCAAATCGTCGGTGTTGATCTCGATGGGAGCGTCCTCGACCTCGGGAACGACATCGACGCTCGCGAAGGAGGTGTGGCGCCGCTTGTTCGAATCGAAGGGCGAGATGCGCACGAGCCGATGCACGCCGCGCTCGCAGTTGAGGTAGCCGTAGGCATGGTCGCCGCTCACGCGCAGGGTCGCGCTCTTGATGCCGGCCTCGTCTCCGACCTGGATATCGACGGTCTCGGCGGTCAATCCGCTCCGTTCCATCCAGCGCTGATACATGCGCAGCAGCATGTCCGCCCAATCGCACGACTCCGTGCCACCCGCGCCGGCGTGGATGATGAGGAACGCGGGGTTGCCGTCCAGCTCGCCGCTCAGGAATTGCCGCAGCTCGAATCTCGCGAGTTCCGAGGTGATGGCTGTGAATTCCTCGGCGACTTCGTTGCACGCGGCGACGTGGGAGTCGTGATCGGTTTCCTCCTCTGCCATCTCGCGGAGCACCTGGAGGTCGGCGACGCGGCTCTCGAGCGCCTTGAAGGGCCCGATCTTCCCGCGCAGCGCGGAGACCTGCTCGACATCGCGCTGGGCGGCCTCCTTGTTGTTCCAGAAATCCGGATTCGCCATGCGGGCCTCGATCTCGTCGAGGCGGGCGGTCAGCGTCGGCAGGTCAAAGAAACCTCCGCAACTCGCCGATGCGGTCGGTGAGTCCGGAGGTGTCCAGCGTGTGAAGGTCCATGGATAAAAGTGTGGTGAGGATGAAAAATTGCGACCGAAAACCTGCGCGCGATTTCCGCCGGCAGCGGATTACGGGGCCTTCGCGGCGCCCTCGTCGAAGCGGAAGATCGTTTCGCCTTCCTTCATCACGCCGAGCCGGTCGCGGGCAATGGTCTCGACATACCCGGGGTCTTCGTTCAGCCAGCGCTCCTCGCGCTGCTGCTGGCGGAGAAGGAGCTGCTGGGCGGCGAGTTCCTTCTGCAGGCCGGCGAGGGTCTCGCGCATCTCGTCGATACGGCGAAGCTCGGGAACGAAGGCGAGCGCAATCAATGCGACCGCCCCGAGGCCGATGAAGACGACCAGGAAGCGGTTGACCGCGCGCCAGAAATCCGTCTCGCGGCGTTTCCGAATCTGGGCTCTGGCGTGAGCGGTCCTCATCGGCTGTCAGCGCATCTTGCCTCCGAAGATGGCGTTGGCACCAAGCTCCTCCTCGATGCGCAGGAGCTGGTTGTATTTCGCGACGCGGTCGGTGCGGCAGAGCGAACCGGTCTTGATCTGGCCGGCATTCGTGGCCACGGCGATGTCGGAAATCGTCGTATCCTCGGTCTCGCCCGAACGGTGGCTGATGACGGCGGTGTATTTGTTTTCCTTCGCGAGTTCGATGGCGTCGAGCGTCTCGGTGAGCGAGCCGATCTGGTTCACCTTCACGAGGATCGAGTTTGCCGTGCCGCTGTCGATGCCCTTGCGGAGAAAGTCCACGTTCGTGACGAAGAGGTCGTCGCCCACGAGTTGCACCTTCTCGCCGAGAGCCTCGGTGAGTTTTTTCCAGCCGGTCCAGTCGTTCTCCGAGCAGCCGTCCTCGATGGAAATGATCGGGTATTTCGCGCAAAGCCCCTCGTAGAAGGCGACGAGTTCGTCGGCCGTGCGCTTCGAGCCGTCGGATTTCTTGAAGACGTATTTCTTCGAGGCGGCGTCGTAAAACTCCGACGACGCGCAGTCGAGCGCGATGAAGATGTCCTTGCCGAGCTTGTAGCCGGCGGCCTTCACGGCCTTCGCGATGGAATCGAGCGCGTCCTCGGCGGAGCTGAGCTTCGGGGCGAAGCCGCCCTCGTCGCCGATGGCGGTGGAAAGACCGCGGCCCTTGAGCACGGTCTTGAGCGAGTGAAAGACTTCCGTGCCGGCGCGCAGGGCTTCCGAGAATGTCGGGAGACCCTTCGGCATGATCATGAATTCCTGGAAGTCGATCGGCGCATCGGAGTGGGCGCCGCCGTTGAGGATGTTCATCATCGGAACGGGCAGCACTTTCGCGTTCGGCCCGCCGAGGTATTTGTAAAGCGGCTGGCCGAGCTGGATGGCGGCGGCCTTCGCGACCGCGAGCGAGACGCCGAGGATGGCGTTCGCGCCGAGCTTCTTTTTGTTCGGCGTGCCGTCGAGGGCGATCATCGCCTTGTCGATGGAAATCTGGTCGAGGGCGTCCATGCCCACCGCTTCCGGCGCGATGAACTTGTGAACGTTCGCGACGGCCTTGCTCACGCCCTTGCCGAGATAGCGGGTCTTGACCGCGTCGCGCAGCTCGTGGGCCTCGTGCTCGCCGGTGCTCGCGCCGCTCGGGACCGCCGCGCGGCCCAGCGCGCCGCCGAGGAGTTCGACATCGACTTCGAGGGTGGGATTGCCCCGCGAATCGAGAATTTCCCGGGCGCGGACTGAGATAATGGTGGTGTCTGACATGAAATGATTTCCGAGATCGGCCGGCATCCGCGGGCCGCATTCGCTTTTCCCGACTGGCCGAACCTAGGCGGGAGCTTGCTCGGCGGACCGGAGCAATTCAAGATTTTTGAATGCATCGATGCGCTCGATGCGCAGCGTGCGGTCGCCGTGCTCCGTCGGCACCTGCACGGACTCCCCGGCGGCCCTGCCGATGAGCGCCTGTCCGATGCCGGCCTGATACGAGACGATGTTCCTCTCGGGCGCGCCGTCCCATGCGCCGAGGATGTGGTATTCCTCGACCGCGCCGGTGGCGGGATCGCTGAGCACGACCGACGAGCCGATGGAGACCCTCGACGTGTCCACGTCCTCGAAATTCGTGCCGCGGGCGAGTTCGAGTTCGCGTTCCATTTCGGATCTGCGCCGCAGCAGCACGCGCTGCTGCTCCTTCGCGCTCTTGAACTCGAAGTTCTCGCGCAGGTCGCCGTAGTCGCGGGCGATGCTGATGTCGCGGGTGTTTTGCGGAATCTGACGATTGATCAGGTCCTCGTATTCCTCGCGGCGGCGGTCGAGGCTGGCCCACGAGACCACGAGGCTCGCGGAGCGCGACTCCTCCTGCTCGCCGGTGATCATTGTCTGGACGCCGGGGTGGAGCTTGATGATGCGGGCGAGAAGCGAGCGCTTGTTGAGATCGTCGAAAACGGTCGTGAGCTTGAGCTTGCGCACGGCATCGCGCACGACGACAGGGTCGGCCCCCGCAAGCAGATCGGCGATGAGCGTCTTGTCGTCCATCACGAGGTCGTGGAGCTTCGTGCCGCGCGTGATCTCGCTGAGGAGGACGTCATCCTCGAGCGCCGCGATCACCGCGCCGAACAGGCCGATATTGAAAAACTCGGGATAACCCGCGCCGCGTTCCTTACAGAGCCAGAGCAGGACCTCCGGTGAGATGGTGCGTTCGCGCAGCCATTTGTCGATGGCGGCCGCAAAGGCGGCTTTCTCGCCCTCCTGCTCAAAAAGGCGGGCGATCTCCTGCGCGAGGCGGGGTGTGCCCTTGAGCGCGAGCGCGAGCGCCCGCTCCTGCCAGCGCTCGTCGTAGGCGGCCTTGAAATGCGAGAGCACCCGGCGGTGCTTCGAGGCCGGCAGGCTGGCGAAAAGCTCGGCAAGGCGGCTCTGCTCCCCGCGCAGGACATCCGCCACCGTCGGCGCATCGGCCCCCGGCTGGAGCGCGTCGTGGCGCTCGCAGATTTCGTCGCGAGCCAAAAGCATCTCGACGGCCTGGACGGAATGGAGCCTCTGCCCTTTCTTTGCGGCATCTTCAACCTGCGCGGCGAGGGATTGCATTTCCTCGATCTCCTTCGCAAAGTCGTCGAGCGCCTTCACGATGGAGTCGAGGGCAAGCACCTGGTCCTTCGGGTGCCGGGCTCCGCGGAAGTTCTCGATCAACTTCGCGCCCTGGTTCACCGGCGCGTCGTGCAACTCGATTGGCTCGCCCTTCTTGCCGGGAAGATGCACATGCCCGTCGCCTTTCAATTTCCTTTTCGCGCCGTCAAAAAACTTCTTGAACGCCGCGGCATCCATCGCATGCGGGACGAAGACCGCGGCAATCTGGTCGGGAGTCGCCCTGCCGCCGTGGTCCCGGAGCACGTCGCGCACGAGCCCGGCGGGATCCTCCGAGGCCCGGGCCAGGACGGCGTCAGGATTCGACGCGGATTGAGCGCGCACATGATCGGCGGGAATCGCGGTGAGTGTTTGCGCCGCATACTCGAGCTGCATCGGGTGCTTCTTCTTCGATCCAAAGTCGATGAGGATCTGTCCGGTGAGGAGATTCCATTCGGCGACCTGACCGAATCCCCAGCTCTTGTGGATGCAGTAAGCGCCCGGCTGCAGGTGCTCCAGGCTTGCGGCGATCGCCGGCGTGATTTTCCCCGCTTCTACGACTTTCTGCAGTTCCTCGTTCATGAAAAGACTCCCAAATTAGGAGGAGCCGGACGGCTGGCGAGTAAATATTCGTCGCGCCGACGCGGACCGCACGGCTGCTCACGCCTCGTGGGCGTAGCGCAGGTAGCGCAGAGCATCCCGCAGCCGCTGCGTGGCCTCGTCGAGTTCGCGCTTGAGTTCGCGGCGATGCTCGCGCGACAGCTCATGCCTCCGTTCGGCGGCGGCGCGCCAATCCGCCAGCGCCACCTCCCAGCGAACAAATGCCTCGTGCATGCGCTCCTGCGCGGCGTGGAGGAGAGCCTGCAGCGATTCGCAAACCGGGGCGCCCCGCTTCTCGAGCTTCGCCGAGAGGAGGATTTGCTGTTCGGCAATCTGCGCCTTGAGAATCTTTTCCTCATCGACCACGCGCAGGTTGCGCACGAGTCCGACCTTGTTGAGCAGCCAGATCGCCCATTTCGTCGGATCGTATTGCCACGGCTTCACGCCGTTCCGGTAGTCGTATTGAAACTCGTGGTGATAATTGTGGTAGCCCTCGCCGAAAGTAAAAATGGCCATCAGGAAGCTGTCCCTCGCGGTGCATTTGCTGGAATACGGACGGTCGCCGATCCAGTGGCAAAGCGAGTTGATGCAGAACGTCATGTGATGCACAAACACCACGCGCGCCACGCCGGAGAGGAGGAACGCGCCGAGGGCGGCGTCCCACCCGCCGACTGCAAATCCGATGAGCGCCGGAACGCCGAAGCACATGCCAAATGCGAGCGGCACGTAATGCCGGTGCTGCCACATGGCCAGCCGGTCCTTTTGCAAATCCCGCACCCAACTGAGCGGCGTATCCGGTCCCGTGCGGAAAAGCAGCCAGCCGATATGCGCAAAGAAGAGGCCCTTGGAAATATCATAGGGATCCTCGTCGTGATCGACGTGCTTGTGGTGCTTGCGGTGGTCCGCCGACCACGCAACCGCCGAGCCCTCGAACGCCGCCGCGCCGAAGAGCAGCGTAAAGAGCTTGACCGACCAATGCGCGTGGAAGGTGAGGTGGGAAAAAAGCCGGTGGTAGCCGAGCGTGATGCTCATGCCGGTGGCGAAGAAAAACACGACGAACATCCCGAGCTGGAAGGCATCGATGCCGTGATTCCAGAGGTAAATGGGCACCGCAATAATCGTGGCGAGAAATGTGGTGATGAGGAAAAAAGAATTTTGCCAGCGGATAGAGCCCCAAGGAGTTCGCATGAAATAAGGGTTGGCGGTTGCCTACAGTATATGATGATGAATGTTCGTAAAACCTGCGCCGACAGTATCGCGACAGGTATCGCCGTCCCACGCAGGAGCGCCATACGCTCTCCGGATTTGCGGCGATTGTCAACCCATCCGGATGGTGACGAAAGCGCCCGAAGAAAGGAGTTGCCAATCGCCGCGCATCGGCGAGAGTCCATCTCTCGACGGTTTGGGTCCGGGCGCTGCGCTTCGCGCGGCGGGGCATTGGCACGAAAGCGCGCCCTTTGCTTTCGAAACGATTTCGACCGACCCGCGGCTATCCCGGAAGAAACCCGGCTTCGTCGTCCGTCGGCATCTCATCATGGCTCAAGAACAAGCAATCGAAGTCGAAGGCAAGATCACGTCCGTGCTCGCGGGCACGATGTTTCATGTCGAACTCGCGAACAAGCACACCGTCCTCGCCCACATCTCGGGCAAGATGCGCAAGCGCTTCATCCGTCTCACGAACGGCGACCGGGTGAAGATGGAAATGTCCCCCTACGATCTCAGCAAGGCGCGCATCGTCTATCGCCTCGGGTAGCGCCCGGCTTCCCCTACAATCGCTCGAGCAATTTCGCGTGGATGTCGTCGAAGCCGCCATTGCTGAAGACCACGACGATGTCGCCCGCTTCGGCCAGCGGTCTTAAGCGCGCGACGATCGCATCGGCCGTCGGTTCGTAAAACGCCGGCTTCCCCGTCGCCGCGATATCCGCCACGACGCGCTCGGGATTCAACCGCTCCGCCTCCGGAATCTGCTCGAGCCTCGCGATCTGCGCGATGATCACGCCGTCGGCGTCCGCGAAGGCCTCGGGCAGCGCGTGCTGAAACACCGCGCGCCGCGTGGTATTCGACCGGGGCTCGAAGATCGCCCACACCCGCGCGCCCGCATAGCGCTGGCGCAGGCCGGCAAGGGTCTCGCGGATCGCGGTCGGATGATGGCCGAAGTCGTCGATCACGGTGATGCCGCGGACGACTCCGCGAATCTCCTGGCGCCGCTTGATGCCCGCAAAAGTCCGCAGCGCCTCGCGAATTTTCTCCATCGGCACGCCGTAAAAATGCGCCGCGCTCGCCGCCATCGCGGCATTGCGAATATTGAAATCGCCGAGCAGCGGAATCTCGAAGCGCTCGCTGAACAGCTCGAAACTCGTGTGCGCGCCGTGGTGCCCGGGGTTGCGGATTTGGTTCGCCGCGTTCTCCGAGAAGCCGACCTCGACGATGGGAGCCGGGCAGGCCTTCGCGATGTCGAGGCAGTTGGGATCGTCGGCGTTCAGCAGCACCATCCCCTCGCCCGGCACGATGTTCAGCAGCCGCCGGAAGCTCGTCTTGACGTCGTCGAGGTCGCGAAAGATGTCCGCATGGTCGAACTCGATGTTGTTCACGATCACCAGCTCCGGCAGGTAGTGGATGAACTTCGAGCGCTTGTCGAAAAACGCCGTGTCGTATTCGTCGCCCTCGATGATGAAATACTTCGAGTCGCGCAGGCAGCAGCCGGTGCCGAGATTCGCAGGGATGCCGCCGATCAGCCAGCCAGGATCGAGACCGGCATACTCGAAAATCCAGGCCAGCAGCGAGGTCGTCGTCGTCTTGCCGTGCGTCCCGGTGACGACGAGGTTGTGCCGTCCGCGCAGGAAAAACTGCTTCAACGTCTCGGGCAGCGAGAGGTAGTAGAGCTTGCGATTAAGCACCGCCTCGACCGCTGTCCTGCCGCGCGTCATGGCGTTGCCGACGACCACGAGATCGGTCGCCGGCGGGATGTCCCCGGGCTCATACCCCTTGGTAATCTCGATGCCCCGCTCCTCGAGGAAGGTGGACATGGGAGGATAGACATTGTCGTCCTGCCCGGTCACCACGAACCCCCGCTCGCGCATGCCGGCCGCCACGGCGCCCATCGCGGTGCCGCAGATGCCCAGAAAATGGACGTGTTTAATCAACAGCCAGGGACGGGTGGCGACGGGATTGGGAACGGGCGCGCATGGCCGGCGCTCCTAGTAAACATCCTTGCGGTAGCGCTTCGCCTTCTTGAGTGCGTCGATGTATTCCACGGCCTGTTCCGGCGTCTTGCCGCCGGCCTTCTGGACGACTTCATGCAGCGCGGCATCGACATCCTTCGCCATGCGGGCCGCGTCGCCGCAGATGAAGAAGCACGCACCATTCTCGAACCAATCGTAAAGCTCAGCCGCATGCTCGAGAACACGATGCTGCACGTAAATCTTGAAAGCCTGGTCGCGCGAGAATGCGGTGTCGAATTTCGACAGCACGCCGTCGGCCTGGTATTTCTCGAATTCGTCGCGGTAGAAGAAGTCGGAGGCCGACCGCTGTTCGCCGAAGAAAAGCCAGTTCCGCCCGGTCGCACCGGTCACCTGCCGCTCCTGCAGCATCGCACGGAACGGTGCGATGCCCGTGCCCGGCCCGACCATGATCATGTCCGTCGCGGGATCCTCCGGCACGCGGAAATTTTTCGCCGTGTGGGTGAAGACCGGGACCCTTCCCTCGCCCTCGGCGCGCTCGGCGAGGAAGGAGGAGGCGACTCCGGTGCGCGGCCTGTCGTAGCTCGTGTAGCGGACGATCGCGATGGTGAGATGGACCTGCCCGCCGACGACCTTCTGCGACGAGGCGATGGAGTAAAGCCGCGGCTGAAGCTTGCGGAGCAGCGGCACGAATTCCTCGGGCGTGAATCGCGCGGCGGTGAACTCAAGGAGCGGATCGAGCACGTCGCGGCCCCACAAGTAGTCGTCGAGCGTCGTCTTCACGCTCGGATCGAGCAAATCCTTCAGAAACTCGGCCGAGGAATCCTTTTCGGCGACAGCGGCCAGCAACTGCTTCGACGGCTCGGTGATCACGAAATCCTTCAGCAACGCCTCGCGAATCGGCACTTGCGCGCCGGCGGGATTCGACACGATCTCCCCGCCGCTGTAGCCGAGGGTGTCGAGTATTCTCCCGACCAGCGCGGGATCGTTTTCCGGGAACACCCCGAGCGAATCGCCGACTTCGTATTGGAGGCCCGAGTCGCCGAGCGAAATCTCGAAGTGGCGCGTTTCCTTCTCCGAGCCGCTCAACGTGAGCCTGCGGTTGACGGTGAGCGTGGCGCGAAAGGGATTTTTGCGGGAATAGAGTGAAGCTCCTTCGGCGGACATGGCCGTGAGTAAATGGCAACCGCTTCCGCGACGCAAGCGGTCTTGCTATTTGTCGCCACCAAGCAGCCTTCGGACCAGGTGATCGCTTGTGAGCAGGCCGGCGGGCCGGCCGTCGGCATCGAGCACGACGGCCACGGGCAGGCGGGATGCGCGAAGTTTTCTCACCGCGGTCATCGCCCGCTCGCCGCTCTTCACGGTGACGACGCGCCGCATGTAGGACTGCACGCGGCCCGACCGCACCCCGTCGAAAAGCAGGTCGATCACCCGCACGAGGCCGCCGACGTCGCCATTGCTCTCGATCACGAGGAAGCGGCTTGCATCCAGTTCCGAAGCCCGGCGCAGAAGATCGGCGATCGGCGTATCCGGCCCGGCCTGCGGCACCCGGTCGAGCGGCATCATCAGATCCCCGGCCCGCAGCGCGCGGAAATCGATGATGTGTTCGATGATCGACCGCTCCGTCGCGGGTCGCTGCCCCTTCGGCTCGGCCTGCGCGATGGTGCGCTTGAGACCCTCCACCGACACGATGCGCCCGCTCTCCACCTCGCGCCCCGCGCGGAAAAACGGCCGCACGATCCATCCGGCGAGGTTTGTGACCGGTGCAAGCAGCCAGTCCGCCGCCGTGAGGATGCGCGCGAAGACGACCAGGGTGCGATACGGAAAACGCCGGAAGATCGCCTTCGGCAAAAACTCGAGCCCGAAGATGAACACCGGCAACGCCACGGCCAGGGCGGCAATCGCGCCGAAGGGCCCCATCCATTTCGTGAACTGCATGTAGAGAATGCTGATTGCTACGATGTTCGCGGCGTTCGTCATCAGCACGACCGTCATCATCAGACGCTCGATGCGGGTGAGCAGCCGGTCGAGATTTTGCGCGGCCTCCTCCCCCCGGCGCGCATAGTGGCGCAGCCGCACGCGGTTGACGGACAGCACGCCCGACTCGATGCCCGAGAAGGTGAACGACACGACGAGGCACGCAAGGAAGGCAGGCCAGATCATATCCCCTCTCCCCGGGCGCCGACTTCGGGGCCCGCCAGCTCGATGAGCACCTCGCGCACCCGCTTGCGCGTGGCGCGACGCACCGTGAAGCGCCAGCCGTCCAGAATGAACGACTCGCCCGGGCGCGGCAGGCTGCCGAAGTGCTCGACCACGAGGCCGCCGACGGTTTGCAGATCCTTTCCGGCAAACTCGATGCCGGTTTGCTCCTCGATGTCGTCGAGGCGCGCGCTCCCGGCCGCGAGCAGGCGCGCGGTGCCGAGCCGCTCGATGTAAAGCTCGCTGCTCGCATCGGGCCCTTCCTCGCCGAGCAGTTCCTCCACGAGATCGGAAAGCGTCACCAGCCCCTCGATGCCGCCATACTCGTCGAGCAGGATCGCGAGGTGCTGGCGGTGGCCAAGGAACGCCCGCAGCAGGTCCAGGGCCTTGATCGTCTCGGGCACAAATGAGGGCGGCTGCAGCCGCTCGGTGTAATGCGACGCGCTCGGATGCAGCAGGAATTCCTTCGCATCGAGCAGGCCGAGGATGTCGTCCGGCGTCTCGCCGCGGACCGGAACGAAGCGGTAGCGCTTGCGCTGCACGCTCACCGCCGCCTCGGCATTCGTCAGGTCGTCGGGCAGCGTGAATGCGTCGATGCGCGGCGTCATGCAATGCCTCGCCGCCTCGCCCCGCAGCTTCATCACCTCGCGCAGCAGCCGGCTCTCGGTTTCGTCGAACGTCCCCTCCTCGCGCCCGATTTCCACGAGCGTCTCAAGTTCGTCATCCGTGAGGTGGCTGAACGGCGCGACCGTGCGCGGCACGACGCGCCGCACGATCCCCTCGCTCAGCCGCTGGAGAAGCGCCGTAACCGGCTCGAGCGCCGGGAGCAGCCGGCGGACGAATGGCAGGCTCCAGCGCGTCGTGCGGATCGGCGCCGCCAGGGCGAGAAGCTTCGGCAGCAATTCGCAAAGCACCACGATTGCCGCGAAGCCGAGCGCAAGCAGGTCCCAGCCCGACGGACTGCCGGACACGCCAAGCGGATCCAAAAGCGCCAGCAAAAGAATGAGCAACGGCAGATTCGTGAGCGTGTTTGCGAGCGACAGCGTGTTCGCCAACTCGTCCGGGCGCTTCATGAGCGCGTCGAGCATGTCGGCCCGGCGCGGATCCCTCACGCGGAGTTTTCGCCGCCGCTCCTCGCTCATCGAGAATATCGCCGTCTCCACCGCGGAAAACGTCGCGGAGGCGAAGGCGAGCAGAAATCCAAGCGAGAGCAGCGCGGCCAGCCACGGGCTCATGGCCGGATTCTCGGGGGCAGCGGACGGCCGCGCCGGGATTGGGAGCGAAAAGAATTCTGCAAACGACACGAGATAGCACATACTCCCGCGCGCCAAAGCATGAAAAAGTTCGACCGCATGGAGACCTTCGTTGCGGCGCTGCACGCGGGCGGGCCGTCCGGTCTGCATCCGTGCTATGCGGGGTATTTTACCTGCTTTAATCGCGGCGACTATTACGAAGCGCACGATGTGCTTGAGCACCTCTGGCTCCAGTGCGGGGACGCGAACGCGCCCTTTTACCAGGGCCTCATCCAGCTCGCGGGCGGCTTCGTGCATCTTCGCAAACAGCATTTGCGCCCCGATCATCCCAAGGATGCCGCCCGCCTCGCGCCGGCGTCGCGGTTGTTCGATCTCGCCGCGGCGAATCTCGCTCCCTTCGCGCCGCGCCACCTGCATCTCGACGTGGACGCGGCGCTCGCCCTGGCCGGCGGCGTGGCGTCGGAAATCCGCGCCTCGCATTTTCAGAAAAACCCGTGGTCGCCGGACGCCCTGCCGCGGCTATTGCCGGAGGCGGACTAGCTACCGGCGCCGAAGCGCGCGCAGGCCAAGCAGCGCGCCAAACCCGCCCAGAAACAATCCAGAGACGGATGGTTCGGGAACAACGGTGATGCTGAACGTCGGGCTCCCCGCATTCAGCGAAACGAAGGATGTGTCGGAAACCTGCACGGGAATCGTTCCGCTGTTGTCGCCGAACAATTGAAACGAATAAACACCCGGCGACACGCTTCCGAGACTGGTCGCGGTGATGTCGGCAATGACGAAGCCGGTTCCACTTCCCACGCCGGTGAACGAAGGGTCGAGCGCCCCAGATCGTAGTCGTTGATGGGATCCAGCGCGCCGCCGGGAATCGATCGCGCCGCACCGTCGGGTGTCGTGAAAAACGTGAATGGGGGGAATTCAAATCGCGCCCCGTGAGGCTGAACTCCCCGCTGCCCGACGGGGTGACCATGCTCGCAAAATAGATGACTCCCAGCAGCGCCACCAGGAGCAGGCGGTAGCGCTCCTGTGCGATAGGATCCCACGGCAGCGGGCGCGTCACGCCCGGCGCGCCCGCCGTGTAGGTGGCGATGCCGGGCCGCGCGTTCAGCCACGCCGGCAGCACGCCGCTGGCGATCATGAGCGACAGCTTCTGGTTGAGCGGATTCAGCCTGGAGAAGATGTTGTCGATGATGGCGAAGTCGAACACGCCATCGGCCGGCTCCAATGTCGCCCATTCGGTGCGCAGCACATAGCGTCCACGAAGGGCAGGTTTCGCACATTGCCGTCGCGCATCGGAACGCCGTTGATCGTGGAACCCGCCGCGCTGTCGAGCACATACAGGCCGCGAGGCTGCGGGATGGCGTTGTTCGCGGAGGCGGCGTCAAACACGCAGAAGATAAACCCCGCCTTCGCACTCATGCCCTGCTCGTCGGTCGCCGTCACCTCAATCACCGAGACTCCGCGCTGCCCGGCCGTGGCGCGACGCGGACGGTGCGCGCCGCACCGCTGCCGCCGAGCGTGATGCTTCCCGCCGGCGCGAGGCCCGTATTGCTCGAGGAGATCGTCAAAACGAGGCTGTCGGCTGGCGTCCCGGCATCATCCACGGTGACGCTCGTTCATCGGGAGTCCGGCCGGGTGCAACGATCTGGCGCCCGGCCAGCCCCGTGAGCGTCGGCGGTCTGCCGGCGCTGATGACATCGACCACAAACGACGTGCTGGTGAGGTTCGCCCCGTCGCTCACGCTCAAGGTGATGGCGGCCCGTCCGGTCTGGTTGTCCAATGGCTTCACCACCAGCGTGCGCTGGCAGTTGACGCCGCCGAGCGCGAATTGCGGAGGCTCGTTCGGGATGAGCGCGGGATTCGAGGATGTGGCGGTGACAATGAGCGATCCGAAGGATGTCTCGGCGTCGCCCATTGGGAAATACAGCGTCGGCGTGCTGGTATTCTGCACCAGGATCTGATCCGGCACGCTCGCGATGAGGGGCGCGGTGTTGGAAATTTTCGCGCCGATCTGGCGAAGTATTGGGAGCCGGTCGGCGGCGCCACCGCGTGGGTCGTCTGGTGCTTCTACAAGGTTCTCCGCACACCGGAGGAAAGCGGCAAAATCCACGACTTCAATTTCGAGACGCCGGATTCCAAGGGCGATTCGTGATCCCCCCGACCCCACCGCGCGACTCTACGACGCGGACGCCGAGCCTTTCACGAGAAGCACCGGTACGGATACGAGGTGGCGCACTTTGTCGGCCGTGCTGCCGTGAATGAGATCTCCGAGAAAGCGGTGTCCGTGGGTCGCCATGGCAATGAGATCGACATGGCGTTCCGCGGCGACGCGGATGATCTGATCCGACGGCTCCCCCTTCTCGAGCACAGAATCGACCTCGAATCCCTCGGCGGCAAGCTCATCGACCCGCTGCTGGAGATAGCGGCGGTCCGCTTGAATCTCCTCGCTCTCGGCGAGATTGAGCTCGTCGAAATTGCGGGCCGCCCAGCCGTCGGCCACGTGAAGCAGAACGAAACACGAACCCGTCAACCTCGCCAGCGCCTTGACGTGGGCTAGGATCGTTTCGTCGGACGACGAATTTTCCAACGGGACGAGAATCGTGCGATACATGGAGGCTAATGGGACGATGCAACGAGACGCCAAAGCGCCCGTCGGATTTCCTCGGGAACAAACGTGTCGAACAGCAATTTGACGTTCAGGCCGATGATTACAATCGCGGAAAGCCAGCCAAGGATGCGAATCCAAACCGGATTCACGAACTCACCCATCTTCGCCTTCTCGTCGGTGAATCGCATCAGCGGCCACACCGCGAACCCGAGCTGCATGCTGAGCGCGACCTGGCTCGCCACCAGCAGCTCCGTCGTCCGGCCCTCGCCGAAGATCCCGATAACCAGCACCGCCGGCACGATCGCGATCATCCGCGTGACCAGCCGGCGCAGCCACGCCGGCAGTCGAAAATTGAGGAAGCCTTCCATCACGATCTGGCCGGCGAGCGTGCCGGTGAGCGTGGAGTTTTGACCCGAGGCGAGGAGCGCCAGCGCGAAGAGCGTGCTCGCGATCCCGACGCCCAACGTGGGGCTGAGCAGCCTGTAGGCATCCTGGATGGACGCCACATCCTTGTGGCCGGACCAATGGAATGCAGCCGCCGCCAGGATGAGGATGGCGCCATTGATGAAAAGCGCGAACATCAGCGCCGCCGTCGAATCGATCGTCGCGAAGCGAATCGCCTCGCGCTTGCCCTCGGGCGTGCGCTCGAAGTTCCGCGTCTGCACGATGGACGAATGCAGGTAGAGATTGTGCGGCATCACCGTCGCACCAAGGATGCCGATGCTCACGTAGAGCATCTGGGGATTGCGAAGAATTTCCGTGCTCGGGACGAAGCCCATCAGCACGCCGGTGAGGCTCGGTTTTACAAACAGCAGCTCCGCCGCGAAACAGCCGCCGATGGTCAGGATGAGCGTAACAACCAGCGCCTCGACGTAGCGAAAGCCCTTGTTTTGGAGGAAGAGCACGATGAGCACGTCGAGACAGGTGATCACGCAGCCCCACACGAGCGGGATGCCGAAGAGCAGTTGCAGACCGATTGCCGAGCCGACGACTTCCGCCAGATCGCAGGCCGAGATCGCAAGCTCGCACAGCACCCAGAGAAACCACACGACCGGCTTCGGATAGTGGTCGCGGCACGCCTGCGCAAGGTCGCGGCCCGTCACCACGCCGAGTTTGATGCACAGGTGCTGAAGCAGAATGGCGATCAGGTTCGAGATGAGGATGACCGACAGGAGCGTGAAGCCGAATTGCGCGCCGCCCGCGAGGTCGGTCGCCCAGTTCCCGGGGTCCATGTATCCCACCGCCACGAGAAAGCCCGGCCCGGCAAAGGCCAGCATTTTCCGCCAGAAGGGAGCATTGCCAGGCACCATGATGCTGCGGTGAACCTCCGGCAGGCTCACCGCCGCCGCCGCGCGCCGCCATGCGTGTTCGTCGGAACTCATCGACCCGCCGCGTCCCGGCGCGAACCCGCGCCCCATTCGTGATCTTTGCCCGTTCGCATGGGCCCCTTTTATCCAGAGAGATAGACTCGTCAAACTTTTTTCGTTCTTTCTTTTCCCATTCTAAATCGGCGCGGCTTGCGCCGACGGGCCGGACGGGGATAATCACCGGACCATGCGACTGGACGACCTGCTCACGCGCACACCGCGCACACTTTCTTTCGAGTTTTTTCCGCCACGCAACGAGCGCGGCTGGCACACCCTGGAGGATACGATCGAGCAGTTGATCCCGCACGGTCCCGATTTCGTCTCGGTGACCTACGGCGCCGGCGGCGGCACGCGGGAAAAGACGCGCGAGGTCATCGAGCACATCGCGGGAAGCACCAACGTCTCCACGATGGCCCACCTCACCTGCGTGAACGCGACAAAGGCGGAGTTGCGCGGGCTGCTCGACGAATACGCCGCCCACGGGATCGAGAATCTGCTTGCCCTGCGCGGCGACCCGCCGAAGGGCGAAACGCGTTTCGCGCCGACGGACGGTGGCTGCGAATACGCGAGCGACCTCATCGAGCTCATCCGCGAGGACGGGCGCTTCGCCACGCTCTGCGCGGCATTTCCGGAGAAACATCCCGACGCCGCGTCGCGCGAGGCAGACTGGGAAAATTTGCACCGAAAATTCGAGAAGGGCGCATGCGCCGCGATCACGCAATGTTTCTTCGTGCCCCACTTCTACGTCGAATTGCGCGACAGCCTGGCTGTCTCGCTCGGGCGGACGCCGCGCATTCTTCCGGGGATACTGCCCGTCACGGACTGGAATGCGCTTGTCCGATTTTGCCGCATCTGCGGCGCATCCATCCCCGCGGCGCTGCGGGACCGGATCGAGCCGGTGGCGGGAGACCCGGTCGAAGCCCGCAAGCGGGGCATCGCATTTACGGCCGATTTTTGCCGGCGGCTGCTGGAGGCGGATGCGCCGGGGCTCCATTTTTACGCGTTGAATCGAAGCACGGCTGTTGCTGAGATCGTGACCGCGCTGCGCGAAAGCGGACACCTTCCCTGATCCTTCGCCATTGCCGGCGCGGACCCGCGGCTGCTAGCCTGCGGACGTGCCGGCATCCGCGAAGCCCCTCACCGTCAGCGCGGAGGATTATCTCGAGCGCATCCACGAGCTGATCGAGACAAAGGGCTACGCGCGCGTGTCGGACATCGCGGCCCTGCTGGAACTCACCCGCCCCACCGTCTCGATCATGGTCCAGCGGCTCAGCCGCGACGGCTATATCGTTTACGAAAAATACCGGGGACTCACCCTTACGCCGCTCGGCGCGGAGGCCGCCCGCCGCATCCGGACGCGGCATGTTTTGCTTACGGAATTTCTCGGGATGCTCGGGCTGGATCGGAGCGTGATTTCACGGGACGTGGAAGGCATCGAACACCACGTGAGTCCGGGGACGTTGGAAAAACTCGAACGCCTTGTGGACCACTGGAAGCGGCACCCCGCCAGGCTGAGGGCGGCGCTGACGGCGGTTTCCGGACCGCGCAAACGCAAGACCGGCGGCGGATGACCGCGCGTTAGAAAAGCTCGGCCTGCACGCTCCGGCCTCCGCCTGGTGGCGGCGTGAGACCGGCTTCCTTTTCGATCTCGGCCAGCAGCGTGCGGAATTCGCAGCGGCGGATCACCTCGATCAGCTCGGGATAGCGCGGCGCGATCACGAGTTCCCCGGGCGGCAGCGGCAGCGGTAAATCGAGGTCGAGGGCGACCATCTGGCGGTTGTCGATCACACGCTGGCGCTGCGCGACAATGCGCTCCCGCGTGCGCTCGCTCGCGATCTCGCCGATGCGTTCCAGCAGCGCCTCGACGCTTCCGAATTGCCGGACGAGCGCGGCGGCGGTTTTCTGGCCCACGCCGTCCACGCCGGGAATGTTGTCCGACGCGTCGCCGGTGAGCGCGAGCACATCGGCGATCTGCGCGGGCTCGACGCCCCATTTCCCGCGCACCTCGTTGATTCCGAGAAGCGCGAAGGTTTCGCCGGAGCCGATGTCGGCCTTGTTCGTCGAGTAGATGCACACGCGGTTGTCCACGAGCTGGAGGATGTCCTTGTCATTGGTTGCGATGACCACCTCTCCCGCCGACTGCGCCGCATACGAGGCGATCAAATCGTCGGCCTCCGTGTCGGGCAGCGACAGGCTTGCGATGCCAAGCAGCGGCACGAGGTCGCGCATGCCCTGCTCCTGCGCGCGCAAATCCTCGGGCATCGAGGGACGCTGCTGCTTGTAGGCGGGCTGGAGGGTCGAGCGGCGGGCGGGCACGCCGGAATCCCAGATCACCGCGGCCCGGTCCGGCCGCACGTCCGCCAGCATGCGGCGAAGCGCTTTTGTGAAGCCAAAGATCGCGTTGGTCGGCTCGCCGCGGGAATTCGTGAGCCCGCGGATCGCGAAGAACGACCGGTAGAGATAATAGTGACCGTCAACCAGCAGCAGGCGCACGAATTCCGGAGCCGGAGGGCAGGTTCAGGTACTGGGCGGCGCCGGTGGCACCGGCGGCGGCGAAGGCGGAGTCGGTGGGCGCGGCGGCGGCGGCTGTGGCGGCGGGGCCGGCGGTTTGCAAACCGGGGGCTTTGGCGGCTTTGGCGGCTTCGGCGGCGGATTGTTGATGACGAGCGGTGGATGCGAAACCGTCACCTTGTGAACCTTCGGCTGCGTCTGCACGACGCTGGCATCGGTGCGCAACGACGCCTGCGAGTTCACGCTCACCACCTGGAGGACGGCGGTCTTCTTCTTGCCGTAGAGCCCGTAGTTCAGGCTGATAAGTTTGCCCTTTGCCTTGAGCAGTTTCTGCTCGTTCTCCGCCTGGAAAATGAAGGGCGCGTTTTTGAGTTCGGAGAATTGGTTGCTCATCAAGCCCGAGGTCTTCCGCAAGCGGCCGATGTCCACAAACACGGGCTCGCCGAGCGAGCGGGCGTCGGCGCTGAGGCTGATCATCTGCCCGGCCTTCAGCAGCACGGCCTCGCCGACGCGGCCATTGAGGCGCAGGCGCATCGTCCCCTCGATCACGATGAACTTCACGATGCCCTTGCCGCCATTCGCCGCCTTGCGGGATTCGATCATCACGGTCGTTCCGGTCACCGCGGCGGTGACGGCGGCGGTATTGATCGTCGCGCCTCCCGCATTCTTCGGCACTTCGAGCAGGATGACGCCCTCGTTGAGGTTCAGGTCGCGCGTGCCGCGCTCGAAGCTGAATACCGAGTTCCCGCCGAGGCGGGCAATGGTCTGGTCGTTGAACGCGAGTTCCGCGCGGGATTGGTTGCCGGTCTGCACCGCAGTCTGCCCGCGCACATCGTCGCCCACCTTCGCCGGAGCCGCCGCCTGGCTCGGAGCCAGTAGATCCACTCGATTGTAAACCCTCGTGACCTCCGCGCTTTGCAGGGTGTCCGCCGCATGGACCGCCAACGTGGCGAGCATCGTCGCGCCGCCGGCCAGCAAAAGGTGCCGCAGGTGTTTCATTGTCCTAAAAGTTAACCATCAGTCCAATTCCGCCACCTAAATTTGCGGCGAAGTAATTGAAGGTCCCGTCGGTGGAACGATTAATGGCCATCGTGGTGACGGCCTGCACGCTGAGCCAGCGCGTGATCTCGAGGGTGACGCCGCCGCCGATGAGCTGGTTGAAATCGGCGCGGTTCACATACCGGTAGTCCTGTGCCGCCGCGCGGTAATAGAGGTCGAGTTTTACGTTGCGCGTGAGGCTGAGCTGGTAGCCCGCGAGCCAGGAGAATTCGTTGTGCAGCGCGTAGTTTGGCTCGCCGCCGAGTGTGAAATCCGCGCTGATCGACGTGTAAAAAAGCTGCGCCCGGCTGATCGCGAAGACCTTCCGCGCGCCGACGCTCAGCATTTGATCCGCATAGATCTGCCGGTTGAGCCCGCGAGCGGTGAGCAGGTCGTAGGTGTAGTGCGTGAAGAGCGTGAGGTCATCGAGCTGGCGGATCACATAAATGAGGCCGGCCTTTAGCTGGAGGCTGTTAAAGTCGAGCGAGCCGTCCGTCGCGTAACGAAACAGGCTCTGCTCGGCGGAGAAATCGGCGAAGAGATTGTTGCCGAGATGCGGCAGATAGCTGCCGCCGACCGTGCCGGTGAGCACCGTGTCCGCGCTGTTGGAATTCTCGAGCAACTGGGCGTTGTTCGTCCAGAAGACGCTCCAGTTCGTCCACGCGCTGAAGGGCTGGTATTTCTCCACAGGCTGGAGGAGCACCTGCTCGCCGATGTCGGAATCCGCCGGGCTCGCCGGCGCGAACGTTTCCGCCGACGTCATCGAGCTCCTGATCACGCCGCCCTGCACCTGCTGCGGAAGTCCGGCCTGCTGCTGCGCCTGGACGGCCTGCGAGGCTTGCTGCTGCTGGGCGAAAAGCGAGGGCGATGCCAGGCACGAGCACACGATCACGCCGAGGCAGAACCTGCGGAAGAGCAACATAGCGCGGGAGTGTGAACGACACTCCGCGAGGCGTCAATCCACCAACGGCCTGCGCGCGAGAGCGATCTTTTCAGCCCGGGCGCGGCACGATAACCATGGCGCGTGGCCACCGCCGCCAGTAAACGCTCCCGCCGCCGCTTCATCGAGCTGGCCTGCATCTGCCTCGCCGTCGCCGCGCTGGGCGCGATCGTCTTTCCTCGGAACAATACGCTCCGAAGTGCGGAATTGAGCGTGCAGGACAATGTCCTCGCCTGGAGCGGCGGCCGCGCGACGCTGTCCGACTTCGTCTTCGTCGCCATCGACGATCCTTCGCTCAAGCTGGAACTTTGGCCCGAAGACATCGCGCAATCCCCCTCCCTTGCGGCCATGACGGCGGGATGGGGCCGCTGGCCGCGGTCGGTCTATGCCGACGCCATCGAGCGAATCCTCGGCGCAGGCGCAAAGGTCGTGATCGTGGATTTGGTGCTGGACTCTCCCCGGGCGGGTGATGAAGCCCTCAAAGCCACTCTGGATCGGCATCCGAGGCAGATCGTGCTCGGGGCAAACTTGAGCTACGACTCGACGAACCCCGACCACCCCGAGCTAAGCACTCCGACATTCCGCCTGCCATCGCCAACCCTCATCGCACGGCCCGACGAAGATCCGCGCGTGGGATTTGTGAATTTTTTTCCCGACGCGGATGATCAGACGGTCCGCACCGCGCGATTCTCGATCCGCTCCGGAACCGGGAAATATCGCGCGCTCTCCGCCGTCGCCGCCGATTTCCTCGGGATGGGCGACCGCGTTCCAAACGACGGGAAAATTCACCCGTTCCGCTTTGCGAATCCCTCGGGGCTGCGAATCGTGCCTTTTTACACGCTCTTTCTCGCCAGCGATTGGAAACGTTCATTGAAAGACGGCGCCGTGTTCAAGGACAAGATCGTCGTTCTCGGACCGAGCGCGCCGATCCTTCACGACATCGTCCTCACGCCTCTTGGCGCGATGCTACCGGGCCCCCTCGTGCATGCAAACGCGCTGGCGGCGATCCATAACGGCTCTTTTTACTCTCGCCCCAGTCCCGGACTTTTGACCACCGCTGTGTTCCTATCCGCCTTTCTCGCGCTGGGCATCACGGTCACATTTCGCAATCCCGTCGTTGCGCTGGCGATCTTGCTGGGAACCTGCGCTGCGCTCGGGCTGACAGCCTTTGGGATCGCCGTGGGGCTAGCTCATCTCCTCCCCATCGTGCAGCCGGGAAGTGTTCTTCTGGCGGCGGGCGTCGCCTGCATCGCCTGGAACTTCGGCCAGGAGCGCCGGGAGAGCGGGCGCATGCGTTCCACGCTCGAGCGCTATGTCTCGCGCAACGTCGTCCGCGAGATCCTCGACAACCGCGACGATTTCCTCAACGCCCTCGGCGGCACGCGCAAGCCAATGACCGTATTTTTCTCGGACGTGCGCGGGTTCACTTCCTTCGCCGAGCGGGAGGACGCCCAATCCATCGTCGGGCAGCTCAACGAATACCTCGGCGAGATGGTGGGTGTGGTTTTCCGGCATCAAGGCACGGTGGATAAATTCATGGGCGACGGCATCATGGCCGTCTGGGGAAATGTAGTGAGCGAGGGCGCGGCGAAGGACGCCGCCAACGCCGTAAGCGCCGCGCTGGAAATGCTGGGGCGGCTGAAGGATCTCAACGCCGCATGGACGGCGCGCGGGCTCGCGCCATTCGCCATCGGCATCGGACTGCACCACGGCGAGGCCGTTTTCGGCAATATCGGCTCGTCCGAAAAAATGGAGCCGACCGTGATCGGAGACACCGTGAATCTCGCGTCGCGCGTCGAGGGCCTTACGAAAAAATACGGTGTGCCGCTGTGCATCACCCAGCCGCTCGCGGAGCTGGTCGCGGACCGATTCCTGTTTCGCTCCGTCGATCTCGTGCAGGTCGTCGGCAAGTCGCGCCCGATCGAGATTTTCACGGTCATCGGGGATTGCCCCGCAGAGATGCCGGGGTGGATTAAATGCTACGAAGGCGCCATCGCTGATTTCCGTGCGCGCCGGTTCGCCGAGGCCGCCGAGGCGCTCCGCCAATGCCTCGAGGCCGAGCCCGGCGACAAGCTCAGCGCAATGTATCTCGATCGCACCGCCGCATTCATCGCAAGCCCGCCGCCGGAGGACTGGACCGGTGCGGAGATTGCGACGTCGAAATAAGAAAGCACCGGCGGCCGTGCCGGCTTTTTCATCCCGCCAGCTTCCGATACGTCGCGAGCGCGAGCAGCGGGAAGTGCAGCCGATACATGCCGTAGCGGAGGTAGAATACCCGCGGGAACCCGGTGCCCGTCGTCTCCGTCTCCGTCCACGAGCCGTCGGGATTTTGATTTCGCACGAGCCATTCGATGCCACGCCGGATCGACTCGCGGCCCGCATCGCCGCAGGCGCACAGGCCCATGAGCGCCCACGCCGTCTGGCTCGCGGTGCTCGGGCCCACGCCCTTGAGCGAGGGGAAATCGTAACTCTCGCACGTCTCGCCCCAGCCGCCGTCATCGCCCTGGCAGCTCTCGAGCCAGTCGCGGCCGCGGCGAATCCATTCCTGATCCATGTTTTCCCCGATGGCGGCGAGCCCGCGCAGCGCCTGCCATGTGCCGTAGATATAGTTCACGCCCCAGCGGCCGTACCACGAGCCGTCGGCCTCCTGCGTCCGGCGCAAATACCGGATCGCGCGGCGGACGGGCTGGCTTTGTCGATCGTGGCCGATGGCGCCGAGCAATTCGAGCACCCGCGCCGTGAGGTCGCTGCACGTGGGGTCGAGGATCGCGTTGTGATCGGCGAAGGGCACGTGCTCGAGCCAGGCGGCGGTCAGATCCTTGTCGAATGCGGCCCACCCTCCGTCGCGGCATTGGAAACTCAGCAGCCAGCCGAGGGCGCGGTCGAATTGCTCGCGGCGCTTCACCGCATCGCGCGGCGCGACGTGGCGCAGCGCCATGAGCACCATCATCGTGTCGTCCGTGTCGGGGTAATACACGTTGT
>JAQTOP010000115.1 GCA_028713285.1 Terrimicrobiaceae bacterium
TATTGCTGCCCGACGCCTCGCCGCCACTTTTCCGCCGTGGCGGGCATATTGATTTCAATGGCGGGCTGGTAGTTGCCTTCGGGCGCGGTGAACGGGAACTCGTCATTGCAGGGCTGTAGGTCGCCGCCGGGGACAGTGATAATAGCGCGCCAATCAAAAATCCGCGGCGGGTATCTTTCCGTGCTTGGCCATGCCTTAACTTCCACACGCGCCCAAGAGTCTGCGGGATTACGGCTAAAGGGAATTTGAGTCGGCACGCCACCCGAAGGGACGTTTATGTCGATCCTACCGGTGAACAGATTCTCCTCAGCGCCTTGCTTGCGTAAGCGAAAAAGAACTGGAGCCTCTGCATTAGGCTCATAGTATCGCTTGTCCCAAAATCCTGCATAATCGAACGAATCTTGGTTTTGCTGCTTAGCGGTGTAATAGCCGGGCTTCGTAACGAACGCTTGAAGGAACCGCCCTTCTTTATTCTCTAGCATGAAGTTTCCTTGTCCATCGGAGCTAGTCTCACTCTGCGAGCTCCCTTCCATTGATAAATTTGTCCAAATAAATTTAACTTTGGCGCCGGCAACGGGCTGGCCGTCCTGGTCAATGACCTTGCCGTAAAAGTTGATGGGCATTTTCCATTCCCAATTCTTGTCTATTTTATCTTTTTGATGCACTTCGGCCCAACGTGGATCGGAAGGCTCATAAGCCCCGCCTGGCAACTGCTTTCTAACAGGGCCAAGCCACGGAGTCGAAGTCGGCGAAGCTGCGACGTTAGGTTTAGTCTGCGGTGGTTGAGAGGATGAGGCTTGCTTTTCCGCCGGATGATACAACCACACGCCAAGAACTATGATAAAAGCTAACAGGACTAAAGACGCGACAACGTATCTTCGCATAGAGCCTACTTCTTCGATTTGTCGTAAATATCCTTATACAAGGTAAATACTTGTTGTATGAATAATGGGGTCATAAATAATGGGGTCAGGCGACAACTCTTGACTGACGGATTCGTGTTTTTGCGCTCTCTCTTTACGAATTCGCTCTCCTCCTGCCAAGATTTGTCGCCTGACCCTATTGCCATATACTCTCCCTTGTGTCAATAGTGAGGACCGACACCTTGGGCTCTGTCCACCAGCATGGATTTGTATCGCCCGGCGAACACGTGCCCTCGCAGCCTCCGGCGGGCATTGAATCGCTGCGTGTAAGTGCCCAACATCCATTTCATTCCGGCCACCAATGTGTCAATACGCGGGACTGACCCTTTTGCCTTGAGAACGGCTCATATGTCAATCTAGTTATGGGACATCACACTAGCGAAGTGACTAAGCTGCGCGGAGGGAGGAACGGAGGGAAGGCATTACATCATACAACTCGTCGCAATGTATTAGTGCCGGAGCGCAGCGCAGGGAACCGCCCTTGCCGGAGGCCTCCGCGCCAGCGGAGAGCGGCAAGATAAGGCGGCACTCTATTTTGCGACTGTTGTATGATGTCATAGCCAGCAGGTCGCGTGACAGGCCGCATTCAATAAGGGCATTCCGCGCACCGCGCGGGACTGATTGATAAGGACGGACGTTGACGGCACGGCGGCCCGTTGAAGATTTGATCGCGCTTAGCAATGGCGCGGCCCATGCCTTTGCATGGGGCGTGACAGCGCGATTGACGCGGGAGCTACGGGGATTTGACGGCCTTGGCGGGGTCGAACTCCAAGTTGCGCGATCCGGAGGGATTGAAATAGGATTTCGCGTTTAATATTGGACCATATTCGCGCGTATTTGGGTGCGTCAACTCCAAATCTACCCGTCCATAACGATTATCATTGCTGCGAAGATATAGGCGCACTTGCGCTTGTATTCGGAAGGTTTTCGCATCAGCTTTTTGACCAGTTTCCCATGAAGGCACGTAACCCTCAGAGGGTGCAAGTTGGGGGAACTCGTCGCTGGTAACCTGTAACGCGGCATTCACACCCTCCACCTTCCATGACCAATCAAAATGTTGTCCTTGTGCTGTTTGATTACGCTCGAAAGTAAACTTTAGACCCGCTTCATTTGGCGGTTGTCGGCCAAGTATTCCACGTTTAAGGTCATAATAATATGCTCTGTCGTAGGAGAGCACCTTAAGCGCATCCCCTACAATCAACGGCTCCGCTTCGATTTTCTTTAGAAGTTGGAAAATGACCGGATTGTTCAGATCAGGTTCAATATACTCTGGGTCAGAGAAAGCCGCATATTCAAAACTACCCTTTCCTTCGTGCATAGCATGGTAACCTTCTTTTGAGACATAGACGCCCAATCGCTTTCCACGTTGGTTGGCCAGCGAGAACATTCCTCGAGCATCGCTCTCTGTAATTTTTTCAGTCGTTCCAGCCGCCGACATATCCGTCCACTGAAACCGGACTTTCGCCCCCTGAACGGGCTGACCAGTCTGATCGATAACTTTTCCATAAAAATTAATCGGCATTTTCCAGTCAAATTTTGGATCGATCTCTTCCATGCGTTTCCACCATTCCCAACGAGGATCGCTCTTGCCTTGATACCTTCCTTTTATTGGAACCTGATAAGGTAGAGATCGTGTGGATTGACGTTGGGAGGACAGAGTTGGCGCAACCGCCACAGGTGGAGATTGGGGCGGAGAAAAAGCGGGGCGAGTCAGCCACCAATAGACAGCTACAAGCAAAACACCAATAGCTATACTTAGAACTAAAAAGCGACGATTCATTGTGGCGGTTGTACTATTTCCAAAATCTTCGAGTATAGCTTGTCCAGTTCCTGGGGGCGTCGGTTAAACTGTCCGCCGTGATCGCCCTTTCGCCCATCAAAATTATAGGGAGCAGCATTTAAATTTACGTCCTCCATATTTGCGGGCAGATTACCAAATAAGGTATCCACGGCGCCGACGGCCTTGGATCGGGGTCGCGCGATAAATGCTTTCATTTCGTAGGGATCGTTTACGTTTCGAGTAAGTGCCCATATAAGAGTCGAGTTTATAGCTTGCAGCTGTTCAAGGCGGCCTTTCTTAGCTTGATCTGTCTCACTCGCATCGTAGGCGTATCGCCAATCTCCACCATGAATCGCATCAGTGGATCCATCTGGCTTATAGTCGATCTGATTCTTTTCCCAATTTGCCTGGAAGAAACCGAACTTTGTCCCGGTGAACAATGCAAAATCTTCCTTGTTGTGAAAGTTCACGATCCGATTAGCGTTACTGCTGATTCCACTAAAGAAGCCTCGGTAGCCATTCTCCGTATTATGATAATCAGGTGTGGGATGGCCGTCATCCGCCCTCCAGAACGTAGCATAGCCATTCACGCCACCCGTACCATCGCCGCCGCTTACATCGTAGCATCCCGCAGGAACAGCGGCTTCCATAAGGAGATAGTTTTCCACGCTTAATCCTTCTTGAAGGGCCGAACCGCATACAACATTGCCCATGCTATGGCCGATCAAGGTAACCTTATAGCCTTCGCCTTTGATTGTCTCGGCGAATTGCTTTAGCGCCTGCCCGTAAAGGAAAGCTCGGTGCTCGCTGCGATTGTATTCACCTGCATAAAGCTGTCCTTCATTGGCTACTAGAGGGTCCCACCGGAATGTGCAAAAACGCCCTTTAAAGCCCTGATGCCATAATCGCTTGAACATCGTTTCACTGAAGTTGAGGTAAGTGTTGTAATCCATGCTCCAGCCGTGGACGAAGATCATGGCCTTCTTTTCTTCTTTCGAGTCTTTCTCGAAAGGCCAATTCCACGGATCATCAACAACCGATGTCGGCCCGGTGAATGGCCCGCTTGGGCTGTCGTGCGGCGCAGGTATTCCCAAGGGCTGCGCCTTGCCGCGCTGATACATCTTCTTGATGTTTTTAATATCGAGCCAGACGCTGCCACCTTCGCCAAGTGGCGTGCTGCCGTTCCAGAAGGTCAGGACGAGCTGGCCCTTGCCTTCGGTGACACCCTCGAAAAGCAAGTAGCGATTGAAACTGGCTGAACTGAATTCCGAAAGTCCGTAAGATGTGGCCTCCCAAAACCAGGAAGGAAATCTAAAGGAGTGGTCGCCGGCCGTTATAATTCCCGATCCCAACGCCCATCTGAACTGCCCGGCGATCTGGTTGGTCGCCCAGGTCTCGGCCTGGTCTGTATTTTTGAGGTATTCGTCTCCGCCGTCCGGCTCGGCCGCCTGGTAAACTTTGATTGCCGGTGAACCGCCCGATGGATCCACGTTGCGCCATTCCAAGCCAACCTGAATGTCGCCGTTAACAATTGCCTCCTGAAACGCGCCGATATTGATGTGCAATCTGGCAAAGTCCTCCAAATCACGCTTGCTCGTAATCAGAATATCGGCACTGTCCGCCGCGCCAGTCAACTCTTCGCCTTCGACATTATTGTCGCTTCCATCGTGATCATCATTGCACCAAAAAAGTCCGCTGTGCGATCCGGCCAACAGAGTGCGCCTGTTCTTTAGCCGTTTTCTGGAACGGCTGGGAAGGAACGGGATTGAGCGGTTCCTGGACACGGTGCCAAGGGTGCCGGATCGGGGCGGCGACGACAAGCCGGATCAGCGCACTTCGATGAGGCGGTCGCCGGACTCGATCCGCTGAACGATGACCGGGAAGAGCGGCAGGAACCCAGCGAGCAGGACGCGATTGACGGCGTTGCCGATGCGCAGCCAGACGATGATGGGAGCGCCCGGACGGCGACGGAACCGATCCACGAAGTCCTCGTCCTTGGTGATGATCGCGGTTTGATTTTGCACCGCGTAATTCCAGATCAGGGAGTCGGGAGCGCGACGCAGGCCGACATCTTCGACGTGCTCGGCCTGATAACCCCGCTCCGTCAAAGCGCGGGCTAAGACCGGCGGTAGCTGGGCGTCGATGCGGAACCGCACTCGACTCGTTTTAGGCAACCTTCACAATGGAGTGATCCATTTCGGCGGCGGCGAACTCCAAACAAGCGCGGATGTCCTCCGCTTCCAGATATGGGAAGTCGGTCAGTATTTCGGATTCGCTGGCTCCGCCGCCGAGCATTTCGAGCACGTCCTTGACGCGGATACGCATGCCACGGATGCAGGGCCGTCCTCCGCATTGATCGGGGTCAAAGGTGATGCGATCCACATAACTCATGCCGGTAAATTAGCCGATGGCTTCACCGTTTGCGAGCGTCCTTTTCGCGGGGGTGGAAGCGGCGATGAGCTTCCTTTAAGTCGGCGATGGTGAGCCGTGTATAACGCTCGGTCGTGGCGAGCGAGCGGTGGCCCATGAGTTCCTGAACGTGCCGGAGGTTGGCGTTATTTTTTTGCTGCGAGGTCACCCCCTTCGCAAGAAGCGCCCTCATTTCCACGGCCAGGGCCTGCTGCCCCCGCTGGAAGGCATCGAGCGCCGAAGCGGGCGACGGCGTAGATGCGGGGGCTGGCGCTGCCGGTGAAGGCCGCGTCGGAGTGCTTTGCCCCGAGGCCGAGCCTGCCAATATAAGACCGGAAAACGCGATGATCCAGCTCCGGGCGACGCCTCGATGGAAAGATTTCCTCATATCATGGGGGGATGAGAAGGTACGAAGGTAAACCCAATTCGACCGCCCGGAGTCACGAGATTGTTTCACTACAGAGAGTTAAGCCTGAATTCCGTGTTTGCTCACCGTAGATCAACCCTTTGGCCACGGACCTTTCCAGCGTATTGAAAAAGCGGAAAATGGGGATTCACAGTCGTTTGCCCAATTTTCGGTCGCGCAGTTGCACGGTCAGGCTGTATCAACCGCGTGGCGGAGCGGTCCCTCCGTCACCGTTTCCATCCCGTCATCAATGCTCCTGCACCGCTCACGCCTCGTTCTTCCGCTTGCCGGTCCTCCGATCGAGGATGGCGCGCTGGTTGCCGACGGCTCGATCATCGCCGGGGTGGGTCTGTTCGACGAGCTTCGCGCGCAGTTCTCCTCCATGGATACGGTGGACCACGGCGAAACGATCCTGCTGCCCGGCCTGATCAACGCTCACTGCCACCTCGACTTCACGGTCATGCGCGGGGCGATTTTGCCGAACAGCAGCTTCTCGGCCTGGGTTCGCCGCATCAACGAACTCAAGCGCACGCTTACCGACGGCGACTATTTGCGCTCCATCGCCGATGGGCTCGCGGAGCTGCGCCACTGGGGCACGACGACCGTGCTGAACATCGAGTCGCTGCCCGAGCTGATGGTGCATCTGCCGCCGCCGCCGATTCGCACCTGGTGGTTCTACGAGCTGCTCGACATTCGCAATCGCATCCACACCGAGGAAGTCGTCGCCGGTGCGCTCTCGTTCTTCGAGCAGCGGCCGGCGTGGCACGGCGGCTTCGGCCTTTCGCCGCACGCGCCCTACACCACCTCGCTGGAGCTCTACCGCCTTGCCCGGTTTTGCTCGGAGAAATATGGCATGCCCTTCACGACGCACCTCGCGGAGTCGGACGAGGAGCTGCGCATGTTTTCCGAGGGCTCGGGACCGCTGTTCGATTTCCTCGCGGGATTGGGCCGCGACATGAGCGATTGCGGGGGCCGGACGCCGATCCGCCACCTGCTCGAAGCCGGTGCGCTGCCGACCGGAGCGATCCTTGCGCACATGAATCAACTCGGTCCCGGCGACGAGGCGCTGCTCGCCGCTCACGCCGGCGCCTTTGCCATCGTCCATTGCCCGAATTGCCACGAATATTTTCGCCGCGCGCCCTTTCCCTACGAAACGTTGCGCGGGCTCGGCTTTCGCATCAGCCTCGGCACGGACAGTTGCGCGAGCAATCGCGGACTCAACCTCTTCGACGAGATGCAGACCTTCCATCGCGCCTTTCCCGGCGTCGCGCCGGGCGAATTGCTGGACATGGTCACCCGGCATCCGGCCGCCGCGCTGGGGCACGCCGGGCGGCTCGGGGAACTCCGGCCCGGTGCGCGCGCGGATTTCCTCACGCTGCCATTCGGGGGCGCGACGGACGACGCGCTGGATGCGGTCGTCGAGAATCGCGCCCCGCCGCTGGCCGTGTATCTAAACGGTCACAGCGCGTAGTCGCCGCGATATTTCTCCAGGCTCAGGCCGCGCAACTGCCCGGCGCAGCAGTCGATGGTGCGCGCGGCGTCCTCGAGGAAATTCATCGCGCCGAGGTAGGCGATCGCGGCGGGAAACGGCATCGCGCCGGAAAGATAGCGCTGCCGGATGTCGCTTAACTCCCGCTCGATCGGTTGAAATGCGGCGAGCAGGGAGGCCGGTTGATTGGCGGACGTCTCTCGCTCGAATGCGGCTTCAAAATCGGTGAGGGCCTCCCGGCAGCGCGCATCGAGCGCCGCGAGATGCTCCCGCATGCGCGCGCCCACCTCGGGCGGGGTGTGGATTCGGTCCAGTTTCCGCGCCGAGAGAATGCAGTAACCGAGGCGTTCGGCACTCTGCAGCAGATCGAGCAATTTCTGGCGCTCGCCGGCGGGATATTCCGGCGTCGTGGTCACGCGAATCCACGCCGCCATCTCGGGCGGGATGAGCGCGATGCGCTCCTGGTTGCGGATCAGTTCCTCGTCATCGAGAGGCTCGAGAAGCCGGCGGCAGCAGGTGAACAGCTCCGCGAACAACGAGCAAATCTCGCGTTGCGGCAGCAGCGGCCAAAGGAGGCGCTGGATCGTCGCCGATAGCGCCAGCGCGATAACGACGCCGAAATACACATCGACGATCTGCTGGAATGGGACCGGCTTCTGCGCGTTCAGACCGACCGCGCCGATGAAAAACAACATTCCGCACTGGCCGTAGAGGGTGAAGCCGCCCTGCCTTGCAATGGTGAATCCGAGCGCGAACAATCCCGCCGCGAGGAGCACATTCATCCAGAGGTAGTTTGCGAGATACGGCGTGAGGACGAACAGCAGCAGCGCGCAGGGAATGCCGGCGAGCGCGATGGTGATGACGTAGCCGAATGCGCGCCGGTCGCCCTGGCCGCCTGGATACAGGCGCGACGTCGCCGTGAGCAGCCACGCGGCGAACGGCACGGTGAGGCCGCCGGGCGGATGGATCCAGTTTACATACGTCAGCGCGAGCGCGGCGGTGAGGCCGCTCTTGATCCCGTTGCGCACCCAGAAACCCGTGATGCGAAACGGTTCCGACCGACTGCGAGGCCCGGGCGCGGGCACTTCGAGCGTGGAATGAATCTCGTGCAGGCATTCGCGGATGATTTTCAAGCGCGCGGCGATATCGATCAGCGCCGTGTAATGCGCCGAAAAGTCCATCGCCTCCTGCACGGGGATGCCGCGCGTGAGCCCCTGCTCGCGCAGGTCCACCAATCGTGCGTCGCAGCGCGCGATGGCTGCGGCGATGGGGGCATTGATCCGATCGAGATCCTCACGCGGGGTTTCCAGCGCGTCGAACTCCCGTTCGATCCGGGTGTGGATTTCGTTGAGTTCCGCGCTGATGAGATCGCGGTAGCGGGACTGCCGGGGCAGCCGCTGTCCGAGACTCTGGGCCGCCTCGAAGAGCGCGCCGAGTTCGCCCGTCATGCTGCGGCGGATCGGCAGTTTCGCGCGGAAGTATTCGCTCTCGCGCTGGCCGTAGCGCAGCAGGAGGCGGAGCGTGTTCATGCGCGCCGAGAAGCGCAGTTCCGTGGAGACGAGCGAGGGATCGTTTACGTCGCATTCCAGCAGCCGCCGGCTTCGCGCGACCGCCACGCGCCCCGCTTCGCGCAAGGCGGCGCAGTAGTCGCGGCCAAATTCGACTCGAGCGTATCGAGGCCAGATCACGCCGGTGACGGTGGTGGAAATTAGAATCCCGAGGCAAATTTCCAGAATGCGGCTCACGCCGACGTGCCAGGCGTCGGCGGGGTTTTCCATCGTATTTCCCACGACCACGAGGGCCGTGAGCGCGCCGAGGAAAAACGCATACGGATAGCGATTGCCGCCGAACATCATTGTGCCGAACGCCGCGACAAGAAACGATCCTGCGACCATCACGGCCGGGTCGCTGGCGAAATTTCCGACCAGCAGGATGCCGATCGTCGCGCCGGCCACCGTGCCGACAGCCCGCAGGACCGCCTTCTCGGCGATCGCTCCGACATACTGCGCCATCATCAGCACGATGACGGTGAAGATGCACCAGGTCGGATTCGGCAGCCGCAGCCAAAGCGCCGCGGCGAAGCCGAGGATGCCGCCGAGCGCCATTTTGAGCCCCTGGCGAACGGCGGCATCCTCGAAAAACTCCGCGACGCGCGCAGTCTTCAGGCCATGGCGGGCTGGAGCGGTGTCGGGCACGCGCACATCCAAGGCCGCGCCCGGTCGCGCGCCAAACAAAAAACGTCGCGCGCCCCGGAGGAATCAGATGATCTCCAGCTCGTCCCGCGAGGGAAGGGCGGGGAACGGTCGGGACGGCAGGGATTGATACCAGAATGCCACCGACGCAATGTCGTCCTGCAGCGGCAGATAGCGGCCGCCGCTTCGCCACCCGAGGGCCTGGATGGTCACGCGCAGATCTTTTTCGA
>JAQTOP010000116.1 GCA_028713285.1 Terrimicrobiaceae bacterium
GTCCTGCCATCCACGCGGCCGGCCGCCTTCGCGCTCGCGATTTTCATCACCGCGCCCATTTCCTTGCGCGAGGTAGCCCCCGCCTCGGCGATGGCCTCGCGCACGAGCGCGGCGACTTCGTCCGCGGCGAGCGCCTGCGGCAGATAGCCGCCAAGGATCGCGATTTCCTCCTTTTCCTTCGCGGCGAGTTCCGCGCGGCCCGCCTTCTCGAAACTCTCGACGGAGTCCTGGCGCTTCTTCACTTCCTTCCGAATCACGGCGGCCGCCTCGGCATCGTCGAGCTGCGCGCCCGCGCCCGCCTTCTCGATGGCGGCGTTCATCAGCGCGGATTTCAGCATCCGCAGCACGCCGAGTTTCACGGTCTCCCGGGCGCGCATCGCGTCCTTTATGTCGTTGTCAATCCGGGCCTGGAACGTCATAGAAACAGGCTCACCGGATTTCCTGTTTTACGCAATGTCTGTTCGCACGCGCTTCGCCCCCTCGCCCACGGGTTACCTTCACGTCGGAGGCGCGCGCACCGCGTTGTTCAACTGGTTCTTCGCCCGCAAGCACGGCGGAACGTTCATCCTGCGCATCGAGGATACCGACGCCGCCCGCAATACCGACGCGGCCTACGACGTCATCTACCAGGGCCTGCGGTGGCTGGGGTTGCAGTGGGACGAGGGCCCGCATGCCGGCGGCGGATACGGCCCGTATTTCCAGAGTGAGCGCAACGCCATTTACGAAAAACACTTCGCCGCGCTCGAGGCGAAGGGTTGCCTGTATGAGGACGGCGGCGCGATCCGCTTCCGCTCGCCCCGGCGGACCGTCGTCGTCGAGGACCTCGTGTGCGGGCGGATCGCCTTCGACATGTCGAATCCCGTTACGCATCCCGACATGACGATTCGCCGCCCGGACGGCTCGTGGATTTTCCATTTCGTGAACGTGGTGGACGACATCGAGATGCGGCTCACCCACGTCATTCGCGGCGAGGATCACCTCTCGAACACGCCGAAGCACGTCGAGCTTTACGAGGCGCTCGGCGTGAAGCCGCCGCACTTCGCGCACATTCCCCTCATCCTCAATCACGAGGGCAAGAAGCTCAGCAAGCGCGACGGCGGCTCGAGCATCACCTACTTCATCGACGGCGGCTACGCGCCCGAGGCAGTGGCGAACTACATCTCGCTGCTCGGCTGGTCGCCGAAGGACAACCGCGAATTCCTCGCGCTCGACGAGATTCGGGAACTCTTTGCGCTCGAGAACATCAATCGCCGCAGCGCGATCTTCGATCTCGACAAATGTTTTTGGCTCAACGGCCAGCATCTCCTGCACATGAGCCTCGACCGCTTCACGGATCTGGCGCTTCCGTTCCTCGAGAAGGCGGGCATCGCCTACGGCGCCCGCGAGGCGCTGCAGCCCGTGCTCGCCATCGTGAAGCCGAAGGTCAAGCACCTCTCCGACATCCCCGATTGGATCGGCTACTTTTTCGACGACGCCTACCCGTTCGACCCCGCGGCCGCCGACAAGGCGCTTCGCAAACCCGGCGCGCTCGAGCGGCTCGCGCAATTGAAGGAGGCGCTCGCCGGCGTCGGGGACTGGACGCATCCGGCCCTCGAGGAAAAGCTCAAGGAAACCGCCGCGACGCACGGCGTGAAGACCGGCGAATTCATCCATCCCGCGCGCGTCGCCGTGAGCGGCAGGGCGGTCGGCCCCGGCCTCTACGAGATGCTCGAAGTGCTCGGCAGGGAGCGCGTGCTCGCGCGCATGGACCGCGCCATCGCGGAATTCGGCGCATGAGCGAAGTCCACGCGGCGGCAGATTTGCTCGACGGCGCACCCGTCCTGCGCGGGCTCACGCCTCCTGCGCGGCTCGCGGTTCTTGGCGATCCGGTCGAGCACTCGAAATCGCCCGCGTTTCACAACGCCGCGCTGCGAGCCGCCGGCATCGACGCCCAATACGTAAAAATCCTCGTCCGCCCCGAGGAACTCTCCGGCACGCTGCGCGCCCTGCCCGCCGCCGGTTTCCTCGGCGTCAACGTCACCCTCCCGCACAAGGCCGCAGCGCTCGCAACCGTCGATGAAGCCGACGACTACGCAAAAAAATCCGGCGCGGTAAACACCGTGCTGGTCGATGACGACGCCCTGCGGGGATTCAATACCGACGGCCCCGGCTTCCTGCGCGCGATCCGCGAGGATTTTTCCGCCGACCTCCGCGACCTGCGCATTCTGATCCTCGGCGCGGGCGGCGGCGCGGGCCGCGCCATCGCCGTGCAATGCGCACTCGAGCGCTGCGAGCGCCTCGTGCTCGTGAATCGCACCGTGGAAAAAGCCCGCGCGCTCGCGGCGGAACTCGCCCCCTGCTTTCGGTCGGACCGGCTGCTCGGCCCCGCGGAGCGGCTCGCCGCCATTCCGCATGAGGACGAGGCCCTGCGCGCCGAACTCGCCCACGTCGATCTCGTGGTCAACGCCACCTCCCTCGGGATGAAGCGCAGCGATCCCCCGCTCCTGCCGCAATCGCATCTCACCCCGAACCTCATGGTCTATGACGCGATCTACACCGGCGGCAAGACCCGCCTCATCGAAGACGCCGAACAGGCCGGTGCGCGCGCCGCAAACGGCCTCTCCATGCTCCTGCACCAGGGCGCGCTGTCCTTCGAGATCTGGTTCAACCGGCCCGCGCCGCTCGCCGTCATGCGGGCCGCATTGCTCGCCGCGTAGCGCCTGTTGACCGGCGACATGCACCGCAGAAGCATCTTCATCACGCCCGACGGCAGGAACCTCGTCGTCACGTTCATCCTCGTCAGTTCGCTGTTTCTCCTCTGGGGATTCTGCAACGGGATGATCGACGTGATGGACAAGCATTTCCAGACGGAGCTGCATCTGAGCCTGTCGCAATCCGCCTGGGTGCAATTCGCGCACTATCTGGGCTACTTCCTCATGTCCCTTCCCGCAGGGTGGCTGGCGACGAGGCTGGGATACAAGGGCGGCATCATCGCCGGCCTGCTGATGGTGGCAGCCGGCGGGTTCTGGTTCATCCCGGCGACACACATCGCGGCATTCTGGGCGTTTCTGCTCGGCGTCTGCGTGATCGCCTCCGGCCTCGCGTTTTTGGAAACGGTTGCGAACCCTTACACGACCGTCCTTGGGGATCAAAGCTACGCCGCGACCCGCATCAACCTCGCCCAATCCTGCAACGGCGTCGGTTGGATTCTGGGGCCCATCGCGGGCGGCATGTTTTTCTATTCGAAGGATTCCGCCGGCATCAGCACCGGCAGCCAGACGCTCTGGATTCCTTACGCCGCCGTCGCCGTCATCGTCGTCGTGCTCGCCGGGATCTTCTACTTTGCAAATATCCCGGACATCCAAACCGAGGACGACTACCACCTGGACGACGCCACGCCGGGAGTCTCACGCTCGATCTGGACGCATCCGCATTTTGTAATGGCGGTCGCCGCTCAGTTTTTCTACGTCGCCGCTCAGGCCGGCATTTTCAGCTTCTTCATCAACTACATAACGCGCGACATTCCCGCGATCCCCACCGCCTGGAATGACGCGATGACGAATCTTGCGGCCCACTCGGGCTTCCTGCGCACCTGGCTCCTCGGCTGGTTCGAGTATCGCGACGGCGCGCTCTGCGTGAGCGACCAGGGCGGCGCCAACCTGACCTCGGTCGGTTTCCTCCTCTTCCTCGCGGGCCGCTTCACCGGCGCGGGGCTGGTCAGGAAATTCTCCGCCCACAAGATTCTCGGCCTCTACGGCGCGCTCAATGTGGCGGCCTGTTTCCTGATCGTTTTGAAATTGGGCTGGGTGTCCGCAGCCTGCGTCTTCCTGTGCTTTTTCCTCATGTCGATCATGTTCCCGACCATTTTCGCGCTCGGCATTTTCGGCCTCGGCGTCCGGGCAAAAAAAGCCTCCGCCTTCATCGTCATGGCGATCATGGGAGGCGCGATCCTCCCGAAGCTGATGGGCGCCGTCGCCGATCAATACGGGATGTCCCGCAGTTTCATCGTGCCGATGTTCTGCTTCGCCTTCGTCGCCTTCTACGGCTTCAACTGGTCCCGATTCAGCAAAGCCGATTCGCTGGACGCAGCGGGCGCTTCCGGCAGTTAGGCCAGGCTCAGTTAAGAACCAGACCTTCGTAAGGTAGGGGCCTCGCGCCGCGAGGCCCGGTCGTCCAGACGGGGGTGGAGGCTCCGGTCACCTCACCCCGGCGGCGAACCTGCCTTTCCCCTCACAGGGATCGTCCAGATATCAACCGGAAACGCTATGAAACTCCGCCCATCTTCAGGTCGGGAGGGACGCGCTCCCGCGCGTCCCATTTTTCATTTCACTTTTCTCGAGCGAAAGGGGCACGGGAGTATATTTTCCGCATTTCATACCAAGTCCAGTTAAGAACCAGACCTTCGTAAGGTAGGGGCCTCGCGCTGCGAGGCCCGGTCGTCCAGACGGGGGTGGGGCCCCGTCACCCCACCCGGCGACGACCCTGCCTTTCCCGTCTCAGGATTCGTCCAACTCTTAACTGGAAACGGTATCATTCAGAAAATCTCCCTCCCATTGCAGGAATCTTCTCCTCCTCCCTTGTGTCAATAGTGAGGACTGACACTGTGGACTTTCTCCTGTGGACTTTCTCCATTTTGAGATGGGTGATTTCGCGCCGCAGTCGGCGCAGCTCCTCCGCTGCGGGCTCCTCGCCTCCGGCTCGTTCCCCTTCGCTCCTGAGCTGCGCCGACTGCGGGTCCTTGCCCACCCAGCGGTAAAGCATGCTCGTCCCGATCCTGAACTCTTCGGCCACTTCAGGCACTGATTTTCCAAACCCCACCAGTTCCACCACCTGCGTTTTGAACTCAGTGCTGTATCGCTTTCTGACCATGCTGCTCATTGTCGCTTATTCCTTTATTTCGTGGTCCAGAATCTTCGCGCACTTCACTCTTCACCGGGCTAAACACAGTTTTTGCGGATGAACCGAAATATCGCCCCCTGATTGCGATAAATTATAGCCGTGACGAACGGCATTTTCCCCGATAGCCAAGCTCTCCGATGAGAGGGATTCAACGGCTCAACGGCTCAACGGCTCAACGGCTCAACGGCTCGGCTGACTGCGGCCGCCCTTCTCGTTCTCCTCGGCCTCGTTCTTCTCGCGCTTGACGCGTCCTCTTCGGCCCTTCCCCGCCACGACGGGCATCGCGGGCGCGATATCCTCGCACATTCCCTGGCCCCGGCCGGTTCGTTGCCCGGCTCCGCCTTCCTCATCCCTGCCGCCGATCCCGACAACGACGATCCGCACTCCCCCGGCCTCGCATCCTCGACCGCTGGCTCCCTCGCCCTGCTTCCTCTGATCGTCACCTTCCTTTTTTTGGCGCCATCGCTCGTGGATCTTCGCAAACGCCCCTTCGCCCGCGCCGGGCAACCTTCGATTGCCAAAACGATCACGATTATCCGCAGACATTAAGCCGAATCTCACACCAACCCATGAAACCCACCACACCATCCTGCCTCCGAAAATTTCCTGTCGCAATGCTCCTTCTGACGGGCTTGACCCTGACGACTCTTCGTCTCGAAGCAGCGCCAGCCGGCTACGACTTCACCGATATCGCCATCCCTGGCAGCACGGGCAACACCTCTGTCACTCTGCTCGCCCTTACTGCGGGAGGCCGTATTTTCGCTTCGCGATATTTGGGTTCGGGTGGCGGCTCTTTTCCAATTACCTGGGGCAAAAGCTCCGGCTTTAATCTGGATATCGCTCCCGCCGGATTTCAATACTACACGATCGAAGGCCTTACGCCGTCCGGCCAAGTCCTCTTTGGGCTCTCAAATTCTTCCGACGTGGTCGATGCCTCGACGTGGGCGGGAGTTGTGGCGGAATTGGTGCCTGGAAATGCCGGCAGGAGCGTTACGCGCGGAATGAATTCCACCGGGCGCGTATTCAGCAGTTATGTAACCGGCGATTTTGTTTTTGGGCCGGGAGAACCCGTCGGCACGCTCACTTATCTCAACGGCACATTCACGGACATCACCCCCGCGGGCGCATTCTCCTGCTATGCGGATACCATCAACGAAGCGGGGGTGATCGCAGGCAGCCTCGTCGAAAACTTCGTGAATGCGACCACCTTCGACGTGAGAGCCTTCATCTGGAAAGATGGTGTTCTCACGAAAATCCCTCTTCCTGCCGGAACCCGTGCCGCACGGATCACCCGGGTCGCGGAAGATGGCCGTGTCTTTGGAAACTTCTCACCCTCAGAAGGCACGACCGGATCAGCCTATCTTTTCGCTCCCTTCCCCTTTACGTGGAAGGCAGGGACTTTCCTCGACCTCACACCCGCGGGCGCCACCAGTGCCAGCATCGACAAGGTCACGGCCAATGGCCGCGCCTTCGGCAGCTTTTATAATGCTTCCACGAACACCCAAGGGATTTTTACCTGGAAGGATGGTGTCTTCGCCGACATCACCCCAGCGGGGGCTGGGCTCTCCTTTTACTTCAATGCGATCTCGGAATCGGGTCGCATCGCGGGAACGTATAACCTCAGTAACAACGTGAACCACGCCTTTACCTGGGCCGATGGGGTATTTACCGACCTCACCCCTCAAACCAATGGAGCGTTTGTTGATTTCATGAACGAGGCCGGACGCATCGCCGGAACCACGACCGATTTAAAAGGAAAATCCCACGCCTTCACCTGGCAGAACGGGGTCTTCATCGAAATCCTGCCCACGGGAGCGACCCAGAGCTATCCCGAGCTGGTCGATCCGGATGGCCGCGTAATCGGGAGCTATAAAGCTGCAAACGGCAACTTTTTCACCTTCGTCTGGTTCAACGGTGTGCTCACCCCGCTCATTCCGCCAGGAGCGATCGATAGCAGCTACGGAGACGGATATACCGGACATGGCATCAATGCCAGTGGTCGGATCGTTGGCACCTACGACGACCTGCAGGGAAGCTACGCCTTCACCTGGGCCAATGGCGTCTATTCCGATCTCACGCCCACCGGCGCCACCGGCAGCACGGCCGACGAGATCAACGATGCGGGACAAATCGCGGGCACCTATAGAACCGCAGGCGGGGAGACCCGGATGTTCCTTCTTACGCCAACCGGCGCACCGACGCCGACCCCCACTGCCACGCCGACCCCCACTGCCACGCCGACCCCCACTGCCACGCCGACCCCCACTGCATCGCCGACCCCCACTGCCACGCCGACCCCCACCGCATCGCCGACTCCCACCGCATCGCCGACTCCCACCGCAACAGCGACTCCTGCGGCCACTCCACTCCCGGTCGCACCCGGCATCCTCGTCTCGGGCAAGAAATCCGCTACCACCCAGAAGACAAGCGCCATCGTAACTGGCAAGGCGAACGGCATCGTGACAAGCGTGACTTACCGGGTGGGAACGAAAGGCGCCTACAAAAAGGCCTCCGGCACCGGCAAATGGAAATTCAAGGCCAAACTCAAACCGGGGAAAAACATCATCACCGTGATCGCCCATGGGCCCGGCGGCGACTCCAAGCCGGTAAAGATCGCCATCACCGTGATCGAGTGAGCCGCATCGCTCCGGCAGCGGCCCCCTCGCTAAAATAGTGTCGTCACGAGATGTGAATATGAGGTAGTCGAGAGGGATGGCGGTTGCATCGAAAGAAGCGGCGTATCATCGGCACGACATCAGCGAGAGGCATTGGAAGCTCTTGGAGGAGCGCCTTCCCGGCAGGGAGGGAGCGTGGGGAGGAAGAGCCCAGGATAACCGACGGTTTATCAATGCAGGCAAAAAAGGGGTCACAGGCAAAAAAGGGTCAAGGGGCAAAAAAGGGGTCAGTCCTATAACATGCATGTTTCTCGAATCAGATTGCAAACGCGAGTCGGGTGTCCCATGACGAGATGCCGGGCGATCCACGCGTTGGTTCCAGTCGTCTGCGCCCGCAACTCCCGGGCAAGGGCGACCTTCCACGGCGCGGACTTTCGATCGCTTCGAGCGTCGGCGGCGGTCTTCCCCGCCGCGACCAGCAACCGCTCCAAGGCACATTCCCACTTGCTCTCCCGAAGTTCGGCTCCCTCCGGTCCGCTCCACCCTTCGAGTTTCTCCGATTCGGCATAACGCGCCTTGATCTCCTGCCGATACTCCGCCGTCGCCACGGCCCATCCGTGGCAATATTTCCGCGCCAGCTCGTCGTGGCGGCCAGGGTCGTGCTCCTCGGCTAACGCGAGGGACTCCGCATAGCGACGCATACCCGCCACCGTGTCGGGAAATTCCTGCGCCGCGAGAAACCGCCCCCGCACCAGGGACTCGGGCGCGAGTTCCTCGAAGAATTTCGGAAAACTCGACCACGGGTAATCCCGCAGTTGCGCGAGCGGAACGATTCCCGCACGCACGGGATTGAGATGGATGTAGTTGACCAATCCCAGCAGCGGCCGCCCCTCCTCCACGAGGAGACTTTTGTAACGCGCCTGAAACACATGCCCGCGCTCGCGGTGAAAGGCGTTGAAGCGTATCCCGAAGCTCCCTTGGAGCCAGCGCATACCCTCCACCAGTGTGATGTCCCATAAATAGATTGACATATGAGCGGTTCTCTTGTTTCCTGGGTTCATGCCTGCTTCCATCCCGATTATTGTGAGTGAACCACAGAGAAAGCAGCTTGAAGGCATCGCTGGGGCGGCGACAAGCAGCCAGCGGGCGGTGTTTCGAGCGCGGATTATCCTCGGGCTGGCACAGGGGAGCAGCGCCAAAGCGGTCGCCGAAAAATGGGGAACGAGTCTTGCCTCGGTCAGCAAGTGGCGCGGGCGGTGGAGCCGGATGGGGTTTGCCGGCTTGGAAGACGCTCCGGGACGCGGGCGCAAGCCGCGGATTTCGGCCAGGGCGAAGGGACAGGCTTTGAGTCTGGCTCCCACGCGGGCTCCGCATGGGGGCGTTTGGAGCGTGCGAGCCATGTCGCGGGCAACCGGATTGAGCAAATCGAGCGTGCAGCGGCTCTGGTCGGCGCACGCGATTGCTCCTCATCGCACGCGGGGTTTTAAACTCTCCAAGGACTTGGCCTTCGAGGAAAAATTCTGGGACGTGGTTGGCCTCTATCTCAATCCACCTGATCGCGCGCTGGTGCTCTGTTGCGATGAGAAGAGTCAATGCCAGGCCCTCGAGCGCAGTCAGCCCGGTCTGCCGCTGCGCCAAGGTCATATTCGCACGCAAACCCATGATTACTATCGCCACGGCACCGTGACCTTGTTCGCCGCCCTGGACTACCTCTCGGGCAAAGTCTTCGCGCATACGGCCCCGCGTCATCGTCACCAAGAGTGGCTGGCCTTCCTGCGCAAGATCGATGCCGAGGTCCAGAGCGATCTCGACATTCACATCATCTGCGACAACTACTCCACCCACAAGCACGCCAAGATCAGAGCCTGGCTCAAGCGCCATCCCCGCTTCCATCTCCATTTTATTCCGACCTCCTCTTC
>JAQTOP010000117.1 GCA_028713285.1 Terrimicrobiaceae bacterium
TTCAACTACGATCCGTCGCACCTCGGCTACCAGGGCGTCGATTACGTGAAATTCCTGCGCGTGTTCGCGGGGCGCATTTTTCACGCGCACATGAAGGATGTCTGGTGGGGCCACGGCGACGGCACGGTCGGCGTGTTCGGCGGCCACACGAGCTTCGGCGACGCCCGCCGGTATTGGGATTTCCGCTCGGTGGGCCGGGGCGACATTCGTTTCGAGGATGTGATCGTGGCGATGAACGACACCGGCTACCGCGGCCCGCTGTCCGTCGAGTGGGAGGACGCGCGCATGGACCGCGTGCATGGCGCGACCGAGTCGTGCCGCACCGTGCGCGCGCTGGATTTCCCGACGAGCGACCGCGCGTTCGACGCCGCCTTCGACAAGGCGGAGGATTGATCGCGAGCGGCCTCAGCAGTTGAGGATCGTGCGCGCCGAGATGAGCAATTTGCCGGGCCGCGAGATGCGGTAGCGCCTGGCGAACACGCGAAATCCGTCGCGCTGCATGCGATGCAGGAGCGCCGCGTAGATCGCGCGCATGATTTCCGCCGGACGCAGCGCGCGGCGGTCGCCTCGCGGCGCCCGTGCCTCGTCGAAAAACTGTCCGGCGCGGTCGGCTTGAAATTCCATCAGGCGCAGAAAAGAGTCGGTCGATCTTCCCGCGAGGATGTCCGACTCGCTCACGCCGAAGCGCGCCAGTTCGTCGAGGGGCAGGTAGATGCGGCCGTTGGCGGCGTCCTCGCCGACGTCGCGGAGAATGTTCGTCCATTGCAATGCGAGGCCGAGCGACTCGGCGTAACGTGCGCTTGCGGGATCGGCGCAGCCGAAGATGCGAATGCTCGCGAGGCCGACCGCGCTCGCGACGCGCCAGCAATAGCGGCGCACTTCCTCGAAGGTGGCGTAGCGATGGACGGTGAGGTCGGAGCGGACGCCGGACAGGATTTCGAGCAGCAGCGCGCGGTCGATTCCGTGGCGGGAGATGACTTCGGAGAGGTCGGCGGGAAGATGACGGCCTCCGGTGAGCGCTTCCATCCAGGCGTCGAGGGCGCGGGCTTTTTCCTCCGCCGCGAGCGCGGGCGAGTCGGCGATGTCGTCGAGGATCCGGCAGAAGCGATAGAAAACCAGCGCGTCGCGCCGGCGCTTGCGCGGCAGCGCGATGAGCGCGAAGGCCAGATTCGAGGCCTTCCGGCCCGATTCGATCCCGCCGGCGATGGCGCTCGGGATCAGCTCGTTCATGACACCGTCGGCGCGACGACGCAGCCCTGATCGAGGCGCGTCTCGGTATCGCATTGCGCGGTCCACCCGCCGGAAACTCCGCTCCAGATCGCGGTGACGCCCAGCGAATCGACGAGCCTGCGGACGCGCGGCGCCAGAGCGACGGGCCGGCTCGGTTCGATCAGCAGCAGGATGCGCGGCCGATGGACGACCGCCCGGGCGAGAGCGGCAAGGAATTGAGTGTCCACATCGAGGGCGGTGACGGGGTCGTTGGCGCAGTGTCCGATCTCGAGGCGATTGAGCAGCTCGCAGACGCGGAGCTGGGCGATGCGTTCGTCGGCGTTGGAAATGCGGAACAGCGGCATCGCGACATTCTCCGCGACGGTGAAGGCGGGCATGAGGCAGGGGCTCGCGAAGACGTAGCCGAAGACCGCGTTGCGCACCCCGCGCCGCACCTCCTCGGACGCCGGAGAGACGGACTCCCCAAACAGCTCGACGCGGCCGAAATCGGGCTCCTCGAGCAGCCCGAGCAAATGCAGGAGCAGCGCCTTGCCGCTGCGGGGCGGGCCGGTGATGCCGTGCAGCCGGGCTCCGGCGAACTCGATGGAGACATCATGCACGCAGGCCGGGCCGCCGTTCCATTCGGGACGGTGGCAGCGGAGTCGGGAGCAGCGCAGCGCGATCAAAACGGGATTTCTTTACGACGGGCGGAGAGGCTTTTGTAAAGGCAAACCCAACTCGCGATGAGCCAGCCGGCGAGCAGGGCCTCGACGAATGCCGCAAGCGCGCGGCTGCCGAGCGCGGCGAGCGTCTCCCCGCCGAGGCAGGCGCTTGCGGTGTCGGCGGCGATTTCCAGAGCGAGAAAGGCGGCATATCCCGCGCCGAGAAAGGGGAGAATTACGAACAGGTGCGCGATGAACAATTGCCGCGCTTCGCGCAGCGCCTGGCGGAGCGATTCATTGTGAAAGACGAGGATGGCCTGCGCCGGGCAGTAAAAAAGCGCGACAGCGGTGATCGCCGGCCGGCCAATCCATGTCGAGAACCACTCGCATCCCTCGTCGAACGGCTCGCCGGGCGCGAAGAGCAGCCCGATGTAAACCGGCAGCATCACGAGCAGGGACGCGAGCGCGACGATGAGGAGCGACCACTTCAGCACAAATCCCGTGCGGCGCATCGCGACGAGGCGGAGGTTCGAGCGATGGAAGTGCAACCCACGGAGCCAGGCGTGGCTCATGAGCATCAGGTAGGTGAGGAAAAAAATCCCGAGGATCAGCTCGAACGCGCAGGACAGGAAATTGACGGCCATCGGCACGAGCACCGGCACGCGCTCCGCGATCTCCGGCAGCAGCAGATAGACGGCGGGCTTGGCGATGGCGGCGAGGGCGGTGAGGACGAGCGCGGCCGTGACGAGCAGGCCGGCGGCGGGTCCGAGGCGCTTGCGCAGAGCGCGTGCGAGCTCGGTCAGGAGGCCGCCGGAATTGAAGAGGAAGAGGAGTGCGAACCACGCGGAGAGCGGAAAGGTCGCGGTGAAGATGGTGAAAACGGCCGCGGTGCGCTCGGCTGCGGGCAGCAGGGCTGGGACGGCGAATCCCGCGGGCGGGGGCGGCGGCGACCACGCGAACAGGGGAAAAGTTTCGTGGAGGCGGAGGTGCAGGATGGCGGTGGCGGCGAGCTGGAAAGTCGCGTAGCCGACGCCGAAGAGCGCGGGAATGCGCCAGAGGTCGGGATAGCGGATCGCGCAGCGCAGGCCGTTCATGAGGGCGCCGCGGACCGCCGCGCGGGAAAACGCGCCGACCATCCAAAGGATGGCGAGCGGGATCGCGACGATGGCGGTGTCCGGCGGCATCGGGCGCTTATCGCACGCCGCGCGGCCCGGCGACGAGCCGGATTGATGCGGAGGGAAGGTTCGCGCTATGTTTGAAAACCGCATGACGTTCGCGACCCAACTCACCGTGCTTCGAATCCTGTCGATCCCGGTCTTCGTGCTGTTCGCGATCTACTACGGGGCGAGCGTCGAGGCGGGCGCGCCGCAGGAGTGGCTGCGCTGGTGCGCGGTCGGCGTCTTCGTGCTGGCCTCGGTCACGGATGCGTTCGATGGCATGGTGGCGCGGCGATTCGGCCAGGTGAGCAAGGTGGGGGCGATGCTCGACCCCATTGCGGACAAGGGCCTGCTGATTTCCGCCGTCATCACGCTGAGCGTGAGCAAATGGCATTACGCGCTGCCGCTGTGGTTCCCGGTGGTGGTGATCGCGCGGGACGTGGTGATCGTGCTGGGCTTCGTCGTGATGCGGCTCCTGCTCGATCATCTCGAAGTGCGTCCGAGCTGGACGGGCAAGGCGGCGACCGCGCTGCAAATGGTGGCCATCGTGTGGGCGATGTTCCAGATTCCCCATCTCGCCGCGCCGGTGTGGGCCGCGGGAGTCTTCACGGTGATCAGCGGGATCGAGTATGTGTTTCGCGGCGTCGCGCAAATGACGCACCATGAGGCCGGAAGAAGCAACCCATGAAGACCATCGCCCTTATCGGCCGGCCGAACGTCGGCAAGTCCGCGCTTTTCAACTGCCTTGCCCGTCGGAAAATTTCCATCGTGCACGACCAGCCCGGCGTGACGCGCGACCACATCCACGCCGTGTGCAAGCTGGGCGCGCGGCCGTTCGAGATCGTGGATACGGGCGGCATCGGGGCGGAGCCGGATCCGGATTTTGCGGAGGACACCCATTTTGCCGCGGATGTCGCCATGGCGGCGGCCGATTTGCTTCTGCTGGTCATGGACGGCCCGGCCGGAGCGACGCCGCTCGATGCGGAACTCGCGCGGAGGGTTCGCGGATCGGGCAAGCCCGTCGTGATCGTCGTCAACAAGATCGACAACGACCGGCAGGAAACGCTGCTCGCGGATTTCGCCCGGCTGGGATTCGACGATCCGCTGGGCGTGAGCGCGGCGCACGGCCGCGGCATCGGGGAATTGGTTGAGCGGATCGCTTCGGAAGTCCGTCTCGAAGAGGAAGAACCCGAGCCCGAGACCGCGGAGAACATTCCGCGGCTGGCCATCATCGGCCGGCCCAATGTGGGCAAGTCCTCGCTCGTGAACGCGATCCTCAGCGATCGCCGCACCATCGTGAGCGAAATCTCGGGAACGACGCGCGACGCGGTGGACATCCCCTACGAGTATCGCGGCACGAAGTTTACGCTCGTCGATACGGCGGGCATCCGCCATCGGTCGAAGCACAGCACCTCGGTCGAGGTCTTCAGCGTGATGCGTTCGGAGCAGGCCATCGAGCGCGCGGATCTCAACGTGCTGGTGGTCGATGCGACACAGGGTGTGACGATGCAGGAAAAGAAAATCGCCGGCCTCATTCAAAAAGCGCGCAAGGCGGCGGTCATCGTGCTGAACAAATGGGATCTCGTCGCAAAGGAAGGTGAGGATGAGGAAATCCTGAAGGCGAAGATCGAGGAGATTCGCGGGGATTTGTTTTTCCTGGATTACGCGCCGATCGTGGTGCTCTCCGCGAAGCACGGCACGAACCTGCCGCGCCTGTTCAACATGATCGAGAAGGTCCGGCAGCACGCCGCGCGCAAGATCGGCACGGGCGAGCTGAACCGCCTGTTCAAGAACGCCATCGAGCGGCAGGCGCCGCCGATGCAGGGCTCGCGGCGTTTCAAGATTCTTTACGCCACCCAGCTCCAGGCGCCGAAAGGACGCCCATTCGGAGGCATTGAGTTTTTGTTGTTCGTCAACGATCCGAAGAAACTCTCGGACTCCTACCAGAGCTACCTCTCGGCGCGGATTCGCGACCATTGCGAGTATCCCGGCCTGCCCATCGCCTTCAAACTGCGCGGGCGAAAGGTGGCGTAGTCAGCCGGTGGTGACGACGGTCGTCTCGACCGGCGCGAGATGGGGGACAATGCCTGTCGGCACATGAGATCGCCGGGTTCATGGAACTCGGAAATTGGCAGCACAGAAAGCGGATTATACCAAGTCCAGTTAAGAACCAGACCTTCGTAAGGTAGGGGCCTCGCGCTGCGAGGCCCGGTCGCCCAGACGGGGTTGTGGGCCCCGTCACCCATCCGACGACGCCCCCACCTTTTCCGTCTCAGGAATCGTCCAACTCTTAACTGGAAGCGGTGTTATGCTCTACTTTTCGAAAGGGTCCTTCTTCCAAAGGGTTCCTCCGCCCTTCGGCGCCTCCCTCCTCGCGTTCGCATCAGCCTCTCGTGTGTCAATAGTGAGGACTGACACCAGGGACTCCACTCGCAGGTAAAAATCATCCGATCCGTCCACCAGCATGGATTTGTATCGCCCGGCGAACACGTGCCCTCGCAGCCTCCGGCGGGCATTGAATCGCTGCGTGTAAGTGCCCAACATCCATTTCATTCCGGCCACCAACGTCGGCATGGGTGTTTCCACCACGAGATGCGAAGACAGCACTCTCCCAGAGTCTTGAGAAAACTCTCCCGATCACTGTCATCGCGAAAAATCGCCTCCCGGCGATCTCCCCGGCTCATCAGGTGGTAAATGGCCCCTTCGTATTCAATCCGCAGTTGTCTCGCCATTCGCCATCCCAATCACATTCCTTTCAAATGTGTCAATACGCGGGACTGACCCTTTTGCCTTTTGCCGGGACTGACCCTTTTGCCCGGAGCCGTTCGTTGCCGGATTGGACCGCTTCGCCCGACGCATCAGTCACCTCGTGCTGGCCTCGCAAAGGCGAGCCCCACGCACAGCCGGTAAACTTGCGTTTATCACGAATAATTCGACTCAGCGTGGGGAGCGCACGCGCCCTCGCCGGACACCTCGTTCCCCGACGGGGCGCAAGCCGCTCACACCCTTGAGAATGGACGCGGACCGCGTTTATTTTGGAGGTCTTGCGCGTGGGCGCACAAGACCACACGCGGGGCGCGCGGGCTCCCCGTTCAACCGGAACCATTCGATTGGATCCGAGAGTGGGTAGGAGCCAATCGCCAAACGGAGGCATTGGCCCCAGAAGGATTGCCGGACGAGGCTTCGTGCGCCCATGGCCCTCGGTCATTGCGGCTTGAGTTCAGCCGCCGTGTATTCGGGGTCGTCGTCGCCGTATGCGCGGGCCAAACTGTGTGCGCCAGGGGCGCTCAGGCGGAGCGCTCCGCATCCAGGGTAAAAACCGCTACGATGAGAGAAGTGCTGGCGGGCAACTCAAACGGTTCGTCGAGCACGATGTGCTCGCCGTGGTAGTGGGCTTGCCCGGCTATCCCGCCAGAGACGCCGGAATAAAACGGCAATCCGCAGGGGGAAGTCGCAACCGCGTTCAGTGTCAATTGAACGCATTGATGCCTCTCCGATTTGTCAGGAAGACTTCATTTTGCTGTATGGCGGTATTCCTGCAATTCTGGTATACTGATTGCATGACCAAAGTCATCACCGTTAGTGGACGCGGCGCCCTCACCTTGCCAAAGGAAGCGCGCGAAAAACTCGGCGTAACACGCGGCGGGCAGCTTGTCCTGGATATGGACGAGAAGGGGGAAGTCATCCTTCGGGCGGGAGTTGTCCTGCCCGTGGAAATCTATTCTGCCGCAAGGGTGGAAGAATTCCAGCAGATGAATGAATCGCCGCTGTCGGGCAGGAAACTCCGTTGGCGCAAAGTCCGATGAGAGTTTTTCTCGACGCAAATATCTTGTTCTCTGCGTCTTTCCCGAACCGTCATCTTGCCGACTTCCTTGATGAATTGCACCTCCACGCCGACCTGCTCACGAACGCCTACGCCAGGGCGGAGGCCGGGAGAAACATCGCGGCAAAGCAGCCCAAGCGTCTCGCCGCTCATGAGAAATTCGCGGCGTCTTTGGGTCTGGTTCCAGTCCAGCTTTTTGACCTCGATGTGAGCCTTGCTGCGAAGGACCAACCGATCCTCTGTGGCGCCATCGCCGGGAAAGCGGATTTTCTGCTCACTGGCGACAAAAAGGATTTCGGCCATTTATTTGGAAAGACGGTTTGCGGCGTGAAAATCGTTACCGTGCAGATGCTGCTTGCGGAACTCGTCGCACGCGGAATCGTCAGCGAATCGTAATCCGCACCGCCCAAAAATCCGACTCAACGAGGCCGCATTTGAGGTCATCGTTATCATTGAGGCTCAGTCCATCACTTTGTGATACGGCCGGGCGCCGCATGGGTCGGGAGAGCGCGAAATCGAGCCGTGAATTTAGGAACTTGCGTGCAAAAATATTCTCCTTCTGCTTGCATGCTACCTGACCCCATCTCCCGCAGCCCGTGACTGAGCCGGTCGGACCACAGTCGCGCGCGGTAACTGAACGCCAAAGCCCGGAGTTCGCTGCAGCGCTTAGGCGACGGTTCATGACTCGCCTCTGATTCGTGTTCGGTTGTCGTCCACAATCCAGAGACGTTTCGCGATGGGTTCGGTCTGGAGCAACGTGAGGATGCGAGGGATGATGGCGAGCACGGTGTCTCGGTCCTGACGCGCCAGCCGCAAGACAATGATTCCGTGGTAATCTTCCGGCGGGTAGTTCTTGATGTGGGCGAAATCCAAATCAAGCGTGATGAGGATGCGCTGCTCGTCCTGACAGACTTTGGCGATGGACGGGTCGGCAGCGCCACGCAAATCCTCGTCGAGAACAGAGTGGGCGTCGTGACCGTCTGCACGGAGTAAAGCTCCCAAGTCTGACGGGAGGTTCTCATCGAACTTGAACTTCACGCCGCCACTCCGAGCGGCGTTGGAACGATGCGCTCGCGAGCAAGCTCGGCGGCGTAGGCCATCGCAGCGGCAACGTCGTCAGGTTGGAGCGACGGGTAGCTGCGGACGAGTTCAGCCGGGCTGAGTCCCGCCGCCAAGTTGTCGAGCACGACCGACACCATGACGCGGGTGCCGCGAATACACGCCTTGCCGTGGCAGACGTTTGGGTCAACGGAGATATGGTCAGTCCAGTTCATGCGGAGGAAGGTGAGGCCTTGCGTTCGTTCGGTCAAGATGACGCGAGTCGCCTAACGACCCCAAGCTCAGCGACCGCGGAGCGTGGCGCCGCGCGTGCCCAACGGTGGAACGAACGACAGACGCCCAAATGCAGCTGACGCTCCGCTCGCAGAAAGTACGCGCCGTGACACGCGGAGCCGTTCGCTGCAGCGCATAGGCTCCGTTGGTGCAGGCATATTAGGTGGCGGGAACGGAGTGATGCTCATGCAAAACAGTCCAGTGTCCATCTATCTTGCGTAGGCCAATGGTCAGACGGAAATCAAGGTTGCTGCGCTCTCCGTCGCTTCCTGTCTCAGCGCACCTCATCAGGGCAGCGACGAATGCAACATCGGTGCCAGCGATAACGTCCATGCGTAGAATGTCGAATGCGATTGGCTCGGGCTGCGCCGAATAGAATAAATCCCATGTCTCTCGGTAGGCTTCGATACCATTGGATTCAAATGGCGGCGGCACATCGAACATCAGTATGTCTGCAGAATGATGTGCAATGGCACCGGCAATGTCTTTGGCGCGAACTGCTCTCGCCCAGTCCTCAACCAGGTTGCGAATTAGGGTTTCGTCTGCGCTGTTGTTATTGCCGGTGTTCATCTTGGTTGCTTGTCTATTAAGTGGCCTACACGGGACGCGCTCGGAAGCGGCCTAACGTCCAAGCTCACCTATCCCGATGTAACCCCACAACTCTAAAATCCGCGTGAACTGCAAGAGGTGCGGTCGTGTCACAACGAACGTCCCAACGGCTAGGGATTAGGTGCAGCGCCTTGTTCGACATATTTTTTGTTGATGCAAAGGAGTATCGAAGCCAAAGAGAGAGCGGCGACGAATACTGGCGTGTAAATGAATAGCCATAGAAACCCTGGTTCTGTTGATGGAGCGACAGACGGCCAATTGAAAAGTGCTATTCCTATACACGTGACAATCGCGGATACCCAAATAACTCGCTCCCAGACTCGATTGAGAGGTATTGCGATGATCGCGAGAAGCCCAACGTAGGAAAATGCTCCGATAAGAGTAAGAGACATTTGAATAGTATATCTCACTATCCAGGCATTTCTGTCTGCAATCACGAGTGTCCGGTTATAAGTTCCACAACATCAGTTGGTTAGAATCTAATGGTTTCGAATGTCTGAAGTCGGTTTCTGTAAGTAGCTCATGCATAGGTATTTTCTCAAACGGGTGAACGCTCAA
>JAQTOP010000118.1 GCA_028713285.1 Terrimicrobiaceae bacterium
CCCCCGTGACGGATTAGTAAAGATGGGCCGCTTGACGCTGTGGGAGGGAAGTGAAGGACGATGGCTGTAATGGATTTTCGAGACCCGAAGTATTTCATTAATCGCGAGCTGAGCTGGCTGGAATTCAACCAGCGCGTGCTGGATCAGGCGATCGATGAGTCGAATCCCCTGCTCGAGCGGCTGAAGTTCCTTTGCATCGTGAGCTCGAACATGGACGAGTTCTTCGAGGTGCGCGTCGCGGGCCTCAAGCAGCAGAAGCAGACGCACACGCACGAGACCGGGCCCGACGGCCTGTCGGCCACCGAGGCGCTCGCGCGCATCTCGGAGCGCGTGCGGCGGCTCGTCGAGGATCAATACCGCTGCTGGCGCGAGCAACTGCGCCCGCAGCTCGAAGCGCAGCGCATCCGCTTCCACGCTCATGGCAACCTTCCGCAGGAGGAGCGCGCGCACTTCGACGAGTTCTTCGCAAAGCAGGTTTATCCCGTGCTCACCCCACTCGCGATCGATACGGTCCATCCCTTCCCGCAGCTCCTGAACAAGAGCCTCAACGTGATCGTCGAGCTGGAGGGCGACGACCTCGAGACGGACATCGCCGTGGTCCAGGTGCCGCGCATCCTGCCGCGCGTCATCCCGTTTGCCAAAAACGAGCCGGGACGCGAGGACTACGCCTTCCTCGGGGGCATCATCCAGGCGCACGTCGGCGAACTGTTCAAGGGAGTGACCGTGAAGGGCGCGCACCTCTTCCGCGTCACCCGCAACAGCAACCTCTATTTCGACGATGAGGAGGTGCAGAATCTCCTCCATGCCATCGAGGCGGAACTCCGGCGGGTGAATCGCGGCGCGGCCGTGCGCCTCGAGGTGCAGCATGATTGTCCGCGCCACGTCGTCGAGCGGCTGACGGAGTTGTTCAACCTTACCGAGGAGGATGTCTTCCGCATCGACGGGCCGCTGAATCTCACCCGCCTCATGCCGCTCGCGCTGCAGATCGACCGGCCCGACCTGCGCTACAAGCGCTTTTCGCCGAACACCGTCGTCTCGCTCGACCAGGAGACGGATTTATTCTTCCACATCCGGAAGGGCGACATCCTCCTGCATCACCCCTACGACAACTTCCAGACCGTGGTGGATTTTCTGGCGCTCGCCGCGGAGGATCCGCACGTGCTGGCGATCAAACAGACGCTGTATCGCACAAGTTCCGACTCCCCCATCGTCGAATCGCTGATCGAGGCCGCGCGGAACGGCAAACAGGTGACTGTGGTGATCGAGCTCAAGGCGCGCTTCGACGAGGCGGCGAATATCAAGTGGGCCCGCGCGATGCGCGAGGCCGGCGTGGACGTCGTCTATGGCGTCGCCGGCCTCAAGACCCACGCGAAGGCCGCGCTCATCGTCCGCAGCGAGGGCGACGGCATCCGCCGTTACGCGCACCTCGGCACGGGGAATTACCACCCGTCCACCGCACGGATCTACACCGATCTCGGGGTGCTCACGTGCCGGGAGGAGGTCACCACCGACCTCGCCGAGCTCTTCAACCTCCTCACCGGCGTGTCGAAATTCAGCGGCATGAACGAACTTCTCGTCGCGCCATTCAACCTCCATTCGAAATTCATCGAAATGATCGACCGGGAGACGCGGCACGCCGTCGCCGGCCGGCCGGCCGGAATCGTCGCGAAGGTGAACGCCCTCATCGAGGAGGGGGTGATCGAGGCGCTGTATCGCGCTTCCACCGCCGGAGTGCCCGTGCGCCTGATGGTCCGGGGCATGTGCGCGCTGCGCCCCGGGGTGCGAGGCGTCAGCGAAAACATCGAGGTGCGCAGCATCATCGGGCGCTTCCTCGAGCACAGCCGGATTTACCGTTTTGAAAACGGCGGCGAGCCGAAAATCTTTCTCGGCAGCGCCGATTGGATGCAGAGGAATCTGTTTCGCCGCGTCGAGACGGTCTTCCCGATTGCCTCACCCGGCATGCGCGCCCACGCGGAGGAGATTCTCGAGTGGTTCTGGAAGGACAACGTGAAGGCGCGCGTGATGCTCCCCGACGGCACCTACCTGCCGCGAAAGACGCCCGAGCCGCCGTTCGACGTCCAGGCCGAATTCCTTGCCGAGGCCCAGCGCCGGCGCAAACTCCGCCGCTCGGCCCTCGAGGCCTAGGCGGCCCGCGAGGTTCGATTGGCGTCTTACCACATGGGGAATCTCCCCGATTCCCGCCCCGGTGGCGCCCGCGGCGTCCGCCGCGCGTTGACAATCACGCCGTGCGGCCTAGCGTGAACCCCACCAACCCATGGACGCAGTCGAAAACCCGCATGCGAAAGGCTTCCATTCCCATGCCCCGGGCCACTGGCCCGACATCGCGCCGGAGCAATGGAATGACTGGAAGTGGCAGTTGCGCAATCGCGTGACGACCCTCGAATCGCTCGAGAGGAAGCTGCGCCTGTCGCCCGAGGAGCGCGCCGGCGTCATCCTCTCCGGCAACAAGCTCGCCTTCGCGGTCACGCCCCATTACTTCAATCTCATCGATCCCGAGGATGCAGGCTGCCCGATCCGCCGGCAGGTGATCCCGCTCATGGATGAGGCAACGGACGCGCCATGGGAAATGGCCGATCCGTGCGGTGAGGACAGCCACATGCCCGTGCCCGGGCTCGTGCATCGCTATCCGGATCGCGTGCTGTTTCTGGTGACGGATCGCTGCGCGAGCTACTGCCGCTATTGCACGCGCGCACGCGTGGTGAGCGGTGTGGGCGAGCAGGAATTGCATACGGATTTCGAGGAGGCATTCCATTATCTCAAGGCGCATTCCGAGATTCGTGACGTGCTGCTCTCGGGCGGCGACGCCCTGCTGCTCTCCGATGCGAAGCTCGAGCAGATCCTCGGCCGGCTGCGGGCGATCCCGCACATCGAATTCCTGCGCATCGGCTCGCGAGTGCCCATTTTCCTGCCGCAGCGGATCACGCCGGAGTTCTGCCGCATGCTGCAAAAATTCCATCCGCTCTGGATGAGCGTGCATGTGAATCATCCGCGCGAACTCACGTCCGAGGTGAAGGAGGCGCTCTGGCGGCTCGCGGATCACGGCGTGCCCCTCGGCAACCAGAGCGTGCTGCTCGCGGGAGTGAACGATTCCGTCGAGGTAATGAAGGCGCTCGTCCACAAGCTGCTGCAATGCCGCGTGCGGCCCTATTACCTTTACCAGTGCGATCTCATTCGCGGCTCTTCGCACCTGCGCACGTCGGTCGCGAAGGGCATCGAGATCATCGAGGGCCTGCGCGGCCACACGACCGGCTACGCGGTTCCGCAATACGTGATCGACGCGCCCGGCGGCGGCGGCAAGGTGCCGATTAACCCCGACTACGTGCTCTATCACGACGAGGAGAAGGTTGTGATTCGCAACTACGAGGGCAGAATTTTCGAGTATCCCGAACCGGGAAAAATCAAAACCGGGGCGGATCTGCGGGACGACGTGAAGTGCGCCGCCGGCTGCCGCGGGAAATAATATCCCGCTCTCCTGCTCGCGCGCTTTTTCGTCCTCGTATTGCGAAACTGATCGAGCAGAAGCGCGGGCGCGAGTAAGAGAACGAGCGTATGGCAGGCATCATCATTCGTCCCCGCGCGGGCATGCTGCACGGGCACGATTGGGTCTATGGCACCGAGGTCCTGAAGGTCTTTGGCAACCCGCGGGACGGCGACGTCATTTCGATCAAGGACGGCCGCGACCGCCTTCTCGGCTGCGCGATCTACAACTCGAAGTCGCAGATCGTCGCGCGCCGCATCTCGCGGAGGCGGCAGGATCTCGACGCGGATTTTTTTCGCCGCCGCATCGCGCAGGCCGCGGAGGTGCGCGACCGTGCGGGCTGCCGGCGCGACCTGCGCCGCGTCGTGTGGAGCGAGAGCGACGGGCTTCCCGGCGTGATTGCCGACCAATACGGCGCCACGGTCGTGCTCCAGACGCTCACGCTCGCGATGGACACCCGAAAGGCGGAGATCGCTGCGGCGCTTGCGGACGTCCTGGATGTGCGCGGCGTGGTCGAGCGCAACGACACCCCGGTGCGCGCGGCCGAGGGCTTGCAGCCCGTGGCGGGCATTCTCCAGGGCGAACCGCAAACATTGCGGGAGATCGAGATTGGCGGAGTGACGTTCGAGATCGATCTGCTCGGCGGTCAGAAAACGGGATTCTACCTCGACCAGGTTGCGAACTACGCCGCTGTCGCGCGCCGCGCCGTGGGGCAGCGCGTCCTGGATTGCTTTTCGAATCAAGGCGGCTTCGCCCTCGCGTGCGCACGAGCCGGGGCCGCGTCCGTCGTCGCAGTCGAGTCAGGCGCAGAGAGTCACGGGCGGCTGGCTGCGAACGCGGCGCGCAATGGACTCGACGTGCGCTGCGAGCGCGCAGACGTGACGGAGGTCCTGCGCCGGGCCGGGCAGGCCGGAGAGAAATACGACCTCATCATTCTCGACCCCCCTTCGTTTACGAAGACGCGGGGCAGGGTCCACGATGCGATTCGCGGCTACCGCGACCTGCACATGCGCGCGGGCGCGCTGCTCGGCCCCGGCGGACTGCTCGCGACTTTTTCCTGCTCGCATCACGTCGGCACGGCGGCTTTCCTCGAGGCTGCCGCCGGCGGTCTGCAGGATGCGCACCGGACGGCCCGCCTGATCGACCAATACCGCCAGTCTCCCGACCACCCGATCGTCCTGCACCTGCCGGAGACGTTTTATTTGAAAGGCTTCCTGCTCGAAATGATGCCGGGCCGGTGAGGAGCAATGGTTTTCGCTGGAAATGGCGGGGAAGTAATTTATTGATGGATCACGCTCATGCCTGATCGCAGCAAAGACGTTTTGGATTTCGACGAGGAGGGACCAACGTCGCAGGAGTTGCAGGCGCAGGTCCAGAATGCCCAGGCCGAGCTGGCGGAACTCAAGCGCCGCTCGGACCAGATCGAACGCGACAAGCAGCGGCTCGAGGAACTCAGCCGCCGCCAGGACGAACTCGAGACCGGCCGGACCGAAATGGTGGACAAGTTCACGCGCGCGATGGTCGTCATCCAGCGCGAGACGCAGGATGCCGAGAAGCGTCTCGATCAGCTCAATGGCATCCACGACGCCTTCATCAGCCACCTCCGCGCGCTCGAGGCGATCAACCCCAAGGCCTGGGTCGGGCTCGATCTCTCGAAGGAGCTCAGCAAGGCGCTCGGCCTGGTCGAGGAGGCTCGCACGGAATACAACCGCGCGAAACCGCGGCTCTCGATCGATCCCGCGGACGATCCGCGCGCCGATGGCAGTGTGCCCGCGGAGTATGAAGAATACTACGGCGGCGGGGAGAAAAGTTTCTTTTACTGGTTGAAGGCCGGCTTCGCATTCACGCTGTGGCTGCAGGTCCTCGGCGTGCTCGGCCTGCTGATCTGGATTTGGAAACTCACCGCGAAATAATGCCGATGGCATCAGGAAATTCCTCTTCGAAGCGCCCGGTCCGAAAGAAAAGGGACGACCCGTTTCACCTCGAACAAAAGCGGCTCATCGAGGCGCAGGAGGCGCTCCTTCGCGAGCAGGAGCGGGCGCGCCGGGTCATCGCGGACGCACCGAAAAAGCTCGAAGAGCTCAAGAAGCGCCAGCGCGAGCCGATCAAAATCCGATTCAATTCGACGGATGTCGGACGCAAGAAGTTCGGCCTCCCGCACGACAAATTCCGCGACGCCGCATCCGAACCGCGGCGCCCCCGCGCCCGCAAGGCCGAGCGGACGCTGGCCAAGGTGCAATTCATCGTGTCCGTGGTCATCCTTGCCATCATCCTGCTCATGGTGTGGCGGACGGTTTCCGCGATGTAGCGTGCGCATGCCGCGAACTCTTCGTTTGCAGCGCTTCGGCTTTCTTCCTAGCCTTGGCGGCCAATGTCTGAAGTCGTGAAGGCGCGTCACAGCGCGGAGCCGGGAGACGCCAGCGAGAACCGGAAGGGCCGGGAGATCGTGAAGGCCTACCGCATCATGCTTGCGGCGCGGGTGCTCGAAGAAAAGCTCGCCGCGCTCTACCGCGCCGGCAAAATCAAGGGCGGCGTCTTTCTCGGACGCGGGCAGGAGGCGCTGAGCGTCTCGGTCGGCATCCATTTGCGCAAGGGGGACATTTTCGCGCCACTCATCCGCGACCAGGCCGGCCGCATGGCCTTCGGCGACACGATTCTCGACACGCTGCGCACCTACCTCGGCTCGTCCCTCGGCTCGATGCGCGGGCGCGACGGGAACATTCATCGCGGCCGCCCTCGCGAGGGGTATTACGCGATGATCAGCCACCTCGGGGCGATGATTCCGACGGTCGCCGGCGGGCTGCTCGCGCGGCGCCTCCGCGGAGAGAGCGGCATGGTCGGCGCGACCTGCCTGGGCGACGGAGGCACGTCCACGGGCGCATTCCACGAGGGACTCAATGCTGCCGCGGTGGAAGAATTGCCGCTCGTCGTCGCGGTGGCCAACAACCAATACGCCTACTCGACGCCGAACAGCCGGCAGTTTGCCTGCGCCGACCTTGTGGATCGCGCCATCGGCTACGGCGTCGCGGGGCACAAGGTCGATGGCACCGATCTCGCGGCATGTCTGGATGTGGTTGGCGGCGCGATTGCCGCCGCGCGCGCGGGCGGCGGCCCCCAGCTCATCGTTGCGGATTTGCTTCGACTCGTCGGACACGGCGAGCACGACGACGCCCGGTATATCGATCCCGAGCTGCGGAGAAAAAATATCGGCCGCGATTGCCTCGCGGTCGCCGGAGCCTTCGTAATCGAGAGGGGGTGGGCGACCGCGGAAGAGCTCGCCGCCTGGCGCGACGAGGTGGATACCGAGGTGGATGACACCGCAAACCGCGTGATGCGCGAGCCCGAGCCCGACCCGGCTGAGGAGGACTGGTGCGCGATCTCCACACGCTCGATCGAGGATAACTTCGCATGAGCATCACCTATCTCGATGCCATCCGCGAAGCGCAGGCCAAAGCGCTCGCCGATGATCCGCGCGTCTTCATCTACGGGCAGGACGTGGGCAACTTCGGCGGCGCCTTCAAAGCCACGGAAAATCTTGCGAAAAAATTCCCGGGCCGCGTGCTCGATTCGCCGTTGAGCGAGGACGCTATCGTCGGAATTGCCATCGGCGCCGCCATCGAGGGGGCGCGGCCGATTGTCGAGATGCAGTTCGCGGATTTCTCGACCGTCGGCTTCAACCAGGTCGTCAACCAGGCCGCCACGCTTTATTACCGGACGGGCGTCCCGTGTCCGATCGTCGTGCGCCTGCCCTCGGGCGGCACGGCGGGCGGAGGCCCGTTCCACAGCCAGAGCATGGAGGCGCTGTATGCGCACTACCCGGGGCTCGTCGTGCTCACGCCCGCCACGGTCGAGGACGCCTACAGCATGCTGCTTGGGGCGGTGGCCATCGAGGATCCGGTGATTTTTTGCGAGCACAAGCTGCTGTATTACCATCTCAAGGCGGCGGGGCTGCCTGCCGAGGCGACGCCCATCGGCAAGGCGCGCATCGCCCGGCCGGGACGCGACGCGACCATCGTGACGTATAGCGCGATGCTGCACGAGTCGCTCGCCGCCGCCGAGGAAATCGCCGCCGACGGCTTCGAGATCGAGGTCGTCGATCTGCGGTCGGTCAAGCCGCTCGACACAGACACCATTCTCGCGTCGGTCGCCCGCACCGGCCGGTTGCTCTGCGTCGGAGAGGCGTTTCCATGGGGCGGCGTTTGCTCCGAAGTCATCGCGCGGGTCACCGCCGAGGGCTTTGGCCTGCTGGACGCCGCGCCGCAGCGCCTCAACGCAAAGGACACTCCCGTCCCCTACCACCCCGCGCTCTGGGGCACTCATCGGCCGACCGCGTCGGCCGTCGCCGCCGCCGCGCGCCAACTCCTCGAAGTCTAATCCCATGCCCAAGGTTCCGATCATCATGCCGCAGCTCGGCGAATCGATTGCCGAGGCCACGCTCGTCCGTTTGGTGCTGAACCCCGGCGATGCCATCGAGGCCGACGCGGATATTCTCGAGGTCGAGACAAACAAAGCCGTGATGTGCGTCGCCGCGCCGTGCAGTGGAATCCTCGCCGAAATCACCGCCGAACTCGACAAGAGCTACCCGGTAGGTGCGGTGCTCGGCTACATCGAGGTCACCGCCGCCGAGGCCGAGCGGCTCGGCATCGACGAGAAACCGGACCGGAGAAAATCCGGACCGCCACGCCGTCCGAAGGCCGAACTCGACTCGACCACCAGCGTCGAACCGACGGTGCGCGGCCTCCCGGTGCCCGCCCATGCGGGCGGCGCGAGCTATCTCTCGCCGCGCATGAAGGCGCGCATGGCCGAGCTCGGAATGCACGCCGCCGACCTTTCCGGCATCGCCGGCAGCGGCGCCGGAGGCCGGGTGACCATCGACGACATGGAGCGGTTCCTCGAGGACCTCGAGCGCAACCGCATCACGCCCGCCTCGTCCATGCGCGTCGCCGTCGCCGACGCCATGCGCCGGAGCTGGACGCGCCCGCTTGCCACCGTCGGAAGGCCCGTCGAGCTCGACCGCCTGCTGGCGCACCGCAAGGCGCAGACCGCCAAGGCCGGTCCCGCGCTCTACGGCCTGCGCGCCCTCGCCATCGCCCTCGGCGAGAACAGCGCGCCCGCCGGACGATTGATCGGCGAAAAGATCGTCCATCCGCGCTCGGTCGATATCGGGTTCGCCGTCGAGGCCGAGGATGGCGTGCTCGTGCCGGTCATCCGCAATGCCGACCAGACCAGACTCGCGGATCTCGTCGAGCGGTATAGCCGTCTCGTCGGCCTCGCCCGCCAGCGCCGCCTCTCGGTCGGCGACACGGGCGGCTCGATTGCCACGATCACGAACTACGGCACCTTCGGCCTCACGCTGGCGACCCCGATTCCGCTGCCCGAGCAGACCCTTCTGCTTGGCATGGGCGCGGGCGTCGTCGTGCCGAAGTGGAACGCGGAGCTGGAGGAATTCCTGCCCGTGACCGAGGCGATGTTTACGATCAGTTTCGACCATCGCGTGCTGGATGGAGGGGCCGCTGGCCGCCTGCTCAAGCGCGTCGATGAGCTGCTGAACGCGCCCGAGGAGTTGTAGATTCAACGCGGAGACGCGGAGACTGGGGGACGCTGGGAAACAGGAAAATGGACCGCTCCGTGGCCCCGTGTCATCGTCCCCCCTGTCGAATTGCATTTCCAAAGCCCGCCCGTATCATCGGCGCGCATGAAGCACATTTTTGTGACCGGCGGGGTGGTGAGTTCCCTCGGAAAGGGACTGGCGGCCGCCTCGCTCGGCACGCTGCTCGAGCA
>JAQTOP010000020.1 GCA_028713285.1 Terrimicrobiaceae bacterium
TCAGATGGATTCATGCGGTTGCGAGCGCCGCGCGGCGGTGTGCGCGGTTTGCAGGTGGGTGAGGCCGATGGCCAGCGCGTCGGCGGCATCGGCGGGGGGCGTTTCCGTGAGCTGGAGCAGTGCGCGCACCATGAAGGCGACCTGGCCCTTTTGCGCGGAGCCCACGCCGACGACGGCCTGCTTGACGCGTCGCGGTGCATACTCGTGGATCGGCAGGCCGGACTGGGCCGCCGCGAGGATGGCGCAGCCGCGCGCCGCGCCGAGGGCGATGGCCGTCCTGTGGCTTTGCACGTAGATGACGCTTTCGATGGCCATGGCCGCCGGCTGCCACCTGCCGAGGAGGTCGCGGACGCGTTCGTGAATCGCGACGAGGCACGCGGAGGGCCGCAGCGCGGGGTGGTTGCGGATCACGCCGTATTCGAGCGCGCGGTGGCGGCGGCCGTCGGATTCCAGCACGGCGTAGCCCGAGCATCGGAGCGAGGGATCGATGGCGATGAGGCGTGAGTCAGGCATCCGCCACAAGCAAATCGACCATCGCGCGAACGGAATCCAGCGCAATGTCCTCCATCCGGCCCGTGGACGGTACAATCACGCGAACATCGGGATTCGCCGGAGCCCAGACGGCGGGATCGGTCGGGCCGAAAAGCAGCACGCACGGCGCGCCCGCCGCGGCGGCCAGATGCGAAATGCCGCTGTCGTGTCCGATGAACATGCGGCACCCGGCAAGCACCGCGCCGAGCGCCGGCAGCGGAAGATGCTCGGCGAACCGAACGTCGCGGCGCGCAAGCCTGGCGCGCAGCTCGGCAAGCTGCGGCTGATCGCTCTCTCCGCCGATGACGAGCAGCGGCAGGCCGCGGTCGAGCAGGTGATCCGCAAGGCCCAGCCAGCGCGCGAGCGGCCAGTTTTTTTGCGGGCCGCCGCTGCCGGGATGGATTGCCACGGGCGCGAGATCGCCGAGCAGGGAAGCGGCGTTTTGGCGATCCGCGGCATTCGGAAAAATGTGCGCGGCGGCGTCCTCGAGGTAGAGCGCGAGCTGCTCGAGAGGGGCCGCGAGCTGTTGCGCGGCGTGGGCGTGGTCGCCCAGTTTCGGCTGGCCGACGAGGAGATTGCGCACGCCGGCGCGGCGAAGGTTGCCGCCAAAAAAATCGTCCGGATCGAAGAGGTAGCTCACGATCTGGTTGAAGCCGGCGAAGTAGGCGCAGAGATCGGAGTCCAGTTCCGAGCGGGGATTGAAGAATCCGGCGAGCGGGCCGGACTCGATGCTGCGCGAGGCGTTGGCGTAGTGGCGGCCTACGGCGAGTTCGACGATGTGCCGGTAGCCGAGGATCTCGATGTGCGCATCGGGGAATGCGTCGCGCAGCAGGCCGAGCGCTGGGAGGGTGAGGATGAAATCGCCAATCGCTCCGCCGCGAATTACGAGGATGCGTCCCGGCATCAGGCTGGCGGGCGGCCGGCGGTCAGGCGCGGCGCGTCCGGCTATTGTTGATTGATTGCCGAGCCGTAAACGCCGGGGCCTTCCCAGCTTGCCGGCTTGTTCCAGGGGATGCTGGATTCGCGCGGACGCTCGGTGGCCGGGTCGTTCGAGGCGCAGCCTGCCAGGGCCAATACGAGCGCGGCCAGTGCGGCGAAGGCGATCCGACGCGGCATGCGCCTAGTTCTCGGTGGCCTGCTGGTAGATGACGCTGTCGCCTGGTTGGACGGCGACGCCGGCGGGCAGGGTGTTTGCGACAATGTCTGCAATCGAAGTCGAAGGCTCGACCGAGGTCACGCGAACCTTGCCGAGATATTGGCCGCCGCGCTTGAGCAGGAGCTCGGCATTCGTCACGACGCCCTGACGGTCGCCGATGCTGAGCACGACGAAATTCCACGCGGGATTGACGGCGAGCACGCGACCCTCGAGGCCCTGCTGCATCTGCTTCTTGCGGCGCTCGTCATCCTTCTTGCGCAGGTCGGCGAGCTGGCTCGTGGTCTCCTTGATTTTTTCATTCTGGCTGGCGACGAGCGCCTGGAGTTCCTGCAATTGGGCCGGATCGACGGCAGGCGCGCCGGTGTTGTCCTTCGCGCCCGCACCGCCGGCGTTCGCCACGTCCTTCTTGAGCTGGTCGTTCTCGTCCGTGAGCGTCTTGATCTGGGTGTCCTTGTCGGTCGCGGCGGTCTTCGCTTCGGTTAGTTGATTCTTGGTCGCCGTCAGATCGCTGCGCGCGGCCTCCAGATCCGCGACGATCTTTTCCTTGTCGGTGGTGGCTGCGTCCTTCGTGGCATTTGCGCTGGTCAGCGCTTTCTTGCTTTCGTCGAGATTCTTGCGCGTGGTGACGAGGGTGGCCTGCGCACTGGCGAGGTCCGCTTTTGCCTGGGTGAGGTTGCCGCGATTGACGAAGCCGAGACCGGCCGTGGCGAGACTAATTACAACGGCAACGATCAACAAATATTTGGCCATGGAAGGAAGGTAAGTGAGGGACGGTTAAATGTTCAGGGGGTGCGAGTATGGGATTCTATTCGGAATTGCAAGCAGCAAAAAAGCTACCCTGCGTGCATGCGTCTTCGCGTGCAAGTGCAATCATTTCGCGATTTGGAATACACGCGCCGGCCATCGGACACAAGTCCGGGATTCCGCGAATTGGCTGCCTCAAGTTTGGCGTCGATGTATCCGGGGAGACGGTCGCCGATTTCTTCGGCGCGCCCGGAGCAGTCTGGGATTGCGCGTGAGAATTATTTCACTACGCTTCGCAACTTCCCTTAGTCCACCCCCAATCATTCATCCCCATGATCCTGGCCACCATCTCACTATTCCACGACGGAATCCCCATCGCGCTCGGCTGCGCCGCGCTCGGCTTTGTCTTCGCGATCATTTTGATTCGCTCGATTCTCGTCGCTCCCGCCGGCAACGCAAAAATGACGATGGTCGCCGGCGCGGTGCAGGAGGGCGCGAAGGCCTATCTCAACCGCCAGATTCTCACGATCAGCGCCATCGCCGCCGGGCTGATCGTCGCCCTCTATTTTCTCAAGGGCGCGCCAACGGCCATCGGCTTCCTCATCGGCGCGGTTTGTTCACTCGCGGCCGGCTACGTCGGAATGCGCATCGCGGTGCTGGCGAATGTGCGCACGGCGCAGGCTGCAACGGTGGGCCGCTTCCCGGCGCTCAAGGCGGCCTTCAACGGTGGCGCGGTGACGGGCGTCCTCGTTGTCACCCTCGCGCTCCTGGCGGTGGGCTCGTATTTCCTGATCGCGCTTCCCCGGCTCGGCCAGGAGAAAACGATCACGAGCCTCGTCGGACTCGCGCTCGGGGCGAGCCTCATCAGCGTCTTTGCACGACTGGGCGGCGGCATTTACACGAAGGCCGCGGACGTCGGCGCGGACCTCGTCGGCAAGATCGAGCAGAATCTTGACGAGGACGATCCGCGCAACCCCGCGACCATCGCGGACAACGTGGGCGACAATGTCGGCGATTGCGCCGGCATGGCGGCGGACGTGTTTGAAACCTACGCGGTGAGCCTCATCGGCGCCGTGCTCATCGGCTACCTCTCGCTGCGCGAAATCCCGGCGGCGATCATCTATCCCTTCCTGATCGGCGGGGCCTCGCTCCTCTCATCGATCGTGGGAATTCTGTTCGTCAACGTGAACCGCGCCGGCGCCACGGCCTCGCTCACGAGCGCGGTTGGCGTGAGCGCACTGCTTTCCGCCGCGGCATTCTGGCCGATCACCCACGCGCTGTTTCCGTCTGACTTCACGGTGGCCGGGCGGCTCTATACGCCGGATGCGCTGTATTTCTCGTCGCTCATCGGGCTGGTGTTGACCGGGGCGGTCGTGCTCATCACGAACTACTACACCTCGACGAAACACCCTCCGGTGCAAAAAATCGCCCGCGCCTCGGAGACCGGCCACGCGACGAACATCATCGCCGGCCTGGCGGTGGGCAACCACGCGACGACGCTGCCGGTCATCCTCATCGCCGCCGCGATCCTCGGCAGCTTCCATTTCGCCGGGCTCTACGGCGTCGCGATCGCCGTGATGAGCATGCTCTCGCTCTCGGGCATCATCATCTCGCTCGACGCGTTCGGCCCGATCACGGACAACGCCGGCGGCATCGCGGTCATGAGCGAGATGCCGAAGCAGACGCGCGAGATCACCGACGAACTCGATGCGGTCGGCAATACGATGAAGGCCGTGACGAAAGGCTACGCGATCGCCTCCGCCGGCCTCGCGGCGCTCGTGCTCTTCGGTTCCTACGTTTACGAGCTGCGCGATCACCTGGACGGCGCGACCAAGGCGGTCTTCTCGCTCGAAGATCCGCGCATCATCGTCGGCCTGCTCATCGGCGGGCTGCTGCCGTATGCCTTCTCGGCATTCAGCATGGATGCGGTCGGCAAGGCGGCCGGCGCGGTCGTGCGCGAAGTGCGACGCCAGCTCCAGGCACATCCGGGCATTCTCACAGGCCAGGACATTCCCGAATACGGCAAATGCGTCGATATCGTGACGAAGGCCGCGCTGCGCGAAATGATCGTTCCGGCGCTCCTTCCGTTGCTGACGGTGGTCGTCGTCGCCTCGATCCCCGCGCTCGGGCCGCTGGCTCTCGGCGGCGTGCTCGTGGGAACCATCGTGACGGGCCTGTTCCAGGCCATCGCGATGACTTCGAGCGGCGGCGCCTGGGACAACGCGAAGAAGTTCATCGAGGAGGGCAACTTCGGCGGCAAGGGCTCGCCGGCGCACGCTGCGGCGGTGACGGGCGATACGGTCGGCGATCCTTACAAGGACACGTCGGGACCGGCGATCAATCCGATGATCAAGGTCACGAACATCGTCGCGATCCTCATCATCCCGCTGTTTTTCTAAACTTCGGCGAAGCGGCCTTCGCGGGCGCGCGGCGGACCTTGCCCGGCGCGACCTCCGCGCTTTCGCGCAGGGCGGCGATTTCGTCGCGGTCGAGAAACCGCCAGTAGCCCGTCTTCAGGCGGGGATCGCGCAGCGGGCCGATGCGGGTGCGGTGAAGTTTTTTCACGTCATAACCGGAGCGCCAGAGCATCTCCCGAATCTGGCGCTTGAGGCCCTGGCGAAGCGTGATCTTGAGCCTGGTCGGCGCGAGGATGTGGACGGATTCCATGCGGGCGCGGCCCGACTCGAGCGTGATTCCGCGCAGCAGCTTCGGAATGCGCCCGGCATCGAATGCCTTGTCGATGACGACTTCGTATTCCTTGTCGATCTGGTGCGAGGGGTGGGTGAGCTGCTCGGCGAAGTCGCCGTCGTTCGTGAGCACGATCAACCCCGAGCTTTCCTTGTCGAGTCGGCCGACGTGGAAGAGGCGTCCGCGCTGGGACGGCACGAGATCGAAGATCGTTTTGCGGCCGAGTTCGTCCGAGCGGGTGCAGACGTAGCCGGCGGGCTTGTTGAGTAGAATGTAAACGTGGGACAGCGGATGGACGACTTTGCGGCCGACGCGGACGATGTCCGCCGGATCGACCTGCGTCGCGAGATCGGTAACGACGGCGTTGTTGACGAGGACCCGACCGCTGCGCACGAGATCCTCGCAGGTCCGCCGCGAACCAAGGCCGGCCGAGGCGAGGAAGCGGTTGATGCGCATGATGAGAAAGGCCGGCGGGAGCCGGCCTATTCCAGGGAGGAGATGGCGGTGCGGAGGCCGGCGGCTATTCCTCCGGCTTGGTCTTCGGCAGGGCGATCACGCGCTGGCCGGGCTTGAATTGACCGCGCTTTTTCATCAACTCGACGCGCTCGAAGCGCTTGAGGACGCTGCGCTTTGCGGCGATGGCGCTGTTGCCTTTCAGACTGGGATGCTGGCTCATAACGGTAGCCGCGTAGAATGGCCGAAGATCGCGGGAAATCAACGAAAAAGTGCCACGGCGCCGCGCATCGATGGGATTACCGCGGAGCCAGCCGGCTGATTGGCAGGTCGGTCAGATGGTCCCGCCAATCGTCCACGCCGCGGGTCTTCGCCACGGGATTGACGGTCTGGTAAAAATGGCGCCGTTGCAGATCGCCGCGGGAAAAGACCGGGGGCCGCGTCGGATCCTGAATGAATGCGACCGCGGCGGTGAAGGCCGGCCCGGGGTCGAAACCGACGGCGTGGCCCGAGCGCGGATAGACAAGGTTCGTCGCGTTCGGCAGGCCCGCCGCGATGGATGCGCCACCGGCCACCGGCGTCTGCGCGTCCATTTGACCATTCAACAGGAGCGTCCGCACGGGACTCGACGGCAGCGTGCGGGTGGCGCCGGGATTGAAGGGCACGCCCCAGCTCACGACGAGCCGCGCGAGCTGCAAAAGGTCGGGGCCCTCGGTGCGAATGAGCGTCCGGTTCCTTACGCCGAGGATGCCGCGCTCGGTGGCGAGCACATAGCCGGGAGCGGCGAAGTCGGCGCCGAGGACGGAAAGATACATGCCGAAAGGGTTGTCGCGGCGGAGGTCGCGTCGCGGCGCGAAGAGGCGCGCGACGAGCGCGTCGTATTGTCCGCGATCGAGCTGCGTGACCAGCAGCGGAATGAGGCGGATCGTCTGCGTGCGCTGGAGAAGCTCGCTGATCGTGCTGAGGAATTCGATGCCGTCGATGGTGACGGATTCGATTTTTCCGGTGTCCCGATTGGAAAGCTTGAGGTGGACCGGGTCGCTGTTGAGCCTTGGGATAAGATGGTAAAACCGCTGGCGAAAATTCGGGAAATCGCGACGCGCCGGCCCATTGGACTCGACGTCGCGCAGCATGGCCTCGATGCCCGCCTTCTCGATGCCAAGGGTCGTGGGCAAAATCGGATCGGTCGCCGGAAGATTCCCGCTCATCACGACGGATCGCAGGCTGCCGGGAAAGCGGCGGAGCATTTCCTGCGCGACGAAGGTGCCGTAGGAATTTGCGAACAGGTTGATCGGCCCGTAGCCGAGCGCGACGCGGGCCGCTTCGTAGTCCTGCGCGATCTCGGTGGTGTTGTAGGCGGAGGGATCGATGCCCTGGCCCTGGAAGAAATTGCGGTTCGCACCCGTGAACTGCCCGATCGTCACTCCGCCCCGGCGCATGAAGAGCACGGGATTCGAAAACCCGGCGCCCCGTGGATCGACGAAGACGATGTCGCGGGTCTTGTTGAGTTCGGCAAAAATCGGGAAGCCGTCGCTTGAAAGCGTGGCCGACCCGCCGGGGCCGCCCACGATGTAAAAGACCGGATCCGGCAGCGGAGTCGCGCTGCGGGAGGGAACCACGATGACGGCGAGGCTGATCTGTCGCAGGTCCTGCGGGTTCGAGCGGCTTTCCGGCACGGTGACGTAGCCGAACCGGGCGCGCGCAGCGTTTGGGAATTCGGTGAGGGGCCCGGGTTTCGGCGCCGGCGTAAACTGACCCCGGGCAGCGAGGGCGAACAGCAGGGAGGCAAAGGCGGGAAGCGGGAGTTTCACGAGCGGGTTGCCGGATTTTCCGAAGCGAGGAACTGATCCAGGCCGAATCAGTTTACGCGCGTCTCCGCGGGAGCGGGTTCGGTGATCAGCCGGAAGTCGCCGTTTTTATCGCGATAGAATCCGCGGAGCAGCACCTTCGCGGATGCGCCGACGTCGTGAATCTTTTCAGACATTTCCATTTCCTTGTGCGTCCAGCCATTGGCGATCACGCGGCCGTGCTTGTCCACGACTTCCTGCATCGGGCGGGTCAGCTTCGCATAGGCGGCGTCGCTCAGGCGGACTTTCGCGAGCGTCTTCCGGTTGTAGAGCGAGATCCACCAGGCGCCATAGGCATCGGGAGCGTTGCTCGGGGTGACCTCGATCGTGAGATCGCCAACGGTCTTGATGCCCTTCTCGAGACCGAGGGAATACAGCGCGGCGACCTCTTCGCGCGAGGCGAGAAAGCCGGCCAGGAAGGCGCGGATATCGTGCCGGAGCCTGGAGTTGCCGGACTTGCTCCCGTAAATGCCGATTTCGAACCCGGCCGGGTTCTCGGGGTCGCCATAGATGTCCAGCTCGACGTCTCGATTTGCACGGAAGGACAGGTAGGGGACGTTCTTGAAATCGCCCACGTCGATGGCCGTGGCGGGAATCTCGACGAGGGACTTGATCGAATCGTGCGTGCGCAGGTCGTTGGCGATCACGCGCCATGCGGGCAGGTCGCCCTTGCGATTGACTCCGGTAAACATCATGCCCGTGTCCGCTTCGTCGCGGATGCGGACGATTTCGGTTTTCGGATACGAAGTCTCGCCCATCGCCTCCTGCAGCAGGACCGCGTCGCGCGTGTTTTTGAGGATCAAGCCGCGCACCGTCCTTCCATCCTTCAACACCAGGCTGTCCGGCGCGTGGAAGGAATCGTCATGGGCGCCGGCGCCCTGGACCGCGCAGAGCGCAAGAAGGATCGCGGGGAGGAGGCGAAGCGGAGAATTCATCGTTGAAGGACGAGCATCCAGACGCTAGAGCCAAGCAGCTCCCCAACCGAGGTTCAACGTGAATATCGCCCGCCGCCCGATCCTCCTTCCGCTCCTGCTTCTCACCGGACTGGCGGGATGCGTGACAGCGCCGAAGCCTTACAAGCGGCCCGCCGCACCGGAAAAAATTGTCCGCACCGGGCCGTTCTGGTGGGGCACCTCGACGGCCAGCTTTCAGAACGAAGACCGGGGCGTCGCGAAGGATTCCCCTTATTATTTCCAGACCGATTGGGATGTCTATGCCGGCGAGGGACATATCCCGCCGCGTGGCGACGACGCCACGTTTTCGTGGACGCATTTCGACAAGGACCTCGCCGTCCTCAAGAAACTCGGCGTCAATCATTACCGCTACGGGATCGAATGGGGCCGGGTCGAGCCGAAGCCGGGCGTCTTCAACGAGGCCGCCATCCGCCAGTATGTGACGATGGCCCGCAAACTGAAGGCGGCGGGCATCGAGCCCGTCGTGACGCTCTGGCACTTCACCTTTCCCGACTGGCTTTATTCGACCACGGACAAGGCGCACTCGAATTTTCTTCATCCCGACGTCGAGACCGCGTGGCGCGGCTACGTCGAGCGCGTGGTCGGCGCGCTCGCTCCGGTCGTGCGCATCTATGTGCCGCAGAACGAGCCGAACGGCGACCTCTACATCGGCTACTTCGGCGGGCACTGGCCGCCTGGCCTGCTGCTGACGCCCGGCGCGCTGAAAAAGGCGACGCGCACCTGCGTCGCCATGTTTCGCGATGCCTCCGCCATCATTCACCGCGACCGTCCCGATGCGATCGTGATGGGCATTTACTCGATCCCGAACTGGCGGCGCAACGTCCTGCAGGACCCCACCGGCTTCGTGTATCACATGATGATGCGGCAGAATTTCGACCACCTTGACCAGGTCGCCGACGCGATGGACATGATCGGCGTGAATTACTATTACACGCAGGACGCCTCGGTCACGCGGTTCGTCTTTCGCCCCTACGGCGAGCAGGGGTCGGATTACACGCAGAACGGCTGGGAGATCAACCCCGAGGGGCTCGACGCCGTGCTCGAGACGGTCTCGAAACGCTATGGGAAGCCCATCGTCATTTCGGAAAACGGGATCGGCACGCAGAGCGAGCAAAAGAAAATCCGTTACTTTCGCGAGCACGTGAATCAAATGCGCCGCGCCATGGCCGACGGTGTGGACATCCGCGGCTACTTCTCCTGGACGCTTATCGACAACTACGAATGGGCCGAGGGCTACGCCGCCAATTTCGGGCTCACGCATGTGGACCCGCGCACGAAGGATCGCATCATCGAGCCCGCCGGCGAGTGGTTTGCGAATTTCATCCGCGCAAATCCGATGCCGTAGAGCGACGCCTGCCGCAGACCTACATCGGCCCGGCGCCGCCGGCCTCGGCCTTCACTTTTTGCAGCAGCGGGCCGAACTGGCCGGCCCACAGGCCCATCATCCGCGTGCTGTCCTCGAAGCCCGCCTCCCCGGCGTCGCTCACGCGGGTCACGCGCGGGATCACGCGGAAATCGTTCGTGCCCGCGATTGGAGCGAGCTTGAGATGCACGCGGATCGTGGTGGTGGTGCCGTAGCTCCCATACATGATTTTGCCAAACGTGCCGGAGGGTTTGTCGAACGAGATCGAGTCCGGGTAGTTCACCGAGTCCAGCGTGTAGCCGTATTGCGGAAAGACATCCTGCGCGGCGGAGATGATCGCGGTGGCGTTCGTATTCGGCACCGTCACCGAGCCCGGGCCTCCCGAGCTGGCGACCGGGGCCGTGAGGCACCCGGCGAGGACGAAAAGTGCGGACAGGCAGGCGGCAAGCGTGAGGCGTTTCACGCGGGCCAGAATGCCAGCCGGAAGGAATTCCTCAAGCACGTTGCGCAGGGGAGGGTGCTTAATCGACGAAGCCCCAGTGCGCGCCGAAAGGCCAGAAGACGACGAACGCCTTGCCGGTGACATTTTTTTCCGGCACGAAGCCCCAGTAGCGGCTGTCCGAGGAGTTGAAGCTGTTGTCGCCCATCGCGAAGTAGGTGCGCGGAGGCACCGTGTATGTCTCGTCCGTCTCGGTGAGGTAGAGCGCCCCTCCGCGGGGATTCGAGTAGCCGTTGTAGCCGTTCACCCGGGTCATCACCCGGGCGAAACCCCGCTCACTCGCGAGTCTGCCGTTGATGAAAAGATTCGGCTCCTCGATGCGCAGGACGTCGCCGGGCAGGCCGGCGAGCCGCTTGATGTAATGCTGCGAGCCGAGGCCCGCCGGGATCGTCGCCTCGATGCGGGCGATGTCCGTGGTGCGGAAGACGAACACATCGCCGCGATGGGGCGGATCGAAGTTGTAGGCGAGCTTGTTGACGAGCACGAAGTCGCCGTTGTCCACATAGCCGCGCGCGAGGGGTTCGCCCTTCTGCACGAGGCGGCCGGGGAGCAGCCGGAACGTGGTGGCGACGACTGCGGGCGGCGCGAAGATCGAGTAGTGGCTGTTGGCACACTGCACGTCGGTGAAGGTGAAGTAATTCAGGTAGGAGCGCTCGTGAAGGCTCTCGACCACGTCGTCCTGCATGGCGGTGATGTCCACAAACGTCCGTCCGCGGATGACGAAGTCGAAGGCGCGGACGAGGAGGTTCGGCGGCGGCGTATCGGTGGCGGTGCCGATCACGCCATTGAGCGTGGGCTGCATCGAGCCGGTGGGAATCTTGAACGGCTCGAGCAGATAGGCGCGCACGCCGGCGGCGATGACGATCGCGACGAGGAGGACTTCGCAGTTTTCCCGCCAGCCCGCATGCGACCGGGCGGGGGCCAGCTTGCCGACAGTGCGCTCCAGCTCGGCGATGCGCGACCTTGCCTCTTCGGGCTTGCGCTCGCGGGCTGCGAGCTCGAGCGCGGCGATGCGTTTCTCGATCTCGGCAACCTCTTCGGCGGTGAGCAGGTCGAGCCGGTAGCGAATGACGCGGCGGGCCGCCTCGGCGTATTGGCGGGCATCCTTGACATAGCGGGGCGTGAAGAACATGGGTGGAGGAGCTTTAGCGAAGTCGTCGATGGGACCAAAGGAGAAATTGGAACAGCGCCTTTTCGCGCTGGCCGAGGAAGTCGTCGAGGCGACGCTGGACAACCTGCCGAAGGAGATCGCGGTGGAGGTCGAACGGGTGTCGGTTTTCGTCGAGGCGGAGCCGGATGCCGAGGATGTGGCGCACGGCGTCGGGGCGGACTGGCTTGGCATTTTCGAGGGGGCGAGCCATTCGTTTCTCGACATGCCGGACCCTCCGCGCATCCGCATCTGGGTGAATAATCTCTGGACCTTTGCCGGCGGGCGCGAGCGCTGCTTTCGCCGGGAGGTGCGCGTCACTTTGCTGCACGAGATCGGGCACTATCTCGGGCTCGACGAGGCCGGCGTGGCGCGGCTCGGGCTCGAGTAGTCGCGCGTCCGCCGGACGGGACTCAATACGGCGGATAGTCCCGCACGTAATCCCGCACGGCATCCTCCCATGGGCGCGGCGCGATTTTCGTGAGGTTGGTGAACCGCGCCGTGGACATGACCGTATAAACCGGGCGTTCGGCGACGAAGCCCTCGAGTTCCTCGATCTCCAGCGGCGCGACGGTTTTCGTCTTTACCGGCAGGCCCTGGTCGGCGGCGCAATGCAGCGCATGCTCGCCGTATTCGCGCCAGGAGCAGCCCCCGGCGTTGCAAAGATGATACACACCGCCGGGTGCATCCGCCGCGACCAGCGCGCCGAGCCAGTCGGCGAGATCCTCGGTGTAGGTCGGCGTGGACCATTTGTTGGCGATGGCGGCGACCTTGGCGTGCCCGAGCGCGCGGCTGATCAGCATGTCGATGAAGCTCGCTTTCTCGGGACCGAAGACCCACGACACGCGCGCGACGATGGCCTCGGGCAGCGCGGCGAGCACACCGAATTCCCCGTCGGCCTTCGACTGCCCATACACGCTCAGGGGGCTGGGCGCTGCCTCCTCGTCGTAGGGCACGCGCTGGCGGCCGTCGAAAACGTAATCCGTGCTGATGTGGATGAAACGCGCGCCGGTCCTGGCGCAACGCTCCGCGATGTGGCGGGCGGCGACGGTATTCACGAGGCGGGCCTGCTCGGGCTGGCGCTCGCAGGCATCGACATTCGTCTGCGCGGCGCAATTGACGACCCAGTCGAACGGCTCCTTTTTCCCGAGGCAGCGGTCGATGGTTTTCGGATCGAGCAGGTCCAGCTCGGGCCGGGCGAAGGCTCGCACGGTATGCGGCGCCTTTTCGCCGCGCTTCTTCGGCCTGGAGCCCCATTTGCGAACCAGCGCGGCGCCGAGCCGGCCGCGCGCACCGAGGATGGCGATTTTCATTGGCTGGATGGCGGCGCTGGCTCCGCGAGGTTTTCTGGATTGCCCGCGCCTGCGGAGGCGTCCACGTTGATCCGCTGTGCAGGTTGAACATGCTCCATAACGAAGTGAACGAGATTGCTTCCGCTGATGGCGGCACGTCGCATGGCCAGGGTTCTAGCAGAGCGGTGTCCGCGTCCGCAACCATCCGATTTCCCGGGGGCGTATGGTATCAGTGCCAGCGCTGCGGAAACTGCTGCCGGTGGCCGGGCTTTGTGCGGTTGAGCGACGCGGACATCACGGCCATCGCGGCGTTTCTTGGGATCGAGGAAATCGATTTTATCCAGCGCTACACGCGGCTGCGGCCGCAGCGCGACGGCCTCGCGCTCATCGACAAGCCGAATGGCGAGTGCGTCTTTCTCGACGGGATCGACTGCGCGATCCAGCCGGTGAAGCCGCGGCAGTGCGCCGGTTTTCCGAACGCGTGGAATTTCCCCGGCTGGCGCGACTCGTGCGAAGCGGTCGAGGTGCGCCCGGCGGGATTTGAATCGGGTTCGACAATCGACGGCGCGCCGCGATAATCACGGGCCGTGAGCAGCTACCGCGTTTTCGCCCGCAAGTATCGTCCGCAGACTTTCGACGAAGTCATCGGGCAGGAGCACATCACGCGCACGCTCCAGAACGCCGTCGCGCAGAACCGCCTCGCGCAGGCCTATCTCTTCGTCGGCCCGCGCGGCATCGGGAAGACCTCGACCGCCCGCATCCTCGCGAAGGCGCTGAACTGCGAAAAGGGCCCGACGATCACGCCGTGCGGCGTGTGCGACGCGTGCCGCGAGATCGCGCAGGGCAACAGCCTCGACGTGCTCGAGATCGACGGCGCGAGCAACAACTCCGTCGAGCACGTGCGCGAACTGCGCGAGAATGCCGCCTACGCTCCGGCGAAGGGGCCGTATAAAATCTACCTGGTGGACGAGGTTCACATGCTCAGCACCGCGGCGTTCAATGCCCTGCTCAAGACCCTCGAGGAACCGCCGCCGCACGTGAAGTTCATCTTCGCGACGACCGAGGCGCAGAAGGTGCCGGCCACGATCACGAGCCGCTGCCAGCGCTTCGACCTTCGCCGGATTCCCGCCGGCCTCATCGCAGCGCACCTCCAGCACATCGCGGCGCAGGAAGGGATCACTCTCGAGCCCGCCGCGGCCGATACCGTGGCGAAGGGCGCGGACGGCGGCCTGCGCGATGCGGAGTCGATGCTCGACCAGCTCGTGGCCTTCTGCGGCGGGAAAATCACCGCCGAGGATGTGCTCACGGTCTTTGGTTTCACCTCGCAGGAGACCGTGGAGGCGTTTTGCGAACACATTTTTGCGCAGGACGCCGGCGCCGCCCTTGCGCTCGTCGCCGGGCAGGCGGCGGCGGGCAAGGACCTCTCGCGGCTGATCGCCGATGTCATCGCGCACCTCCGCGACCTGCTCGTGCGATCCGTTCAGCCGGGCGCCGCCGTGCCGGTCCCCCGGGAACGGCTGCTTGCACTGCTCGACCATTTTTCCGAGGCGGAGAGCCGCCTGCGGTGGGCGACGGACAAGCGGCTGTATTTCGATGTCGCCGCGATCAAGGCCGTCCACCTGCTGGGCGAGGCCAGTCTCAGCGATGTGATCGATACGCTCGCCGCCATCGGCGGGGGAGGGGCGCCGCCGGAACGCAGCAGTAAACCCGCCCCGCCCGCCCGGCGCGAAGCTCCGGCCGTCGCGCCCGTGAAGGAGGTGCCGCCCAGGGTGCTCCCCGCGGCGGAATCCACCATCGGCGAAGACGAACCGGTGGCGATTTTGCCGGCGGCGATCGCCGGGCCGGAGGGAATCTGGCGCGAGGTTGCGGCAGTGCTCACTGCCGAGTCGCCCATCCGTTTCGGCTGGCTCGAGCGGGGAGAATTTGCGGGCAGCGCGGCGGGGAAATTTCGTGTGCGCTTCCCGGTCTCCTCCCAGGACCATACCGAGTCGCTGTTTTGGGACGACGTGCGGCGGCGCGCCGAATCGGCCCTGGCGGAAAAAACGGGCGACAAGGTGGAGCTCGTGTGCGAATTCACCCTCGAGGCGGCGCAAGTCCCCGAGCCGCCGGTCGAGGAGTTGCCCGCGGCCCCGGAGCCCGTCGCCGACACGCCGACCGATTCAATGCAGGATTTCAAGAACGACCCGCTCATTCGCAAGGCGCTCGAAGTTTTCAAAGCAGAAGTCCAGATGACATGAATATCCAAAAAATGCTCAAGCAGGCCCAGCAGATGCAGGCCAAACTCGCGGAAACCCAGGCGGAACTTGCCGAAAAGACCGTCGAGGCCAGCGTCGGCGGCGGCAAGGTGAAGGTCGTGGCCAACGGCGCGGGCGACGTCCTCTCGATCAAGATCGACCCGCAGGTGATCGATCCCGCGGATGCGGAAATGCTCGAGGACCTCGTGCTGAGCGGCGTGCAGCAGGCCATCGAGGACGCTAAAAAAATGGCGGGCAGCGAGATGGGCAAGCTCACCGCCGGGCTGAACATTCCCGGCATGCCCTTCTAGCCGCGCCTGCCACCGCCGCGATGCGATCATGCGGAGAACCTCATCCGATCCCTCTCAGTCGCACGCGGATGTTCTCGAAGAGGAACTCCGGGACGCCGGGTCGCCATGCACGGAGAATGCGGCGGACCCGCAGGATCGGCTGAGGGCCATCCACCGGCACATCCACGCTCTCGATTCGAAGCGTTCGGCGCTCTGCCTCTCCGGCGGCGGAATTCGCAGCGCCAGTTTCGGGCTCGGCGTCCTCCAGGCGCTCGCCCGCGCCGGTTTGCTTGGAAAATTCGACTACCTCTCGACCGTTTCGGGCGGCGGCTACATTGGTGGTTGGTTCACCGCGTGGATTCAGCATCATCCGAAGGGTCAGGCTGGTGTGATCGAGGAACTCAGCGCGCCGCCGACCGCTCCCACCCAGCCGGAATGCGCGCCGATCCGCCACCTCCGGGCCTTCGGCAATTATCTCACTCCACAGCTTGGCGTCCTTTCGGCGGATGCCTGGACGCTCGCCGCGACGGTGCTTCGGGACATCCTGCTCAATTGGATCGTTCTGCTCTCGTGGCTCGCCGCGCTCCTGCTCATCCCCCGCTTCTCGGTGTTTGCCGTGCTGGCCCGCCCCGATCCGTTCACGCTGCACGTCCTGCTCGCATGCGCCTTTGTGAGCCTCGCCGCGGCGACGGCGTATGCGGGCATCGATCTTCCGAGCCTCGGCAACGCCCGGTGGCCGCAGCGGCGCTTCCTCGCAGGGTGGCTTGCTCCCATGACCGGCGCCGCCGCTTTTTTCTGCGCGTGGTGGGCGGGCTTTCGAAACACCAGCGACCTCGCGGGACCGCTGATGTCGTCGCTCTGCGGTCTGGTCCTGATCCAAATTTTCGTCGGCCTCGCATCCGGAGCCGGGTGTGTGGCGAGTGCCGTGTTTCTCGCTCTTCGGGATCGCAGGGGGAAATCCCGCGCCTTCGCGCCGGATCGAATCAAGCGCCTTGTCGGCATGGTGCTCGTCACCGTGCTGCTCACGGGTGCGCTGACGGGCTTCTTCGCCTGGTCGATCGCATCGCTGGTATTTCCAGATCCGGCGCGTGCCGCGCGGAATTTTTCATGCTTTGCGGTGCCGCTGCTGCTCGCGCTTTTTTTCGTTGCGAATTGCGTCTTCAACGGCGTGACGAGCTGGTGGGCGGATGATCAGGACCGCGAGTGGTGGGGCCGTGCGACGGGCTGGCTTTGTGCGGGAATTGCCGGCTGGGCGATTCTCCACGGATTGGTTCTCTGGGCGCCGGGAATCGTCGCGCAGATCGAAATCGCGGAAATCTGGAAGTGGCTGCTGGCTGCCTTTGGCGGAGTGCTGGGAATCGTCGCGGCAATCCTCGGCTTCAGCAAGGGCACCGTCGCCCAGTCGCCGGGCAGCTCGCCGTTTTCACGCAGCCGGCTCCTCGCGGCCGCCGCGCTCGGATTTTTTGTTCTCCTCTCCTGCGTGCTCTCCCTGTTTCTCGACGCTCCCGGCGGTCAATTGAAGGATCCGGCGTATTTGTGGGACGCCCGGGTGCGGGTGCAGTTCGCCGGGCTGCTCGGGCTCATCGGCGTCCTCGCCGCCATCGGCGTGGCCATGGGTTTTTTCATCAACGTCAACAAGTTCTCGCTGCATGCCGTGTATCGGAACCGCCTCATCCGGGCCTTCCTGGGCGCATCGCGGGCGGAGCGCAAGCCGCATTGGTTCACGGGCTTCGATCCCGAAGACAACATCAAGATCCATCGTCTCAAACCCGGACGTCCTTTTCATGTCGTCAACATCGCCCTCAATCTCGTCAAGGGAGGCCAGCTCGCCTGGCAGGAGCGCAAGGCGGCGTCGTTCACCGTGAGCCGCCTGCACTGCGGGAGCTGGCCGCTCGGCTACCGTCCCGCAGCTCAATACGGAAACGGGATCAGCCTTGGAACGGCGCTCGCGGTCTCCGGCGCTGCCGCGAGCCCCAACCAGGGCTACAATTCCTCGCCGCTCGTCGCCTTCCTCATGACGCTCTTCAATCTCCGACTCGGCTGGTGGCTGGGCAATCCCGGCCGCCACGGCGCCCGCACCTGGCGTCGCCACGGCCCGCTCCACGCCGCGCTGCCCTTGTTCAACGAAGCGCTGGGCAACACGACGGATACCTACCCCTACGTGTATCTGTCGGACGGCGGCCATTTCGACAATCTGGGCCTCTACGAAATGGTGCTCCGGCGCTGCCGCCACATCGTCGCCATCGACGCCGGCTGCGATTCCGCTTACGTCTTCGAGGATCTCGGAAATGCCATCCGAAAAATCCGCATCGATTTCGGGATTCCCATCGACATCCGCGTCGTCTCGCCGAAGAAGCAGGGTGCCACGGCAGCCTATTTTGCCATCGGGACCATCCGCTACTCCGCGATCGACGGACCCGGCACCGACGGAAAATTGCTCTACATCAAGCCCGTGATCTGCGGCGCGGAGCCCGCGGACGTCGCCCATTACGCCGCCGCCCACCCGGACTTTCCCCACGAATCCACCAGCGATCAATGGTTCAGCGAGTCCCAGATGGAGAGCTACCGCGCCTTGGGATTCCACGCGGTCAGCGCCATTTGCCAGGACTTGAAATCGCCGGATATTGCTTCGTTGTTCGCGGGATTGGAGGCGCGCCCGGCTTCGATTTCTTCCCGGGCAGCCTAGGAATGGTTCCTTAAATTTCGGGAAAAATATCCTTGCCAACCGCAGCGGTGGGTTGCTACGAGCACGGGGCTGGTCGTTGTTCGTGGAACCCTGCACGACATGGAGCTCATCGCGAAAATTTTTCCGGGAGTCTGCTGCGCGGCTTTGGCGTTTGGCTCGCTGGCCGGGTGTTCGAAGAAGCCCATTGTCGATGAGGCGAGAGCCGCAGGGAAGACGACGGCGGATTTTCCGAAGGTGACGGCCGATGTGTTCGCGCCGATGGACCGGGGAAGCGTCCGCGAGAAGCTGAGCCCGCAGGAAATCATGGGCCGGAATACGTGGCTCCTGTGGTCGGCGGGGAACGAGCATTTTTGGAACAGCGTCGCGCAGGACAGCTACGGCCTGATGGACCTGCTCAAGATGCTGGACAACCGCAAATACCCGCGCGGCGAGCGATTCAAGAGGCTCGGCCTCGTGAACGAGCCCGGCTTCAAGGCGCCGACGAAGCCGGATGAGTTCGGCCTCTGGCTCGATGCACCCACCGGGCCCGAGCCCGCCGGCATCGATGAGAAAGTCTATGGCAAGCCGTCGGGCGTGCTCGGTTTCCGGCTCTTTCCGAATCCGGATTTTGACGAAAAGGCCCGCAGGAAGTGGGACGGCGAACGGTTCGCAAACGACCCGGCGTATTACAACGACAACACGCTCGTGCGGCCCTATCGCGTCGGCGTTTCGTGCGGGTCGTGTCATATCGCGCCGAATCCCGTCAACCCGCCGGCCGATCCCGAGAATCCGAAATGGGAGAACCTGTCGTCGGCGATCGGCAACCAATACATCAACGAGGGCCGGGTCTTCGCGTGCAATGTCCAGAAAGGCGGACTGTTCAACGAGATGATCGAGAACCAGCCGCGCGGCACTTCGGATACGTCGCGCATCGCCACCGACCACATCAACAACCCGAATGCGATCAACCCCATCTTCCTGCTCGCCGAGCGCCAGCGCATCGCCGCGACCGAAAAGATCGCCGGCGGCGCGCTCAACATCCCGGGTGAGAAAATGGAGATGGCCGTGCCCCATATTTTGAAGGACGGCGCGGATTCCGTCGGCGTGCCCGGTGCGACGATTCGCGTCTATGTGAACATCGGATTGTTTTCCCAATACTGGCTCTCCCGGCACAACCGGCTGATCGGGCTCACGCCGCAAAAGCCATTCGAAGTCGCGTATGCCCAGGCGAACTCGGTGTTCTGGCGGGCCACGGAAGAGCGGGTCGCCGACATCGCGGCATTTTTCAAAAAGCTGCAGCCGCTGCACCTCGCCGACGCTCCCGGCGGCGCGGACTACATCACCAGGGACGAGGCGCTGATGGCCCACGGCAAAATGGTCTTTGCCGAGAGCTGCGCGGAATGCCATTCGAGCAAACAGCCGCCGCCGCCCATCGACGCCAGCTCCGGCGAAGGCAGGCAGTGGTTGAGCGCGGAGATCGTGAAGCCGGATTTTCTCGCGAATAATTTTCTGTCCACCGACCGGCGCTACCCGATTTCGAAGATCGAGACCAACGCCTCGCGGGCCATGGGAACGAACGCCATGCGCGGCCACGTGTGGGATAATTTTTCCTCGGAGACCTACAAGAACCTGCCCGCGATCGCCGAGCGGGAATGGTATAATCCCTTCGATGAATCCCGGCCCATCCTGTTCACGCCCTACGGCGGCGGCCCGGGCTATTATCGGGTGCCCTCGCTCGTGAGCGTCTGGAGCTCGGCGCCATTCTTCAACAACAACGCGCTGGGCAAGTTCACCGGCGACCCCTCGGTGGCCGGGCGGATGGAAGCCTTCAACGACGCGGTGCAGAAACTGCTCTGGCCGGAAAAGCGCCTGGGGAAGGCCTCGATCTGGCGCACGGAGAACGAATGTTCCCTCCAGATTCGAAAGGAATTCCTTCCCGCTCCCCTGCAAAAACTGGCCGACGCCGACGGCTTCGTGCGCATCGGCCCGATTCCGAAAGGCACGCCGGTCAACCTTCTCGCGAACCTCGATCCCAACCTCGCCCAATTGGTTCGGATCAAGGCCGAGGTCATTCCGGCCCTTGTCAAAATCAAGGCGCAAAACCTGCAGGGGGAAGCGGCCGCAGCCGAGCTGAGAAAGGTGGTGCCGGCTCTGCTCGATGCCAACAAGTGCCCCGACTTCATCGAAGACAAGGGCCACTATTTCGGCTGCGATCTTCCCAACGAGGACAAGCTCGCGCTGATCGAATACCTCAAAACCCTGTGAAATATGACCATCGCCGAACTCAAGAAAATGTCGCAAAAGGAACTCGATGATCTCTTTCGCGCCAAGCCGGCCGGGCCGATACCTGACGGAGAAGCCAAGGGCACGGCGCTCGTTCTTCCGGGCACGCCCGTCACGAATCTCATCGCGGATCTCGTTCGCCTGAAAGTCTGGAAAGGAAAGGTCTTCGAGCGCGACAAGAACGACCCGAACAAGGGCATCCTCCACAACAAGATTCTCCCATTGGGCCATCTCGCCATCGAGGCGAACGTTTACAAGGACAAGAGCTGGCTGGATGGCGCGGAGTGCGTCGTCCTCGATTACTCGGAGACGTCGTTGATCGCAAAAAAGGTCCGGGATGAGATTCGCGAAATCGAACCGGGCTTCTATCTCGGCAAGGTCTATTGGGGCAAAAAGCGCACCATCGACTTCGCCCTGGAATTTCAAAGGAGCGGCAAATGAGGCGATGCCGCACAGGCACAGCCGGCGCGCCCGCCTGACCAACGCTGATTTTCCCGTGCCTTCGGATTCGAACACCAGCCGTCCGGCTCCGAGGGCCAACACGGGCTCGGCATTTCTGAATGCGGTGAGCGACACCTTCACCTTCCTCCTGCTGGCCGAGCGGAGGATCGATCCCTTTATCCGTCCGGCTTTCGACGCCGTCCTGCGCGACCCGATTGCGAGCCTGACGACCGCATGGATCAATCGGAAGCGCCCCAATGAGGGGCTGCGAATTGCGGAGGAAAGGCTCCTTCCGAACGAAGAGGCGCACCTGGATTCCATCATCGCGAGCTTCATGAAGCAGATGAGTTTGCTTTGGAAACCGGGGGGATACGAACGCGGCGGGAACACGAAGACGCACGGCATGGTGCGCGGGGAATTCATCGTTCACGACGGCCTCCCGGCCAGCCTGCGGCACGGAATCTACGCGCAGCCGCGCACATTTCCGGCGTGGGTTCGGTTCTCCGGGCCCGGGCCCTATGTGACACCGGACATCGACGACGTGGGCTTCATGAGCATCAGCATCAAGCTCATGGACGTGCCCGGACCGAAGTTGATGGACGATGAGAAATTCACGCAGGACCTGTTCGGCGTCTCGACGCCGACGTTCGTCACGCCGGACACCATCGCCAACGCGCAACTCCAGATCGAGAGCGTGAAGAACGCGCAGATTTTTTATTTCCTCAATTTTCACCGCCCGCACGTCGCGGACCTCATCATGCAATCGCTCTGGATCAAGACGCAGAGCAGTCCGCTCGAGGCGCCGTATTTCAGTTGCGTGCCCTACCTCCTCGGAGAAGGCCGGGCGATGCAATACTCGGTCTGGCCGAAATCCAAAAAACGCACGCCGGTGCCGCGCCTGCCGTTTCGTCCGCCGCACGATTATCTGCGCGCCGCCATGGCCGCCTCGCTCGCGGAAGGGGACGTCGAATTCGAAATCCGCCTGCAACCGCAGACCGATCCGCACCTCATGCCGATCGAAAACAACGCCGTGCTCTGGCCGGAAAAACTCTCGCCCCGCATCCCCGCGGCGACCCTTCGCCTGCCCCGGCAAAAGTTTGACTCCCCGGCGCAAATCGATTTTGCCCGCCGCCTCACCTACAACCCCTGGCACTGCGTTCCCGAGAATCGTCCGCTTGGCAACCAAAGCCGGGCGCGCGGGCGCATGTATGCGACGCTTTCCAAACTGCGGCAATCGAAGAACGCCGTGGAGCACTATGAACCAACCGGAGACGAAGTTTTCGAGTGACGCCCCATGACTCCGCAGTCGAGCTTCATGGTCCTCGCGCCGATCCTTCCTTCGTGCGAAGGGGAATTGCGCGGTTTGCTCGCTTCGATGAATGCCGCGCCGGGCCGCGTGGACGTAAACAACCCCCTCATTCCCTTCGCCGAGTTCGACACGCTGCATTTCGCGCGCCTCATCATTCTCGATGACACAACGACCGAAGATGTCCGCGCGCACGGCCTGCCCGTCCGCATTTATCCGCTCTACCTCGCGTTCCTTGGGGACTGCGACGGCGACGAAGACGCCTTTCTCCGCGAGGCCTCGACGCGCGCGCCGGACGGATTGCGGGCGATCTTTTCCTGTTGCGACGGATTCACTTCCGATGCCGATCTCGTCGATTGGATGAAGGCGCGCAGGTGTCCGGCCATCGCGAATTACGTGAACTGGCGCGGCCGCACCGTCGCGCGCATTCGCGAGGAGGCGGCGCTCTGGGATGCAATCTCCGGTCTGCTGGCGTCCAATGTGCCATCATTTCAGGCGCTTTCGCCGCCGGAGATTCACGCAAAGTTGCGCGAGTTCGTGCAAGCGGAGACCTCGGCGGGTCGCCTGAAGTTGTCCCCGGAGAGCCCGACGCCTTTCGGCGGATGGATGACCGACAAGCTCCATCTGGTAGGCGTGCCCTTGCTGCTCCTGCTGTTCCTGCCGCTCCTCGTCGTGATCGCCCCAATCTACATCCTCCTCCTTCGCCGCCTCGAGAAGACGGATCCCGAAATCTGCCCGACGGCGGACCAGGCATACTCGGACGCCCTCTCGCTCATCGAGGACCACGACGTCACGAATCAATTCAGCGCGATGGGCAGCCTGAAGCCCGGCATCGTGCGCCTTCTGACGGTGATCGGAGTGCTCGGCACGGTCGATTATGCCGCGCGGCATATCGTCAGACGGGGCCGGCTGGGACGCATCCGCTCGATCCATTTTGCACGCTGGGTGTTCCTCGATAGTGGAAAGCGGATGATCTTTTTCAGCAATTACGACGGCAGCGTCGAGAGCTACATGGACGAATTTATCAACAAGACGGGTTTCGGTTTGAACATGTCCTTTAGCAACGGCATCGGCTACCCGCGGACGAACTGGCTTGTGCGCGACGGATGCCTCGACGAGCGGAAATACAAGGAATACCTCCGCCGCCACACGCTGCCGACCCAGGTCTGGTATAAGGCCTATCCGGGTCTGACGGCGGTCGATCTGGAAAGAAACACGCGCCTCCGCGACGGCGTCGAACGGTCGTCGCTGACCGGGCAGGAACTCCGCGAATGGGTTGCACTCCTATGAAATCCGGCAAGATCGACTACGGCGATGTGCAAGGTTTGGTCCGCTTCGGATACAAGCGGATGACGCAGGCGCGTTACGATCTCCTCCGAGTGAAGAACGCCACTGCGGCCCGTGCCTGGCTGCGCGCCGCGCCGGTGACCACTGCCGTGTCGATGGACCCGCCGCCCAAAACCGCCCTGCAGATCGCGTTCACGGCGCCGGGTCTCCGCGCGCTCGGCCTGCCGGAATCCGCGATTGCAGGCTTCTCGCACGAGTTCCGCACCGGAATGGCGACGGAAAGCCGCGCGCGGCAGTTGGGCGATGTCGGAAGCAACGCGCCCGAATGGTGGGCGTGGGGCGGCCGCTCGAAGGAGCCGCATCTGGTCGTCATGTTTTTTGCCGAACCGGGACACTTCGAATCGCTGGTCGAGATCTGCACCGGAGCCGCGTGGCAGGAGGCTTTTGAGCCGCTCGTGCCGCCCCTGGGCACGGCGGACCTCGATGGCATCGAACCCTTCGGATTTGTGGACGGAATCAGCCAGCCGCAAATCGACTGGGAGCAATCGAAGAAAACGTCCGATCCCCAGCTCGACTACACGAACATCGCCGCCCTCGGCGAGTTCCTGCTGGGCTATCGAAACGAATACGGAAAACTCACCGAGCGGCCGCTGCTCGAGCCCAGCGCCGCGAGCGAGGGGTTGCTCGCCGCGGCGGACGATTCCGCAAAAAGAGATCTCGGTGTCAACGGCACCTATCTCGTGATGCGCCAGCTCCAGCAGGACGTGCGGGGGTTTTGGGAATTCGTCAACGGGCAGTCCGGCGGCAATCCGGCGGAAGCCGCGAAGCTGGCCGCGGCGATGGTGGGCCGCACGACGGGCGGCGACCCGCTCGCGCCTGTCCGAGATGAGCCGATCCCCGGAGTCGATCCGCAGGACGCTGCCGCAAATCAATTTACGTTCGATCAGGATCCGACGGGCAGCCGGTGCCCCTTTGGCGCGCACGTCCGCCGTGCGAATCCACGGAATGCCGATTTTCCGGGCCGCCCGGCCAATTTCCTGAAGAAGCTCATCATCATGCTCGGCTTTGGGCCGAGAGGTTTCCGGGACGACCTGGTGTCGCCCGTGCGCTTTCATCGCATCCTGCGGCGCGGCCGCGAATACGGCGTCGAGCCGCCTCCGGCGACGCCACCGACCGCCGATCCCGAGCGCGGGCTGCATTTCATTTGCCTCAACGCCAATATCTCGCGCCAGTTTGAGTTCCTGCAAAACGCCTGGATCGCGAACACCAAATTCTCCGGCTTGAGCGGCGAGAGCGACCCGCTGCTCGGCAATCGCCAGACGATCCCGGGGTGTCCGGTGAGCAGCGATTTCAACATCCCGGCCGAGGGCGGGCTGCGGCGCCGCGTCTCGGGACTGCCGCAATTTGTCACCACGCGCGGCGGCGCCTATTTTTTTCTCCCGAGCATCCGGGCGCTGCGCTACTTCGCCGCACTCGGAGACGGATAGCAGGCGCGCCGCTCGACACCCGCCCGCCTGCCCGGTAGCGTATCGGACTCGCACGGCGGAAGCAGATGACGGCGAGATGGATGGCAATGCGGCATGCGGGCGCGGGATGGATCGCGGCTGGCCTCCTCGCGTCCACGGGCATCACCGCTTCCGGCGCCGAAATCGACGCGGACGCGTGGTCGCGGTATATGAGCAACGCCTCGAATTCCGACGTTCCGAGCCAGCGGCTGGCGGATGTTTTCCTCGGCGGACGCATCGGCGTGGGCGTGTCGGGCGTGATCGGCCGCGACTGGCGGTGGCATGGCGGAATTCTCACCGAAGGCGACGTGGCGCTGCGCTATCCCGGGCTCAGCCAGATCGAGGGCGGCGCGAAGGCCGGGCTCGAGTATAAATTCGGACTGGGTTGGCGGGCTCCCAAGCTGCAGGCGGAGATTTATTCCGGCGCGCGGGCGGCGGGGCAGGCCGGCGCCTCCGGGCTGAGGCTCGCGCCGTCGGTCGGGGTCACCTGGCAATTTGCCGAACGCTGGGGCGTGAGCGGACGCTACGCGCCGGAGTGGTTCTACGCCGAGGGCGCGCTTTTCGACTCCGCCTCGCATTCGCTCTCGGCCTCGGCGTGGTTCGACGTCTTTCCGGCGACGCGCTTGCAATTGACCGGCGGCTTCCGCCACGGCGACGTGGTGTCCTACGCGATCCCGCCCCGCCCGGATCTCGTGGCGCTTGCCGATGTCAAGCAGCCGACCGATGTCTTCGGCGGCGAACGGATTGCCTATCGTTTTGTTGCGGATACCTACAGCCTCGAGATCGCGATCGATCAAACGCTGACCGAGCGGTTGAGCTTGCGGGCCGCATACCGATGGGAGATCACGCAAAAGGACGCCGTCGATTATGGAAACCATATCCTCGAATTCGGGATTCGGTCCCAATTTTAAGCCCCTGATCCTCGCGGTGGCCGCACTCGTTCTTGGCATTGGCGCGGCGCGGGCGGCCGACGTGACGGTGCTCGCGAAGGACGATAAAGGTCGCGCCGTTCCGGATGCCGCCGTTTGGGTCGAGCAGGCGGGAAAACAGGCGCGGCCAAAACCGGTCGAGACCGAGATCGTCCAGAACCATCGGCAATTCATTCCGCGGGTGACGGTGATACCGGTCGGAAGCTCCGTGCAATTTCCCAACCGCGACACGGTGCAGCATCACGTCTATTCGTTCAGCCCGGCGCGGACCTTCGAGCTGCCGCTCTACATCGGCGAGTCGCCCCGAACGATCAACTTCGATCAGGCGGGCGTCGTGACCCTCGGCTGCAACATTCACGACTGGATGTCGGCCAGCATCGTGGTCGTGAACACGCCATTTTTCGCGGTCACCGATGCCGGAGGGCGGGCGGTCGTGCGCGGCGTGCCCGGCGGCGACGTCGTCATTCACGTATGGCACCCGCGATTGCGCGGCGAGGCGATCGAGTGGCGGGCCGACCTTTCGGGCGGATCGATCCAGCGCGAGGCGGCGCTCAAGCTGCGGCCGGAATTCCGTCGGACGCCGCCGGATGCCGATGGAGGGACCTACCGCTGAAGCTGCATTTCTCCAGCCTGCGCGGGCGACTGGTGGCGGTGATCCTGTTGCTCCTCGCCGCCACGCAGGCGGCGACCTTTCTGCTCGTGGCGGCGGCGTCGCGCAGGGCCGCGCGCGAACGGATCGCGGTGGAATTGAGCGAAGCGTCGCGCACGTTCGAGCGCATCGTCGAGCGGCGAATCCGGGAGTTGGGCCGCGCCGTCGAGCTGCTTTCGAGCGACTACGCGTTCGCATCGACCTTCACGCAGCTTCGCGAATCCAACAGCGCCGTCGCGCGGGCGACGCTCGAGTCCGCGCTCGAGAATTACCGGGGGCGCATCGGATCGGCGTCATTCCTTCGGCTGGTGTCGCTGGACTACAAGCTCCTGGCGGGCACGGAGCGGTCTGCTTCTGCGGGCGCCGGCGTTTCGGATCGTGCGGTCTTCGCCGCGGCGGAGGACTCGCCCGATTTCGAGGCGACGGCGGTCGAGGCACGCGATGGCCGCGCGCATCTCGTCGTGGTGCGTCCGCTGCTCACGCCCGACCCCGCGGCCTGGATCGTCGTCGGCTTCCCGCTCGACGACGCGCTGGCGGGGGAGTTTCGGGAGTTGAGCGACTTCGAGACCACATTCATCGACAAGGGGCGCATGGTGGCATCGACTTTTCACGACGCGCTTCGGCGGGATCTGGCGGGCGGCATTGCGCGGGGCGGGGAGCGCGCCGGGGCGGGGCTGCGCGAGGTGAGGCTGGGGAGTGCGCCTTATCTCGGAAGCGTCCTCGCGTTTCCCGGCGATCCGGATCACCGCGCCGCGATCGTCGTGCTGCGCTCCCTCGACACCGAACTTGCGCCGTTTCGAAAGCTCGAGAACGTGCTCCTGGCGCTGAGCGCCATTGCGCTGGGCGGCTCCGCGGTGGTGGGGTTCTTCGTTGCGCGCGGCGTTGCCCGGCCGGCGGTCCGGCTCGCCGAGGGCGTGCAGAAAATCGAGCGGGGCGACTACCGCGCGCGGGTGCCGGTGGAAACGCACGACGAGCTGGGCCGCCTCGCGGGCGCATTCAATCAAATGGCGGCGGGGCTACAGGAGCGCGACAAGGTGCGCGACATTCTCGGCAAGGTCGTCTCGCCCGAGATCGCGCGCGAGCTGATGAATTCCGAGGTGGCGCTTGGCGGAGAAGTGCTGGAGGCGTCCGTCCTCTTCACCGATTTGCGGGGTTTCACGGCCTTCAGCGAGACGCAAAGCCCGCAGGCGCTCGTCAGCCAGCTCAACGTCTATTTCACCGCGATCACCGAGGCGGTCGAGGCTCACGGCGGCATTGTGGACAAGTATGTCGGCGATGCGGTGATGGCCGTCTTCGGCGCGCCCGTGCGCGTCCCGGATCATGCGGACCGCGCCGTCGAGGCGGCGCTTGCGATCCTGCATGCGGAGGAGCGGCTCAATGGCGATCGCGCGAGCGAGGGACTGCCGCCTTTTCGGACCGGCATCGGAATCAGCGCGGGAGTTCTCGTGGCGGGGAACATCGGCTCCGCGACGCGGCACAACTACACCGTCATCGGAAACGAGGTGAATCTCGCGTCGCGACTCGAGGGCCTGACGAAGTCGCCGGAATTCCGCGCCCGGATCATTTGTAGCGACGCGGTGCGCGAAGCATTTCAGCGTCCGCATTCCCTTCGCGATCTCGGAGAAACGGAGATTCGCGGGAAGGCTCGATCGCTCCGCATCTGGGCCGTCGAGTGACCGGCGGGATCGCGGCCTACGCTTTCGCCGCAACCTGCGCGGCGAGGTAAACCTCCCGCACGCTGGCTCCGGCGGCCTCGGCCGCCCGACGGCACGATTCGAACTCCGGCGCCGCCTGCACCAGCTCGTCGCCGAGCCAGCCGCGTTTGATTTCCACGGCGCCAAAAGGCGTGCCGACGGCGACGATCTCGCGGCGCAGCTTCAACCGGCGGCAATCGTGCATCCGCACCCCGAAGGCGCTCGTCTCGCGCAGGATCAACCGCGCGAACTCGTCCGCCCGCGCCGGTTCCGTGAGCACCGTGAGCCGGAAGGCGGGCCGGTTTTTCTTCATGTGAATCGGAGCGACAAAGACGTCGAGCGCTCCGGCATCCAGCAGCTTCGCGGTCGCGGCGGCGAGGAGTTCCGGCGAAAGATCGTCGAGGTTGCTCTCGATTTCGGTGACCGTGTCGCTTTCGGCGTCCTCCGACGTTTCACCGAGCACGGCGCGCAGCACATTCGGACGATGCGGCGTGTCGCGCGTGCCGGCGCCGTAGCCGATGCGCTCGACGGCGAGTGCGGGCATGGGGCCGAAGCTGACGGCGAACTCCGCGAGCAGCGCCGCGCCGGTCGGCGTGATGAATTCCATCGGCTCCTCGATCTGGCCGAGCGGAATGCCGGCGAGGATTTCGAGCGTGGCCGGGGCGGGGAGGGGAAAATGTCCATGCGCGCAATGGATGGTACCCGTGCCTTCGACCAGCGCCGAGGCGATCACGCGCGGAGCGCCCAGGGATTCCAGCGCGAGGCAAAACGCGACGATATCCACGATGGAATCCACCGCGCCCACCTCATGAAAATGCACCTCCTCCGGCAACATGCCGTGGATTTTACCCTCGGCGACGGCGATGCGTTGAAACACCGCGACGGCTCGCGATTTCACGAAGGACGACAGCCCGCCCGCCTCGATCAATGCGCGAATGTCGGCAAAGCTGCGTCCGTGCGCGTGCGGTTCGTCGCCATGGTCGTGATGCGGATGGCCGTGCGAATGGGAATGCTCGCGCAGATGCACATCGAATTTCACGCCCTCGATTCCGCAGCGAATCTGCCGCGAGAAATGCAGGTGGAATTCGCCGCCGAGTCCGAGTTTTTCGAGTTCGCTCGCCAGGGCTTTCTGATCAGCGCCGAGATCGCACAGCGCGCCCACGGCCATGTCGCCGCCGATGCCGGAAAAACAATCGAGAAACAGGGTGCGCATGGTTCCAACGTGCCGTAGGGGTGGCACAATGGCATGTCGGCTTTTACTCGGCAATGTCGCTGCGTTTGTTTTCCCGTTCCTCGCATCGGCTGCATCCCTGCCTGAATTCGCGGCGCTCAATGCGGCTTTCGGCGTTCCGGTTTGGGCGGACGACAATTTGTGGGACGATTCCGATATCGACGTGGCTCGACGGCTGCAATGGCAGCCCGAATCGAGCACGAACGACGATTCCAGTTTCCGCCGATATGCCGGTGCGAACGAGAGAGTTCTCGGCGCGCGTCCATTCTCGCTGGCCCTCCATGGCAAGGGCGGAAATGCCGACGAAATCTCGATGGTTTTCGCAAACAAGGGAGATGTTGGCGCCTCCGAAAACTATCGCCTGGGAATGGATTACAAGAAGCAGATTGCGGCAGATACACGGACGATTCGCGAGACGCTCACCCGCGCGCTGGGGCCTGCGAAAGCGGCGCAATTCGGCCAGGGAGCGCGGACGCGTGAGCGGGTCGAGCGCTGGGACTGGAACGGCCACGCCATTTTGCTCGCGGCGCCGCGCGGCGAATACGTGGCAGTGCGCATCGTGCCCACTGCGACCGCGGACGGCGAAGATTCCGGCCGGGTGACGGAACTCGATCTGCGCGAGAAGCTCAAGGCGCGCGTCGTGCGCCGGCCAAACGGCGACGTCGTGTTGAAGGACATTCCCATGGTGGACCAGGGGCCGAAGGGATATTGCGTGCCGGCGACCTGGGAGCGCGCGCTGCGATATCTTGGCATCCCGGCGGATATGTATGTTCTGGCGATGGCCGGGCAGGTCGAGCTGGGGGGAGGAATGACTTCCGATGCGATGATGGCTGGCGCGAACGACATTGTCGTTCGGAATGGCCGTCGCATGGTGACAACCGGTGGACGCCTGACTACACGGGCGGTTGCCAGCTTTATCAACGCCGGCTTGCCGATCATTTGGGACATGCTTCTCGTACGGGAACTGGAGGTGAATATCACTTATCGCACAATGTACCGTCTGAATGTAAGCGACTGGGATGATTATCGGCAGATGCTGAAGCCGTGGCGAAAGAGTGCAACCCGCATCCGGACGAACGAAAACGACGCCCACATGTGCATGATCATCGGCTATAATTTTAGCACCGGCGAGATAGCGATCTCGGACTCGTGGGGGCCGGAATTTGCCGAGCGATGGATCACCGAAGAAGAGGCAAACGCGATCAGCGGTGGACGTTTCACGGTGGTGACGTGGTAGGAAGTGCCGATTGAGCGCGCCACAGTGCCAAAACGATCTTGAGGAAGTCCAGCCAAGGCTTTAAACCCGCATGAAAGCATAAGAAAATATACCCTTGGACCGTGCTATGAACCTGTGCCCGCGACGCCGAAAAGTTTTCCTTCGAAGAAGAGATATTTTGCCGTTGGCGTTGCTGCCGGTTGCCTGCCTCTTCGCGGGCGGTCCCGAGATTACGATTTATCGTGGAGGAATCGGAATGGTGAGAGAGTCGCTGAACCTGGATTTGCACGCGGGGCTCAATCCACTACAGTATCGTCCGCCGACCCAGATTATTCCAGAGTCAGTCGTGCTTCGGGACGTCGAAGCAAAGCAGCGATTCAGGCTGATCGAGCAAGATTACGTGCCCGCTGCCACTGCGGATGGGTTGCTGGCGGAGAATGAGGGCGCAACGCTGGACTTTCTCGTGCGCGAGCCGGGACAAGCCCCTCGGCTTCAATCGGCGAAAATCGTGCGCGCTCCCAGACCCCCCTCGATCTGGCCTGGTGCGGACTGGCCCACGGATGTCGCCCGAAATACGGGAAATCAAATCGCCTATAGCCAGGGACAGGTTATCATCGAGGTGGACGGTCGCTGGCAGTTCACGCTGCCGGGACAACCAGTCTTTCCCGCTCGACCGGAGGCTTTGTTTCCGGCTCTGGCGTGGAAACTGACGGCCGATCAGCCTGGGAAGGCCATTGCAAATCTGAGCTATCTATCCCGGGGCCTGAACTGGAAGGTCGATTACACCGCGATTAAAAAGGGCGATTCGCTGGAGTTCTCGGGCTGGCTGACAATCGACAATCGGACCGGGCTGAAGTTTTCCGACGCAAGTGTGTGTCTCTCGACCGCAGATGCGGGCAAGTTCTATCGTCCTGAGGGGTGGCGGGAGGAGTCCTCCGGCGAGGGTTCACGGTCCGACGAAGACCAGGCCGCCACCACGGCGTTCCGGGTACTCGATGGACCGGTGACCATCGACGACCAGGCGAGCCGCCAGTTCGGGTTCGCATCTGTCGCGGATTTGAAAACGCAGCGCCTTAACATTTATGAGGCGTTTCGCCTTGACCCCGGCGAGCGGCGCCAGCGGGGAAGCGCTTCGTTTATCGAGGATTCCCAAGTGGGAACGATTTCTTCTTCGGTCATTCGGCTCGTGGATGAAGTCGTCAACGCTTCGTCCGAAGGTTTGGGGCGACCCCTTCCCGGCGGACGGGTGAGGATATACGAGCGCGGTGCTGATGGATCCCTTGATTGGCTGAACGAAGACCAGGTGGATTTTACGCCGGAGAATGGGTGGTTCCGCATTCCGTTCGGTGCCGCGCCGGGGCTGAAAGGCAGTCGTGTGCGGACGGATTTCAAGGTCAACCAGGAGGGGCGCTGGGCCGACGAATCCTTCTCGATCAATCTGCGCAATGGCACATCGACGCCCGCCGAAATTCGCGTCGTCGAGAACCTTTTCCGCGGCGGGAATTGGAGTATCACGGAAAGCTCGAACACCTTTCTGAAAATCGGCGACCGGTCCATCGAGTTCCGAGTGTCAGTGAAGCCTGGCGAAGAGAAGAAGCTCACATACACGGTCCACTACTCATGGTAGAGGCGAAGGCGGCGTGGCTGGGCTGCGTGCTGCTTGCGCTGGCCACTATCGGGAGCCGGGCAGGCGAGGAGCGGTTCACGTCGCTGGCGCGAGATTCCACCGGAAAAATTTGGGCCATCCCTGCCGGAGGCACGACGCTTGCCTTCCTCGATTCGACGGGACAATGGATCCGATCAAGCGCGCCGAGCGGACTCGCGGATGTGCGCGCAGTGAAATTGCAGACGCTTGCCGACGGAGCTGTGGCTTGCCTTTGGTCCGCATACCAAGCGGAGGGAAAGAACGCAGTAACGCTTCATCGAGGCAGCCAATCGGAGCTGTGGGCGTCTTTCGCCGCTCCCGCTCCTTCCTCGCCAGGGCTGCTCGGCTGCGCGAATGGCACGTTGGTGGTAACCGGGCAGGGGAACACGGTTGTGAGTCTGCGCAAGGGGGAACAGATCGCTTCTGTCCTGAAGTTGCCGGACGCTCTCTTCATTCGCCCCGCAACTTCCGGAGCGGATGAACATTCGAGAAGTTACGCCTCGGTGCGGGCGCTGGAGGATACGAAGCACAGGATTTGGCTCTGGTCATACGCGCTCGACGCGGGATCGGCATGGCGTTTGAAAGGTCTGGTTCAACTCGAAGGAAACACCTTCCGAGTGCAGGAGATCGACGGTCTGGTTGCGGATGCACGATTTTCCGCGGTGACAGTCGTCGGTGCGCGGAGCTGGCTACTGCCGGTTGTCGGGAAGGGGTTGTATCGTTTGGACCCGCGGTCGTTTTCAACGGCAGAAGTGACTCCTCCGGACGGAGACAGTTTTCACTACATCGAAAACATTTTTTCGGCAGGACGGGACTGGTATGTTCTCAGTTGCCCACCACCGACAACCTACGATTCCGTGGATCCTGGCGGGCCTCGGGTCGCCGGCCGGGTGCAAATCAGCATGTCTTTGCACTACGACCCATCCCAATCCACCGGGGTGCTATGGCGGAAGGTTTCGAAGGGTTGGGAGCGGGTGATTTCCGGAGTGGATTATACCCCGCGCTTCGGATGGATCGAGCGTCCCGTGCTCGAAAAGAATGGCGTCCTGTTGATCGGGAGCAATGGCCGGGGTCCTCTGCGCGTTGATCCAGATTCCCGCCATCCGGTAATCCCTTTCAACTGGACCCAGAACTTTCCTCTTCGGGATGCCGTGGCGATTTTTCCCTTCGGAACAGGAAGCTACGTTATTCTCGCCTCTGACGGATCGACGGCATCCAGTTCACTCAGGCCGGTTTTTTCCGATTTCCCGGCCGGATCATCCGCTCCGTTTCGCGCGCTGAGCCGGCTCCTTTGCGACCAGTCTGGTGAAGTATGGGGATTCGGTCCTGGTGGTGCTTTCGGACGATGGAAAGATGGAGAGATAGTTGAAGAATCCAGGCCCGGTGCCCCTGCGGGGTTTGTTTACACCTTCGAATTCGTCGAGGATGACAAGAATCACGGCTGGCTCATGGCACCGAATCGGGGGCCGCTGGCGGTGTGCGATTTTTCCACAGGGACCTGGCAGACCTATCAGTCTCTTCGCGAGGCCTTGGTTGCGCAGCTCCCTGGCGGCGTGAGTCTTTCCGTGCCGGCGAATCCGTTTTTCGAGCCGGTGTATTCAACCGATCATCGAATCGCGTATTTCGATCTATTTGGCGGATTGTCCTATTTTGACGGAACTGGATGGAGGTCCTGGACGGTGCCGCAAATTGGTGAAAGCGACTCGACTGTGAGCGGATCACCGTTTTTCGACCGGGAAAACCGGCTTTGCATGCCTCTTGACGGGAAAATCTATCAATGGTCCGGGAAGAACGGATGGCAGAATTTTGAACGACCGGCCGAGGTTCCTCCCACAACTGTTCCCTGGGATGGCGCCATTGATCTCCCCCTTGATTTTCCGGTCTCTCATCCGCTCTCGGTTGCACGGGACCGTTTCGGGGTGTTCTGGTTCACATCGGGTGAGGATACTTTATTCAAAGCGGTGGCCGGTAAATGCGTGCCGATGTTCCGCGTAAATCAACCGAATCCTCTCCGCTACCAACCGAAGTTCAACACGGTCATCGTGGACCGCTGGGGTAACGCTTTCCTTGGAAAGGAAGGATTCTCACTCGGTGGACGCGATTACGTATTCATCAAGAGCGCAGTTCCATTGCCGGATACGAAGGTGGAATACGTCTCGGTGAATGGGGATCAGGCAGAGATTTCCGTCGGCATGGAAGGGAAGGCTGGCGGGGATATCGTCTATTCCTGGCGCATCGACGGAGGCCCGTGGAGTGCCGCCTCCGCGGACACCAGAGTTCATTTAGACTCGTTGAGTGGTGGGCAGCACGTCTTTGAGGCGCGGGCGTTCAATGCCGAACTGTCACCGGATCAAACACCCGCCCGGACATCGTTCTTCGTTGCGATAAGCGATGCCACGCGACTGGAAGCGCTCGTTGCGGTCCTCGGTCATGGCGATACGGAGGAGAGGGAGAAAGCGGCGGCGCAGCTACGGTCGTTCGGTCCCGCCGCCTTGCCTGCGCTGCGAAGATTACGGGAGAGTGCGCCGCCGGATTCGGTGTGGTGGATCGATGCGGTAATCCAGTCGATCGAAGAAGCAAAGGACCGCAAGTAAGTCCGGCGGATTCAGACGGCGACAGTGGAGCGGATGCAGAGTCAGCCGCACGGCGAAATTTTTCCCATTGCGCAGTGGATTTCCCGCGCGCCGTTGCATTAACTGGCGCGCTCAATGTCTGACTTCGGCACGGCTGACGCGATCGCCCTCTACAATGTGGACCGCTGGGGGGGCGGCTATTTCACGGTGAACGCCGCCGGCAACATCGCCGTGCGTCCGAATACGCGCGCCAGCGAGGAGATCGATCTCATGGAACTCGTCGCCGAGGCCCGGTCGCGCGGGCTGGCATTCCCGATGGTGATTCGCTTTCAGGATTTGCTGCGGCACCGCGTCGAGACGATCAATCAGGCCTTCGCCGAGGCGATCGCCGAGCTGAACTACGGCGGCGTCTATCGCGGCGTGTTTCCGATCAAGGTGAACCAGCTCCGCGAGGTCGTGGAGGAGATCCTCGACGCGGGCCAGCGATTTCATTTCGGCATCGAGGCCGGCAGCAAGCCCGAGCTGATGGCCGCGCTCGCGGTGCATGCCGACCCGGACAGCCTCATCATTTGCAACGGCTACAAGGACACCGAGTTCATCCGCATGGCGCTGCTTGGCCGCAAGCTGGGCAAGACGGTCGTCCTCGTCGTCGAGAAGATCGAGGAGCTCTCGCACATCCTGCGCGTGGCCAGGAACATGGGCGTCGAGCCCTTCATCGGCCTGCGCGTGCGCCTGCTCTCGAAGGGCGCGGGCAAATGGGCGACGAGCGGCGGCGAGAACGCGAAGTTCGGCCTCGCCACGGCGGAGCTCGTCGAGGCGAGCGAGATGTTGCACGCGGCGGGCCTGGCCGATTCGCTGAAGCTGCTGCATTTCCACGTGGGTTCGCAGGTGCCCGACATCGGCACCATCAAGCGCGCCACCCGCGAGGCCGCGCGGTTTTATGCGAAGCTCAAAAAAATGGGTCACGCACTCGGCTATCTCGACGTGGGCGGCGGCCTCGGCGTGGACTACGACGGCTCGCGGACGACCTTCGACAGCTCGACGAACTACTCGCTCGACGAATACGCGCGCGACATCGTTTACAGCATCGCCGAGATTTGCGATGCCGAGAAGGTGCCGCACCCGACCATCGTGAGCGAGGGCGGGCGCGCCATCGTCGCGCACCATTCCGTGCTGGTGGTCGAGGCGTTCGGCTCCATCGAAAAAAGCCGGGAGGGCAAGTCCGTGCTCGCGAATGGCGACGACCCGAAGCCGGTCCACGAGATGATCGAGGTTCGCGAAAATCTCGGCAGCAAGAACCGGCTCGAGAACCTGCACGACGCGCAGGAAATCCGCGAGCGGGCGCAGGGGATGTTCGATCTCGGGCTGCTCGACCTGCCCGCCAAGGCCAAGGTCGAGACGATCTACTGGGAGATCGCCGGCAAGATCGTCGAGATGTTTCGCGGCATGCGCTACGTGCCCGAGGAGGTCAAGGAAATGGAAATCGCGCTCGGCGACCAGTTTCTCTGCAACTTCTCGGTCTTCCAGTCCCTGCTCGATCATTGGGCGCTCGGCCAGCTCTTCCCGGTGATGCCGATCCACCGCCTCAATGAAATGCCCGACCGCAACGCCACGCTCGTGGACATCACGTGCGACTCCGACGGCAAGGTGAGCAAATTTGTCGATCTCCAGGACGTGAAGGAAACCCTTCCGCTTCACCGCTGGGTGCCCGGCCATCCGTATTATGTGGGATTCTTCCTCACCGGCGCCTACCAGGACATCATGGGCGACCTGCACAATCTCTTCGGGCGCGTGAACGAGATGCACGTCTTCCTCGATGAGGACGAGGAGAGCGGCTACTACGTCGAGGAGGTGCTCCCCGGCAGCACCATCGGCCAGGTCCTCTCGCTCACGCAATGGGACACGAACGAACTCGCGCGCCGCATGAAAAGCCAGACCGACGCCGCCATCAAAGGCGACCGCCTCAAGCCGAAGGAGGGCATGCGCCTGCTCGACGATTACGAGCGCGCGCTCACCGGCTACACCTATCTCAACTTCGACGACCAGGCCGCGGATGCGGCGCAGGACCGGCAGCCATGAGCAGCCGCACCGCGCTCTACGACCGCCACGTCGCCCTGGGCGGCCGCATGGTGGATTTTGCCGGCTGGGAAATGCCGGTGCAATACACGGGCATCCTCGACGAACACCGCGCCGTGCGCGAGGCGGCCGGTATGTTCGACATCTCGCACATGGGCGAGTTTTTCGTGAGCGGCGCCGCCTCGACCGCGTGGCTCGACGGCCTGCTGACGAATCACGTCGCGAAACTCGCTGTCGGCGAGGCGCAATACACGCTCCTCCTCAACGAGCGGGGCGGCGTCATCGACGACCTCATCGTTTATCGCCTCGGCGACGGGGAATACCTGCTCGTCGTGAATGCCGCGAAGATCGCCGAGGACGCCGCATGGCTGCGCGCGCACGCCGTCGAGGGCGTGACGTTCATCGACCGCAGCGGCGAATTTTCCGCCATTGCCGTGCAGGGTCCCGTCGCGCGCGGAATCTTCCAGACGGTCTTCGAGGAGGCGCTTTCGGCGGAGCACAATCGCGTCGCGGAAATCCGATTTGGCAACGAGGAGGGCTTCGCCGTCACCACGGGCTACACGGGCGAGGACGGCTTCGAGGCCGTGATCCCGAACGCCGCGGCCGGCGCGCTGTGGGACGCGCTCGCCGCAGCCGGCGCGAAGCCCTGCGGCCTCGGCGCGCGCGACACGCTGCGCCTCGAAATGGGCTATCCGCTCAACGGTTCCGACCTCGCCCCCGACCGCACGCCGCTCGAGGCCGGGCTGGGATTCTTCGTCGATTTCACGAAGGGCGAATTCATCGGCAGATCCGCGCTTGCGGCGCAGAAGGAGGCGGGATTGCCCGCCCGGCTCGCGGCCCTCGCCGTGACGGAAAAATCTCCGCCGATGCGCTCGCACTATCCGGTCTGGGCGAACGGCGGGCTGGTCTCGGAGACGTGCAGCGGAGCGCTCTCGCCGACGCTCGGCCACGGCATCGCGATGGCCTACCTGCCCGCCGCACTCGCGAAGCCGGGGCAGGCGGTGGAAATTGAAGTGCGCGGCCGCCGCTACAAAGCTAGCGTCGTGAAGAAGCCCTTTCTCAAGCGCGATTGATTTTTTATGAACGTTCCAGACGACCTCAAATACGCCGAATCCCACGAATGGATCCGGGTGAACGACGGAATCGGCACGGTCGGAATCACCGACCATGCCCAGGCGGAGTTGACGGACATCGTCTTCGTCGAGCCGCCAAAGTTGGGAGTGACTTTCGCCGCGAAGAACGCGGTCGCCGTCGTCGAGTCCGTGAAGGCGGCGAGCGATATCTACACGCCCGTTTCCGGCGAAATCGTCGAGGTGAACCCCGCGCTGGATTCCGACCCCGCCTTGTTGAATACGGACCCCTTCGCCGCCGGCTGGATTTTCAAGATCAAGCTCTCCGATCCCGCCGAACTCGACTCGCTCAAGACGCCCGACGCCTACCGCGCGCAGATCGCAGGATGAGCGGCGGTTCGGTCTTCGAGTCTGGCCGCTTCTCGCGGCGTCACATCGGCCCGCAACCGGCGGATATCGCGGCGATGCTCGAGACGATCGGCGCTCCATCGCTCGACGCGCTCATCGAGGAAACCGTGCCCGCGGGCATTCGTTCGTCCGCGCCGCTCGATCTGCCGCCGGCCCGCAGCGAGGAACAGGCGCTCGCCGACCTCGCCGCCATTGCGGAGGAGAATCAGGTTTTCCAATCCTGCATCGGCATGGGCTACCACGCCTGCCACACGCCGGCGGTGATTCGCCGTGGCGTGCTCGAAAATCCCGGCTGGTATACGGCCTACACGCCGTATCAGGCGGAGATCGCGCAGGGCCGCCTCGAGGCGCTGCTGAATTTCCAGACGATGGTCTGCGATCTCACTGCCATGGAGATCGCGAATGCCTCGCTGCTCGACGAATCCACCGCCGCCGCCGAGGCAATGGTGATGTGCCACCAGGCGGGAAAGGGCGGGAAATTTTTCGTCGCGGACGACTGCCATCCGCAGACCATCGCGCTCCTCCGCACGCGGGCCGAGCCGCTCGGCATCGAGATCGCCGTCGGACCGATCGCGAACTTCGCCGCGCTCTCCGCCGGCGTCTTCGGCGCGCTCATCCAATATCCCGCGACAGACGGTCGCATCCGCCCGCTCCGTCCGCTCATCGAGGCAATCCACGCCGCCGGCGCCCTGGCGGTGGTCTCCGCCGACCTGCTCGCGCTCACGCTCCTCACGCCGCCGGGCGAATGCGGCGCGGACATCACCATCGGTTCTTCGCAACGCTTCGGCGTTCCCCTCGGCTACGGTGGACCGCACGCCGCCTACCTCGCGACGCGCGACGCGCACAAACGCCGGATGCCCGGGCGCCTCATCGGCGTCTCGCGCGACGCCGATGGGAACCCCGCGCTGCGCCTCACCCTGCAAACCCGCGAGCAGCACATCCGCCGCGAGAAGGCGACGAGCAACATCTGCACCGCCCAGGTGCTGCTCGCCGTGATCGCCTCGATGTATGCCGTCTATCACGGGCCCGAGGGGCTCGCCGCCATCGCGCGCCGGATTCATTGCAAGGCCGTGACGCTCGCGGCGCTGCTGCGCAAGCTCGGCTGGGAAGTGGATGAGGGGCCGTTTTTCGATACGATCCGCGTGTCGCTCGGGCAGGTGCGGGCGTTCGAAATCCTCCGGCTGGCGGAGAGCTATCGCATCAACCTGCGCGCGCTCGACGACCACACGGTGACCATTGCGCTCGACGAGACGACCGGCTCGCTCGCGGCGTTCGGCGAGATTTTCAATCACGGCAATCCGCCGGATTTCGCCGCGGAGGAGGACGGGGATGGCATCCCGGCCGAACTCGCGCGCAGCTCGGCGTTCCTCACGCATCCGGTCTTCCATCGCTACCACACCGAGACGGAGCTCATGCGCTACCTCAAGCGCCTCGAGTCGCGCGACCTCTCCCTCACGACCTCGATGATCCCGCTCGGCTCCTGCACGATGAAGCTGAATGCGGCGGCCGAGATGCTGCCCGTGACGTGGGAAAAACTCGGCGCGCTGCATCCGTTCGCGCCCACGCAGCAGGCCGAGGGCTACCAGCGCATCTTCGCGCAACTGGAATCCTGGCTGGCCGCGATCACCGGCTTCGCGGCGTGTTCGCTGCAGCCGAATGCCGGCTCGCAGGGCGAATACGCGGGGCTGCTCGCGATTCGCGCCTGGCATCTCTCGCGCGGCGCGGGCGGCCGCACCGTCTGCCTCATTCCCACTTCCGCGCACGGCACGAACCCCGCCAGCGCCGCGATGGCCGGCATGCGCGTGGTGCCGGTCGCGTGCGATGCGCAGGGCAACATCGATCTCGCGGACCTTCGCGCGAAGGTCGCCGCGCATGCGGAAAGCCTCGCGGCCATCATGGTGACGTATCCCTCGACGCACGGCGTGTTCGAGGAATCGATTCGAGAGATTTGCGGCATCGTCCACGCGGCGGGCGGCCAGGTCTATATGGACGGCGCGAACTTGAACGCGCAGGTCGGCCTCTGCCAGCCGGGAGAAATCGGCGCGGATGTGTGCCACCTGAATTTGCACAAGACCTTCTGCATCCCGCACGGCGGCGGCGGCCCCGGCGTCGGCCCCATCGCGGTGGCCGCGCACCTCGCGCCGTTTCTGCCAGGGCATTCCGTGATCGCGACGGGCGGCGAACGGGCCATTGGCGAGGTTTCGCAGGCGCCGTGGGGCAGCGCGAGCATCGACGTGATCTCGTGGATGTATATCGCGATGATGGGGCCCGACGGACTCACCGAGGCGACGAAGGTCGCCATCCTCAGCGCGAACTACATCGCCCGCCGGCTCGCGCCGTGTTTCCCCGTTCTCTATCAGGGCGCGAACGGCCGCGTCGCCCACGAGTGCATCCTCGACGTGCGCGAGTGGAAGGACCGCGCCGGCATCGAGGTCGAGGATTTTGCCAAGCGGCTGATGGATTTCGGCTTCCACGCGCCGACGATGAGCTGGCCCGTGCCGGGTACGCTGATGATCGAGCCGACCGAGAGCGAATCGAAGGCGGAGCTGGATCGCTTCTGCGAGGCGATGATCGCCATCCACGGCGAACTGAGCGCCATCGAGTCGGGCGCGCTCGACCGCGAGGACAACCCGCTCACGCGCGCGCCGCACACCGCCCGGCAGGTGAGCGCGGACGTGTGGGATCGTCCGTATTCGCGCGAGCAGGCGGCCTACCCCGCGCCCTGGCTGCGCGAGCACAAATTCTGGCCCGCCGTCGCGCGTATCGACAACGTCTTCGGCGACCGCCACGTCTTCTGCACCTGCCCGTCACCCGCCGAATGGCAGGACGATCCGAAGTAACCGCTTCGGCCGGATGGCTGGCGTTACCGATCGAAGTTATACCAAGTCCAGTTAAGAACTGGACAGTTGCGGGGTAGGGGCGTCGCGCTGCGGCGCCCAGGTCGTCCAGATGGGGCTGGGCCCCCCCACCCGGCGACGACCCGGCCGTTCCCTGCTCAAGGATCGTCCACATTTGAACTGGAAACGGTATTCACTCTTCACATATCGCGAGCCGGTCCAGCGGGCTGGGCACCCCTGCTACGGAAGGCGCGAGATAACGCATCGTCGTATCCAGATGCGCGTGACCGAGGAGCTCCTGCAAATCCCGCGCCGCCGCACCGGCTGCATGCGCATGCGTGGCGTAGCAATGCCGCAGCACGCGAGGGGTGATCTGCCCCGCGAGGCCCACCCTGCCTGCCGCCGCGCGCACCGCCCGCTGCACGTTCACCTCGTGCATCCTCCAGCGCACCTTTTCGCCCGTGCGGGGATGCTTCGAGGGCTGGTGCGCCGGGAAGACCCAGGCCCAGCCTTCGGTGAGGGCCAGCCGCGGCGATTTCTTTTGGAGCAATCCGGGCATCGCCACCGGCAATCCCGCCGCCGCATCTCCCCGCCACACGGCGCGCGCCATCCGCAACTGCGCGGACAACTCCTCGACCAGCGAAACCGGCGCCTCCACCACGCGATCCTTCGCCCCCTTCGCCCCGCGAATTATCAGCCGCCTCGCGGCGAGATCCACATCCTTGATTCGCAATTCCAGCGGCTCCGTCACCCGCAGGCCGCAGCCGTAGAGAAATCGCACGATCAACCGCGTCGGATAGCCCCCGCAATCCGCGACCGCCCCCAGCAACGCCGCGGTCTCCTCCAGCCCCAACGCCGTCCGCACCTGCGCCGGCCGTCGCGCCCTCGCGGCGTCGATCTCACCCAATGGAGTCCCCAGAACGACCCGATAAAAAAAACGCGAGGGCATTCAGCGCCTGATTTTGCGTGCTGGCAGCCACTCCACGGCGCGCCTCGTCCCTGAGAAATCGCTTCATTTTCTGTTCCGACGTCCAGTTATCCGGATACTCGCGCACGGCCTGCATATACGACCGAAGCCAGAGGCAATACGCCTTCTCCGTGGCAGGCGCCAGATGCCGCAGGCGCACCGCCCCCTTCAGCTTCTCCACTGATTCAGAAATTGTCATTGACCGGCATCTACCCCATCGCCTATCTGGTTTGCAACACATCAATATGCGTCCCAACATTTCCCCAGTCGCATACTCAACATGTTAGGCCTTTTCCCGCGCAACCCCTTATGCCAAAGAAAACTACATTAGCGACGACACCACCGGACAACGATCCACTTAGCAAGCTGTATAACGCGATCGAGAGCTTCATTTCAGCTGTACCCAGCACTGATGAGCACAAGAGCAAAGACCCGGTCGCTCGTGCTCGCCACATCAGCAACTCGGCCGCCGCGAAAGCAGCGCTCGTCTCCGGGGGTCTCGCTCTGCCGCCCGGTCCCCTAGGTTTAGCTACCATTCTACCGGATTTGATCGCGATATATAAGATTCAGGCGCAGATGGTCGCTGACATTGCAGGAGTCTTTGGCAAGACTGCATCTCTTACACCGGAGCAGATGCTTTACTGTCTCTTCAAGCACGCCGCGGCACAGCTCGTCCGTGATTTAGTTACCCGCGTTGGCGAGCGTGTTCTTGTCCGCCGCGTCTCCCTGCGAGTTATGCAACGCATTATTCAGAAGATCGCTGGCAGGGTGACGCAGCGCGTCATCGGTAAGGCGATTTCACGTTGGTTACCGATTATTGGCCCTCTCGCGGTCGGCGGCTATGCCTATTACGACACGGCTCAGGTCGGCAAGACGGCCACCGAGTTATTTCAGCAAGAGATCAAGGTAGAAGCGCGCCAGGCGAGAAAGAAGCGTAAGGCCTAACCCCTATGAAGGATGTCAAGTGGGGTGGTGAGTTTTGGCAAGTTTAAGTTACGTGGTATTTGAAGGTTGAAGATGGATGGAACGCTTCCGCTTCGGTGAGATGGGCAGGATGTTTCACCTGTTTTAAACTCCTATCCGTGCTTCTGTCGGGCAGAGCACAATGTGACGTATGAAGTCGGGTGAAGCGGAACGTGGGCGCGGCTTAATCCATAGCGACGAACATCTCGGGGTGAGAGTTCCGGTTGGGCTGCAAGCACGCGCCACGTTGCCAAAGGGATGAAAGAGGGCTTTTCGGGTGGTGGGTTCTCCTTGGGTTTTAGTTGAGGGTGAAGCCGAGGTGCTCGGCAGTGCAGCGGGCGGTGTGGATGCGCC
>JAQTOP010000119.1 GCA_028713285.1 Terrimicrobiaceae bacterium
AAATTCTGGGCCGCGCAGGCCGGCGAACTCGCATGGCAGCAGAAATGGAGCCGCGTGCTCGATTGGGATTGCCCGTTCGCGAAGTGGTTCGTCGGCGGCAGGCTGAACGCGAGCGAGAATTGCCTGGACCGCCATCTCGCCGGCCCGCGCCGCAACAAGGCCGCCATCATCTGGGAGGGCGAGCCCGGCGAGAAGCGCACGATCACCTACCACCAGCTCCATCGCGAGGTCTGCAAATTCGCGAACGTCCTCCTTCGCAACGAGGTCAAAAAGGGCGACCGCGTCCTCATCTACATGCCGCTCATTCCCGAAGCGGTCATCGCCATGCTCGCCTGCGCGCGCATCGGAGCGGTCCACTCGGTGGTCTTCGGTGGATTCAGCGCCGAAAGCATCAAGGATCGTCTCGCCGACTCCGGCGCCAAGGTCGTCGTTACGGCCGACGGCGGCCACCGGCGCGGACAGACCGTCACGCTCAAGCAAAACGTGGACAAGGCCATCGAGGGCAACGACGCCATCCGACGCGTGATCGTTTTCCGCCGGGCGAACCTCGACATCCACATCAAGGAAGGCCGCGACGTCTGGTGGCACCGGGAGATGGACTACGTCGATGCGGACTGTCCCGCTGTCGCCCTCGACAGCGAGCACCCGCTCTTCATTCTTTATACAAGCGGCTCGACGGGCAAGCCGAAGGGCATTCTCCATACCACGGGCGGCTATCTGGTCGGCGCGCATTGCACGACGAAGTTCATCTTCGACCTGCGCGAGGAAGATGTTTACTGGTGCACCGCCGACGTGGGCTGGATCACCGGGCACAGCTACCTCGTCTATGGCCCGCTGGCGAACGGCACGACCTGCGTGATGTATGAGGGGGCACCGAACTGGCCCGAGCCGGACCGGTTCTGGAAAATCATCGCCGACTACGGCGTCACCATCCTCTACACCGCGCCGACGGCGATCCGCGCCTTCATCAAATGGGGCGACGAATGGCCGGCCAAGCACAACCTCAGCTCACTGCGCCTGCTCGGCACCGTCGGCGAGCCGATCAACCCCGAAGCGTGGATGTGGTTCCGCGAAAAAATCGGCGGGAACCGCTGTCCCATCGTCGATACGTGGTGGCAGACCGAAACCGGTGCGATCATGATTTCACCGCTGCCCGGCGCCACCCCCGCGACCCCCGGCACGGCAACGCTGCCGTTCTTCGGCATCGACGCCGCGATAGTCGATGACGAGGGCCTCGAGGTGGGCCCGAACGAAGGCGGAAAGCTCGTCATTCGCAAGCCGTGGCCCTCCATGGTTCGCTCCATCTACGGCGACAAGAGCCGCTTCAAAAAAACCTATTGGAGCGAGGTAAAGGGTTGCTACTTCACCGGCGACGGCGCGCGCCGCGACAAGGACGGCTACTTTTGGATCGTAGGCCGCATCGATGACGTGCTGAACGTCGCGGGCCATCGCCTCGGCACCGCCGAGATCGAGAGCGCGCTCGTCTCGCACGAGGCCGTCGCCGAGGCCGCGGTCGTCGGCCGGCCCGATGAAATCAAGGGCCAGGGCGTCGTCGCCTTCGTGACGCTGAAGGGTGGCATCGATGCCACGAAAGATCTCAAGGAGAAGCTCCGCCGGCACGTCGGCGAGGCAATCGGGCCCATTGCGAAGCCGGACGACATCCGCTTCGCCGAGCAGTTGCCAAAGACGCGCAGCGGCAAGATCATGCGCCGGCTGCTCAAGGAAATCGCCGGCGGCGGCAATGTCACCGGCGACACGACGACCCTCGAGGATCTCAGTGTGCTCGCGAAGCTCGGCAAGACGGACGAATAACTGCCGCCGGTGAGGAAGCGGCGGACCCCGCGACGCGCATCGTGAAAACGAAACAGGCCGCGACGCCGCGGCCTGTTCAAATTCCCGAGCCGGGCGGGCGACCGTTTACTTCGCGCTCTTGTCCTCGATGTATTTGATCACGTCGCCGACGCTTTGGAGCTTCTCGGCGTCCTCATCGGGCACTTCGACGTTGAATTCCTCTTCGAAGGCCATCACAAGCTCGACCGTGTCGAGCGAATCGGCGCCGAGATCCTCGATGAACGATGCGGCCGGCGTGACCTGCTCGGGCGTGACGCCGAGCTGCTCGACGATGATATCTTTGACTTTTTCTTCGATGGATTTTTCGGACATAAGAATGCGGTGATTTGGTGAGTGGGGCTAGCAGTTATGCGGGCGCTTTCGCTTTGACAACTATTTATTTCCTGTGAGCGGAGAAACAGGCTTTTCGTCCGCGCGGTCAAGCAGAAATCCGCCTCCTTCCCGTCGCGATTTCGTTCGCGTGGCGCCGACGGGAGGAGATCAACCCTGGCTCGGCGTGGGCTGCGCCAGCGGCTGCGCGGGCGCCGGAGGGGCGGCGTCCGGCGTGGGATTGGGCAGCGCGCCGCGGGGCTTGCCCGTGGGCGTTACAATCGCCGTGCGGGTGAATTCCGGGTTGTTCGCGAGCGACGCCTCGATGGTGTAGGTCTGCCCGGGCTGCATGTCGCGGGTCGCGATCTTTTCCTCATACTGGATGCGCTCGCCGGGATTGATCATCACCACGCCCGAGATGTCGTCGAAGGCCCGGTCGTCCGACCATTTCTCGAGCACCTTGCCATTGCCGTCGCGCACGAGGATCTCGATGCGCTGCGAAGTTGGGAAATCGAGTTTCACCAGCTTCGCCGTGCGATTGAAGACCGTGTAGGTCACCACGATCTCGCGACGGTCGTCGAGCGAGAAGGACTTCGGCTCGACGAGCAGCTTGCTCTCCGAGTGGGCCTTGACCAGATGCACGGTGGAAAACATGTCCGTGAAAAAGCTCGTGAACATTTTTGACGCGCTTTGATCGCCGCTCTTGTTGCGAGGATACTGGTTGGCCGGGCTGTCCAGTTCCCTGCGGGCCTTCTGGCCGGGATTTTCGTTCTCGTCATTCAGCACGAAAAACGGGCTCTCCTTCTCGGGGATGACCGGCACGGCGTCCTGCGCATGCGCCGGCCGGATGCCGAGGCTGCCGAGGGCTGCGCCGGCCAGAAGCGGCGTGAGGAGTCGCGATACATGCATGCGCCATCGGGTTAGCGCACGGCGGGCGCGGTTGCAAATCCTATCCGCTCGGCTAGGGTCGCCGAGATGAAGTCCCTCCGCGCCGCCGCCATCGCCACGCTCGCCCTTTTCCTGGCAGGCGCCGTCCATGCCGGGGCGAAAAAACAATCCGCCGTAGCCATTCGATTCCATGCCGAGGGCGGGACGGAGGGCGCGGATTTTTCGCAGCCCATCGAGCTGATCAATCCGAGGCGGAAGACGAACATGCAGTCGATGCCGCTCGTGAGCGAGCGCGAGATCAAGGCGTTCTACCCGTTTCAGGCGCGGGATAATTCCGGGACGTTCGGGGCGAGCTTCAAGCTCGATTCGCATGGCACCAATCTCCTCGCCGAGCACACGATGTCGCGCCGGGGCAGCTACATCCTCGCATTTTTCAATGGCCGCCACGTGATCGACCTCTATGTGGACCGCGGGGTGACCGACGGCATCATCAGCATCCCCAGCGGCCTCACCCGCAACGACCTGACCCTGCTCGAAATCACGTTTCCACTCATCGGCCAGGAAAATGTGAAGCCGGGGAAAAAGAAGAATCCCGCGAACGAGAAGCCCACGCCGCTCCCGAAGGCAGCCGACATGCCGCGCATGCAGCCCGCGGTGGTGCGACAGCCCGACGGCAGCGTCGTGCCGGCGACGGCCGCTCCCGGCTCCGCCTCCGATGCCGGCACCATCGTGCCGCGGCCGGTCTCCCCGATCGGCCAGTGACGTCTCGCGCTTCCCGCGCAGGGGCAAACCCGGCCTTGCCAAATCCCGCGCGCGCTGCTCGCCTCTTCGCCGCATGAAACATCTGTGGCCGTGGCTGCTGGCGGCATTGAGCGGCGCGCTGCTGGCGCTCGCGTTCCCGCCCTTCGGCCACGCGGGCTTTGCGTGGTTCGCGCTCACGCCGCTCGTCGCCGCGCTGTGGTTCAGCCCGCGGACGGGCCGCTGGCGGCCGCTTCGGCTCTTCGGTCTGGGCTACGTCGCGGGCTTGGTCTTTTTTTGGATGAGCCTGTTTTGGGTGACCGAGGTCACGCGGCTGGGCTGGTTCATCTTCGCCTTCTACCTGGCGCTCTTCCCGGCGCTGTGGGCGCTCTTCACCGGCATCACGTGCCGCCCGCGCGACTCATCTGAGCCTTCCGAATGGCTGAGTTCCTCGAACAACCTGCGGCTCGCCGCGCGCGGCGCCGCGGCATGGGCGGGCATCGAGTGGATGCGGGGAACGCTTTTCACCGGCTTCGGATGGAACGCGCTCGCCGTCGCGCTGTGGCGGAACACCGCCATCATCCAGATCGCGGACGTGACCGGCGTCGCAGGCCTCTCGTTCCTCATCGTGCTCGTGAATCTCACGCTCGTTCTGACCGTGAAGCGCCTGCTGCTCGAGGCCGGCCGCGTCAAACTGCGGCCGCACTTCGACTTCACGCTCACGATGGGGCTCGTCGCCGTGGCCTTTGGCTACGGGGTCTATCGCGTGAATCTGCCCCGCGCCAACGTCGCGCCGCTCCGCGTCGCCGCCGTGCAGGCGAACATCCCGCAGGATGCGAAGTGGAATCCTGCCTTCGAGCGGCACATCATCGAGACGTATCGCCGCCTGTCGGAAAATGCCGCGGCCTTCCGTCCCGACCTCATCATCTGGCCCGAGGCAGCCACGCCGCGCCCGTTGCTCGACGACGAGGAGATGCTGCGCGAAGCGACCAACGTGCTCGCGAAAACGCAGGGCGATTTCCTGCTCGGAACGATTCGTTATTTCCTCGGCGGCGCGTTCAACGCCGCCGTTCTCCTCGACCAGAAGGGAGGCGCGCAGGTCTATCACAAGATTCACCTCGTCCCGTTTGGCGAATACGTCCCGCTGCGTCACACGTTTCCACTTTTCGCCTGGATCGTGGGAAACGAGGTGCCCGACGATTTCGACGCCGGTACCGAACCCGTTGTGATGACGCTTCACAAAATGCCCTTCCGCATCGCGCCGCTCATTTGTTTCGAGGATACGCTCGGCGATCTCGCGCGGCGTTTCGCGCAGGACGGCGCCGAGCTGCTCGTCACGCTCACGAACGACGGCTGGTTCCGCCGCAGCGCCGAGTCGCGCCAGCACCTCGCGAACGCCGTCTTCCGCTGCGCCGAGACGAAGCTCCCGCTCGTGCGCGTGGCGAATACCGGCGTGACCTGCTTCATCGACGGCCACGGGGATGTCCGGCAGACGCTCGATGCCGACGGGAGCACGTTCGTCGAGGGCATCCTGCTCGGCGAGGTGCCCATCGCCGTCCGCCCGCCGAAGACCTTTTACACGCGTTACGGCGACCTGTTCGCGATGCTCTGCTGCATCGGCGCGCTGCTCGCCGTCCGCACGCATCTGCTCACCGCGCGCCGGCCTGGGTTGAGCGGAAATTGACGCTCATTCCTTGCCCCGCGCGGGCGAACCCGGCAACCTTTTCCGCATGAAAGCCGTGGTCACCGTCATGCCCAAGCAATCCGTGCTCGACCCGCAGGGCGCCGCTGTCGCGCAGGCCATGCGGCATCACGGCCTCGAGAGCGTGGGCAAGGTCCGCGTCGGAAAATCCATCGAGATCGAGCTGCCCGCCGAGCCCGATGAATCCACGCTCCACGGCCTCTGCCGCGACCTGCTGTCGAATCCCGTCATCGAGGACTACACGCTGGAGATCGTCCGCTAATCGCCAGGGACTCGATTCATGCGCTTCGCCGTCATCCAGTTTCCCGGTTCCAATTGCGACCAGGATTGCCTCCACGCGCTCCGGGCCTTCGAAGGCGTCGAGGCCGGCTACGTGTGGCACAAGGAGAACTCCCTGGCGGGCTGCGACGCCGTTGTCGTGCCCGGCGGCTTTTCCTACGGCGACTATCTGCGCTGCGGGGCGATTGCCCGCTTCTCGCCGATTCTCGGCGCGGTGAAGGAATTCGCGGCCAATGGCGGCACCGTGCTCGGCATCTGCAACGGCTTTCAAATCCTCTGCGAGAGCGGCCTGCTCCCCGGCGCGCTCGTCCGCAACCGCGACCTGCATTTCATTTGCGAGACCGTCCACCTGCGCGTCGAGCAGCCGCGCACGCGCTTTACGAATGCCGCGCTCACCGGTGCCGTGCTGCGCCTGCCCATCGCCCACGGCGAGGGCTGCTATTTTGCCGACGAGCCGACGCTGCGCGACCTCGAGCAGCACGATCAGATTTTGCTCCGCTATTGCGACGAACAGGGCCGAACCAATGACGCCGCGAACCCCAACGGCTCTCGCGCGAACATCGCCGGCATTCGCAACCGCGCGGGCAATGTCTTCGGCCTCATGCCCCATCCCGAGCGCGCCTGCGATCCCCTCCTCGGCAGCACCGACGGGCGCGTCATTTTCGAAAGCATCCTCGACAGGCAATCCCCATCGTGAGAGCAGCCTCATGAATCCAACCACCAAGGCCGCAAAGCACACCAGGGAGGACGAAGTGGCGCGAGCGACTGTTGATGCCGCCCTGATGGTGCATCGCACCCTCGGGCCGGGCCTGCTGGAATCGGTCTATGAAAAATGCGTGGCAGCGGAACTCATCGAACGAGGATTCGCAGTCGAAGTGCAGAAGCAGATTCCGATTGCCTACAGGAACCTGCGCCTGGACGCCGGCTTTCGCGCCGACCTGCTAGTCGATGACCGTGTGCTGGTGGAACTGAAGGCTGTCGAATCCTTGCTGAACATTCATACGGCTCAGGTGCTCACTTATCTCAAATTAACCGGGATTCACATAGCCCTTCTGATCAACTTCAATACCGCTTTACTGAAAGATGGCATCAAACGCCTTGCTCTGTAGTCTTTGTATCCTTGGTGACCTTGGTGGTTAATTCCGCATGGACCCCGCCATCACACCCGAGCTCATCGCGAAACACGGCATCACGCCCGAGGAATACGCCCGCATCCAGGCCATCCTCGGCCGCGACCCGAATTTCACGGAACTCGGCGTCTTCTCCGTGATGTGGAGCGAGCATTGCTCGTATAAAAACTCGAAGCTCGAGCTGAAAAAATTCCCGACGACCGGCGCGAACGTCCTCGTGAAGGCGGGTGAGGAAAACGCCGGCGTCATCGACATCGGCGACGGCTGGGCCATCGCGTTCAAGATGGAGAGCCACAACCACCCGAGCGCCGTCGAGCCTTTCCAGGGCGCGGCCACCGGCGTCGGCGGCATCATTCGCGACATCTTCACGATGGGCGCGCGCCCCGTCTTCTCGATGAACTCGCTCCGTTTCGGTCCCATCGCCGGCGACGGCGCCGACGCGCAGACGAACCGCCGCCTCTTCGCCGGCGTCGTGAACGGCATCTCGCATTACGGGAATTGCATCGGCATCCCGACCATCGGCGGCGAAGTCTATTTCGACGAAAGCTACAGCGGCAACCCGCTCGTGAACGTGCTCAATCTCGGCATCCTCCGCCACGAGCAGATTGCCCGCGGCGGCGCCGTCGGCATTGGCAACCCCGTCTTCTACGTCGGCGCGGAGACGGGCCGCGACGGCCTCGCGGGTGCCGCCTTCGCCTCGCGCGAACTCACCGAGGAGAGCAAGGAGGACCGCCCCGCCGTCCAGGTCGGCGACCCCTTCCGCGAAAAGCTCCTCCTCGAAGCCTGTCTGGAACTCCTCGCCAGCGGCTGCGTCGCCGGCATCCAGGACATGGGCGCCGCCGGCCTGACCTGCTCGACCTGCGAGACCGCCAGCCGCGGCGGCACCGGCGTCGAGATCGAACTCGACCTCGTGCCCAAGCGCGAGGTCGGCATGACCCCCTACGAAATCCTGCTCAGCGAATCGCAGGAGCGCATGCTCGTCATCGTTAAAAAGGGCGGGGAGGCCACGGTTCGCGAGATTTTCGAGAAATGGGATCTTCCCTACGCGCAGGTCGGCGAAGTGAAGGACGACGGCATGATGCGCGTGACCCACGGCGGCAGGACGGTCGTGGAAATCCCCGCCCGCCAGCTTGCCGACGAGGCCCCGCTCTACGCCCGGGAAGCGGCGGCAAAAACCATGGAGCACACGGATTTTCCGGATGAAATTCAGAAACTTTTATCCGTGTCATCCGTGGTTCAAAGCCTCTTGTCCCTGCTCGCCGACCCCAGCATCGCCAGCAAGCGCTGGGTCTGGCGGCAATACGACCACATGGTCCGCCTCGGCGCGGCCGTTTCGCCCGGCTCGGACGCCGCCGTATTCCTCGTACGCGAGGCGGATAAAATCCTCGCCGCCTCGACGGATTGCAACGCGCTCTACTGCCGGCAGGATCCCCGCGAGGGCGCCCGCATCGCCGTCGCGGAGTGCGCGCGCAACCTCGCCTGCTCCGGCGCGGTGCCGCTCGCGCTCACGGACAATCTGAATTTCGGCAACCCGCACAAGCCCGCGAATTTCGTCCAGCTCCGCGAGGCCGTCGAGGGCATGGCCGAGGCCTGCCGCGCCTTTGGCACTCCCGTCACCGGCGGCAACGTCAGCCTCTACAACGAGAATCCCGTCTCCGCCATCGACCCCACGCCCACGGTCGGCATCGTCGGCCTCATCGCCGACGCGAAGCACATCACAACTTCGGCATTCAAACAGGCGGGCGATGCGATCCTCCTCGTCGGCGAACTCGTCGAGGATACGCCCGCCCGGGGCATGGGCGCCTCGCATTACCTCAAGGTCCTCCACGGCCTCAAGGCCGGCCCGCCGCCGCGTCTCGATTACGCGGTGGAAATCGCCCTGCACGA
>JAQTOP010000021.1 GCA_028713285.1 Terrimicrobiaceae bacterium
ATTCCTTGTCGCTGATATCGCTCTCGTATGCTGCTCTCTTGGCTTCCATCCCAAGTGTTGCACCACATCACCTTGCCTTTGTACAGCCCTTTCACTCCGCTCCCTCGACTTTTTTCACACCCTCTAAAAGTGGTGTGGATGCAATCCGGACGTTCGTAGAAAGTCGGCCCGTCGCGTCTAGGGGTTCGCTGCAGCGTCTTGTTAGCGCAATGCGTGTGGTCGGATATGCGGTGTTCAAAAGTCCGAGAGGAATGGGATGAGGAGCAGGGAAAAGTGATGCTGAAACAAAGCAAGTCAAAAGGAAGGTAAAATTGAAATGAGTCGTCGGGAATCCGTTGCAGGAAATAGAGCATCTTTGCAAACACGGATGGGATCGGACGATGTATAGAAAGGGCATCTTGCGCAACGGAACGTTGAATGTGATCTGCAACAGATTAAATATATGCGCTAACGCCAAGCTCAGCCACCCTGAACGGGCGACCAAACTCTGGAGAGATGTGGATGGAAAGGAAAGGCGGTCATAAGAAAGTGACGCGTGGCGGCTAAGGGTTGGCTGCAGCGTCTTGTTCGGCTTTTTTACGGAACGAAGCATAGTCAGGAAAGTCCTTGGAATATCGCTCTGCTAAAGACGCAGTTCCAAGCAATGCCGTCGCGCCCATCTTACGTGTAGTGCTAGAAAGAGAAGGGAGAATTACAAATTTGATTTCGGTAGGAATTGGGAAGAATGGCAAAGAAAGGTTCTTGGCAATGTTTTTTCCCATTTCAACATTTTGCTTTTCTAGCAAATCCAAAGCATCTTTCGTCTTATTTTCTCGAATTAGTCGGCCTGCCGTTAGTCCTTGTCTGACCATGACAGAAACTCCCGTTGCGGTAGCCATACGGCTGCCATGGGAAAATCCGACGAGATATCCGACTACAATAGCGGAAGAGATGACGACGACGAGAAGAACAAGTTTAAGAGCTGATTTCATAAATTATAGCCGAACAAGTGATTATACGAGTCTGGTTATCCCCCATTTTGGATGATAAACCGACAGCATATGGGGTTAAATGGGGATAGGGATGTCATATTCTGAAAAAAAACAGGTAGCAGCGGCGGGTGGGTTTGGAAAGGGGATTTTCGTTGAATTTGAAGGATTTGCCGATTGATCAGCGGTCTGCGACGCGGTTGATCTATCGGTTATCACGCCAAACGGGGTGATAGCCGACAAAAGGAGGGCTGTGATTGCACTTACCGAACAGGCCGCGGCTTGCAGCCGACATATGGCAGGGGAGGTCCAGGATGTAAGAGGAGTCCAAGGTGGCAGTCTTCACTATTTGAGACAAACGCGGGGTCGGGTGGAGGGAGATTCATCGCGGGATGAATCGACGGCAGTGGCATCCCGATTCAATGGCCATCATCGCCAGTGAGAACGCCGCGGTGTCCGTCATGGAGCCGATCCTTTGGGAGAGCCGCCGTCATATCGACCATCCAGACAGGAATCTGCTCGCGACGGCAAAGCCGCGCTGACGCCTCACCCCTTCCACTTGATCGAGCAGCCGACGCTGGGCGATTGGGGCTGGGGCGCGGGATTGCCGGCGAGCACGGCTTCGAGGGCGGCGCGGAGGTCGGCGCCGGTGAGGGGCCTGCCGTTGCCGGGCGTGCTGTCGTCGAAGCGGCCCCGGTAGGCGAGCCTGCGGTCCGCGTCGAACAGGAAAAAATCCGGCGTGCAGGCGGCGGTGTAGGCGCGGGCGACCTCCTGCGACTCGTCGTAAAGCACCGGGAAGGGAAATCCGGACTCGATCGCCATCGCGCGGAGGTTTTCGGGGCCATCGTCGGGATATTTCACGGCGTCATTCGACGAGATCGCGACGAACGCCGCCAACGGAAAGGCCCGGGCCATCCGCGCCAGCTCGCCGCGCACGTGCACGACATACGGGCAGTGCGCGCAGAGAAAGACGACAACGAGGGCGGGGCGGGCGGTGAAGTCGTCGAGTGTGACGGTCCTTCCGCTCCCGACGTCGGGCAGCGAGAAATGCGGGGCGGGGGTTCCAAGCGGCAGGGAATCATCGGCGATGGTGGGCATGCGCATAGGATCGCGCCTGTGGCGGCGGAGATCAATCGAGTTTGACCCGCCCCGGCGCTTTGGCTAGCAGCGGTGCGATGAATATGATCCACATCAACCGCGAGCGGCAGAATCTGGGTCAATTCACGGCGGGGGACGTCGCCGCCGGCCTGCGCAGCGGACGTTTCCTGCCCACGGATCTCGCCTGGCGCGATGGCATGGAGGCGTGGCAGCCGCTCGCGACGTTCACCGATCTGCCCGAGCCGGAATCCGAACCGGACACCACCCCCGAGCCGCCGGCAATTCCCGGCAATGCAAACGACGCTGCCGGCGGAGATTTCCCATGGGAGCGGCGCGGCGAAACGGGATTCTTCACCGCGCTGGCCGAGACGATCACGCAATCGCTGGGCGCTCCGGCGGCTGCATTCAAGCGGCTCCCGGCGGCGCCGGACATGCCGCCGCCCTATTTGTTCTATCTTCTGGTCTCGCTGGTGGCGGGCGCGCTCTATGCCGCGGAATCGATCTTCTTCGTCCACTACGCGATCACGGCCGTCGCCGCGTCGGACAACGCCGCCAGGGATCCCGAGGTGGCGAAGGCGCTCGTCATGATGAAGGAGTTCAGCCCGGTCTGGTTCGGCTTCCTGATCCTGGTCGTCATCCCGGTGGTGCCTTTCGTCAGCGCGGGCATCTACCACCTGATGCTCATGCTCTTCGGGGGAGCGAACGAATCGTTTGTGAAAACGTTTGCCGTCACCTGTTACGTGCTGGGCTCGATCAGCCCGCTACAGATTCTGCCGTGCTGCGGATCGATCGTGATGATCATCTGGGGGTTGATTGCTTTGGGCATCGGACTGAGCGTGGCCCATCGCACCGACACCTGGCGCGCGGCCCTTGCGGTCGTGATTCCCTTCGTGCTGTGCTGCGGCGGCTACATCGGCCTCAACGTCCTCGGGACGCTCGCCAATCTCAGTCCGCAATGAAACCCGATGTCCAGGCGAAGGCGCAGCCCGATCACGAGCTGCTGTGGCTCACCGTGCTCGCCGCCGTGGCGGCCATCGGGCTGGCGTGGGTTCATTTTGCGCTGCCGACGCCCCGATGCCTGTTTCACACGGTGACCGGGCTGCCGTGCCCGACGTGCGGCGGGACGCGCTGCATTCGAAGCCTGATCGCGGGGGATTTCGGAACCGCGCTGGCGTGGAATCCCATGGTCTTCCTGCTCGTGCTCGCGGCGGGCGTCTATGGAATGTATGCGGCGGCGGTGACGGTCCTGCGCTGGCCGCGCATCCGTTTTCGCAGGCTCTCGGTCGCGCAGGCCCGCGCCGTGCGGATTGGCGTGGCGCTGGCCGTCGCCGCGAATTGGATTTACCTCATCGTCCGCTTCTCACGCGGCGCGTGAATTCACCCGCAACGCCGGGCTCACGGTCTCCTGCCCGGCACAATGGATCGGCACGTCGTGCCGTCCGCAGCGCGCGAGCGGCGCGGCGATGGCGGCGACGGCGAGCTCGGCGGTATTGCAATCGCGGCTCAGGTGCCCGAGCAGCACGGCGGACAGGCGTCCCTCCGCCAGCTCGGCGACGACACCGGCGGCGGCGGCGTTGGAAAGATGGCCGTGCCGCGAGCTGATGCGCTGCTTCACCGACCATGGGCGGCGCGTGTCGCCCTGCAGCAGCGCCTCGTCGTAGTTCGTCTCGATGAACAGCGCGTCCGCCTCGCGCATCCGCTCGATCACGAGCTGCGTGGCGTGGCCGAGGTCGGTGAGCAGCCCGAACGTCGCCGCGGCGTTGCGAATGAGAAAGCCCACGGGATCCGCCGCGTCGTGCGGCACGGAGAACGCCTCGACCGTGAGTGCGCCGATGGCAAATGCCGTGCCGCCCGCGAAGAACCGCCAGTTGCGGTGGCCGGCCAGCGGCCCCGCTTCGAGCGCGGCCGCGGTCATGCGGTTCGCGTAAACGGGAATGTCCCGCTTCGCGCAGAGCACGCGCAGCGCGGCGATGTGGTCGCTGTGCTCGTGCGTGACAACAATGCCGTCGAGCGCGTCCGGCGCGACGCCGCAGGCCGCGAGCCGCTCGGTGAGCCGGCGGGCCGTCAGCCCCGCATCGAGCAGGAGGGTCGTGCCCCCGCAGCGCACGAGCGCGGAATTTCCCGCGCTGCCGCTGGCGAGAATCGTGACTTCGAGCATGGCTCAGGAAACAACGAATTTGAAAATGTGGAAATCAGGAAAGGAATGCGGCAATGAAATTTTCCTGATTTTCTGATCCCTCCCGAATTTTTTCCCATGCAGCAATACCACCGCCTCCTGCGCCTCGTGCTCGAGCAGGGCCGTCCGAAGGCCGACCGCACCGGCACGGGCACGATCTCCATCTTCGGAGCCCAGGAACGATTCGATCTGCGCGCCGGTTTTCCGCTGCTCACGACGAAGAAACTGCACACGCGCTCGATCATCCACGAGCTGCTGTGGTTCCTGCGCGGGGAGACGAATGTCGCCTACCTCCACGAGCACAAGGTCACGATCTGGGACGAGTGGGCCGACGAAAACGGCGACCTTGGCCGCATCTATGGCGCGCAATGGTCCGACTGGCGCACGCCCGGCGGCGGCTCGATCAACCAGATCGACGAGGTGATCGCGCAGATTCGGCGCAACCCCGACAGCCGCCGCCTCGTCGTGAGCGCGTGGAATCCCGGCGAACTCGACCGCATGGCGCTCGCGCCGTGCCACGCGCTGTTCCAATTTTTCGTGCAGGACGGCGAGCTGAGCTGCCAGCTCTACCAGCGCAGCGCTGATTTATTTCTCGGCGTGCCGTTCAACATCGCGTCCTACGCGCTGCTCACGCTCATGGTCGCGCAGGTGTGCGGTCTGCGCCCGGGCGATTTCGTCCACACGTTCGGCGACCTGCACCTGTATTCCAATCACCTCGAGCAGGCGCGCGAGCAGCTCGGCCGCGCGTGCCGCCCCCTGCCGCGCATGCAATTGAACCCCGGCGCAACCGACATTCACGCGTTCCGGTTCGAGGATTTCACACTCGAAGGCTACGACCCGCATCCCGCGATCAAGGCGCCCATCTCGATATGATCGCCATCGCGGCCATGGCATTGAATCGCGCGATCGGCCACGAGGGGCGCATCCCGTGGCATCTGCCGAAGGATCTGCAATTCTTCAAGCGCACCACGCTCGGCCATGTCGTGGTGATGGGCCGCAAGACCTTCGACTCGCTCGGCCGTCCGCTGCCGGGGCGCGAAAATATCGTGCTCTCGCGGCATCCGCTCGACGTCCCCGGCGTCCGTCGCGCCGCGAGTCCCGACGAAATCGCGGAGCCCGCGGACGGCCGCAAATTATTCGTGATCGGCGGCGCGGAAATTTATCGCGCGCTGCTGCCGCGTTGCGAGGAGCTGCTGCTTACGGTCGTGAAACTCACGCCGCCCGCGGATACGTTCCTGCCCGAGTTCGAGTCGGAGTTCGAGCTTGCGGAGGTTCTCGAAACCGACGGCGACCGGGAGGTGCGCCGCTACGTGCGCCGGGCCGGCTAGTTCCTGTGCTTCGCGGCTTTGATCTCGTCGAAGCTGCGGAACTTCAGCGACACCGAGTTCAGGCAATAGCGCAGGCCGGTCGGCGCGGGACCGTCCTCGAAAACATGGCCGAGATGCCCGCCGCACCGCGCGCAATGGATCTCCGTGCGGACCATGCCGCCGGTGACATCGCGCTCCTCAGCGACATTCTCCTTCGCAAACGGCCCGTAAAAACTCGGCCAGCCCGTGCCGGACTCGAACTTGTGCCGCGACGTGAAGAGCGGCAGATCGCAGCCCGCGCAGAAATAAATGCCCTCCTTCTTGTTGTTCAGCAGCGTGCCGCAAAACGGGCGCTCGGTCGATTGCGAGCGCAGCACCTGGAACGCCTCTTCGCCGAGCTGGGCGCGCCATTCGGCATCGGTCTTTTTCACGGTCGGCACCGTTTGGGCGGGGCCGGGTTCTCCATTCGCCTCGGCGAGGCGCACGGTCACGGTGTCGGGCAGGTCGGCGGCGTGGGTTTTCATAAGCGCTGGAATCAATACGAACGCGGCGGCGATTGCACCCGCGAGGACGAGGGACGATTTCATATTCTGTGCAAGGTGGGAGGCCGGCGGCGGGATTTCATTCCCGCGAAAGTTCTTGTCGGGATGGCGCGGCCTCGGGGAAATATTCGCATGTTTTACCTGGCTGTCGCGCTCGGAGCCTACCTGATCGGATCTTTTCCGAGCGGCTACCTGATCGGGCGCGCGCGCGGGGTGGACCTGCGCCGGGCCGGCAGCGGCAACATCGGCGCGACGAACGCCCTGCGGGTGCTCGGGAAAAAATGGGGCTACCTCTGCTTCGCGCTCGATATCGGCAAGGGCGCGCTCGCCGTGTGGCTGGCGAAGCTCGTCGCCGCGCCGGTCTTCGGTCTCGACCCCACCGGCGCGGCGCTCCTCGCCGCCATCGGCGCGCTGCTGGGGCACACGTTCCCCGTGTGGCTTGGATTCAAGGGCGGCAAGGGCATTGCCACCTCGGGCGGCATCGCACTGGCGCTGTTTCCGCCCATCGTTTTTTGCCTGTCGATCCTTTCCTGGATGATCGCGTTCCTTGCGTTCCGCATCGTTTCCATCGCCTCCCTCGCCGCCACGACCGTGCTCGGCGTCACGCTCATCGTCCTTGCCCGGCTCGGCCGGGCCGAACCCGCCGTTGCCGCCATCGGCGTGGCGATGACAGTGCTCGTCTTCTGGCTGCATCGGGGAAATATATCGCGGCTTGCGCAAGGCACCGAGCCGCGCTTTGAGAAACGGCGAAAATCCTGATTACCCTCCCAAGATATGTTTGATCGAATCAGCGTGATCGGCGCCGGCGGCTGGGGCACCGCGCTGGCGGCTCTGCTCGCCGAGAACCGGCCCTCGGTGCGGCTCTGGGCTCACCATGCCGCGACGGCCGACCGGCTGCGCGCCGAGCGCGTGAACACCGACTACCTCCCCGGCGTGCGCATTCCCGACCAGGTCGAGGTCACGAACGACCTCGCGCTTGCGGCCAATGCCGACCTGCTCGTGGTGGTCGTGCCCTCTCGCGCGCTGCGCGGCGTGGCCGGGCGACTGGCGACCGCCGGGCTGCCCGACGACGCGGTGCTCGTCTCCTGCACGAAAGGCATCGAGCACGATACGGGCTACCTCATGACGCAGGTGCTGGAGGATTGCCTTCCGGGCCGGCGGCTCGCGGTGCTGTCGGGACCGAATCTCGCCGCCGAAATCGCGCGCCGCATTCCGGCGGCCGGCGTGATCGGTTCGCGCGACGCGGCGATCCTGCCCGAGTTGCAGGAATTGTTTTCCTTCGCCACCTTCCGCACCTACACGACCGACGATGTCGAAGGCATCCAGCTCGGCGGCGCGTTGAAAAATGTTTTCGCGATCGCGGCGGGAGCGTCCGACGGCCTCGGCATGGGCGACAATGCGAAGGCCGCGCTCGTGACTCGCGCGCTCGCCGAGATGATGCGCCTCGGCGCGTCGCTGGGGGGCCGGCGCGAGACGTTCTCCGGCCTCAGCGGCATTGGGGACCTCATGGTCACCTGCTTCAGCAAGCACAGCCGCAACCGCGGATTCGGCGAGCGGCTGGGGCGCGGCGAGACCGCGGAACAAATCCAGGCTTCGATGAAGATGGTCGCCGAGGGCGTGCCGACCGCCCGCAGCGCGCTCCAGTGCGCACGGCGCCTTGGCGTCGAGGCGCCGATCATCGCGCAGGTGCATGCCGTGCTGTATGAGGGCCGCTCGCCCCGCGACGCGATGTGGGAATTGCTCGTGCGGCCGCCGAAGCGCGAATCGGACGACTCGCAAGCATGAGATCGAGCCTCCGGGCCCTGCCGTTTCTGTTCGTCGCGATCGCGCCGCTTCGCGCAATGGAGCCCGCCGCCGCGTTGCGATTGCCGGACGCGCGCATCGCATCCGCCGCAGGCTATTCCCGCAAATGCGGCGGCCAGGCGCTCGTCGTGCTTCAGGCAGGCCGCACGCTGCACGAATCCTATGCGAACGGCGGCTCGCCCGACCGCGCGTTCTGGATCATGAGCATCACGAAAAACCTCGCCGCGCTGGCCATCCTCGCCGCGCGCAGCGAAGGGTTGCTCGATCTCGATGAGCCCGTCGCGAAGACGATCCCCGAGTGGCGCGGCCGCGCGCGCCAGGAGCGCATCGCGATTCGCGAGCTGCTCAACCAGACGTCGGGGCTCGTCACCGGGTTCGACTCGATCTACGCGCGCGGCGTGCGCGACAAGAACAAGCTCGCGATCGCCCTGCCGCTCGCCGCGGAGCCGGGAGCCTGTTTCGATTACGGCCCCGGCAACTACGAGCTGATCGAGGAAATCCTCCGGCGCAAGCTCCTGCCGCGGCGCACGGATCCGCTCGCCTACCTCACCGCGAAAATTCTCACCCCTCTCGGCGTGCATCCGGCGGACTGGCGGCGCGACCGGCGGGGGAATCCCTTTTTTTCCGCCGGCGCGAAGCTCACCGCGCGGGATCTCGCAAAGATCGGCGAATTCATTCGCGTGCAGGGCCGCGCGTGGATCGTGCCCTTGCTGCCGCCGGCGGCATTCAGCGGCGCGTTTGCCGGCTCAGCGGCGAATTCGATGTATGGGCTGAGCTTCTGGCTCAATGCAAATGTCACCCGCGCAGGCGCCGATCCGATTTCCATCGAGGGTGCGCTGGGCCGTTGCCGCCCGCCGGAGGAGTGGCGGCGGTCGAGCATCTCCAACGTTTCGCCGGCCGATCTCATCGCGCTGGTCGGCTCCGGGGGCGAGCGCTGCTATATCGTCCCGTCGCGCAAGATTGTCGTCGTGCGCTACGGCAGGGGCTCGAACTTCAGCGACGCGGAGTTCCTGCGGCGCCTGTTTGACGGGCGGTAATGCGGCGGGCTCGCGCGCTTTGCACTTGACCCACCCATGGGGCCTGAAAAGCGTCTTCGCGTGCAGCAGGCAAAACGCGAGGCCAGGAGCAATCGAGCGGCGGCGGTGGTCCATTGGAACGAGCTGCTCGACGCCTCCGGACAGCCGCGCGAAATTTACGAGCCGCTTTTCCGGCGCTTCGCGAGCGCCACGCGCGGCGAACTCAAGCGCATCGACGAGCAGCTCGAGGCCACGATGCGCGAGATGGGCGTCACGTTCGATATTCCCCGGGACAGCCCGTGGGGGCGGCGGCCCTGGTTTTGCGATCTGCTTCCCCAGGTTTTCACGGCGGGCGAATGGCGGGTGCTGGCCGGCGGAATGGCGCAGCGGCTGCACGCCTACGAGTGCTTCCTCCGCGACGTGTATGGCGAGCAGCGCATCCTCCGGCAGGGCATCGTCCCGCTTCAGCCGGTGCTCGGCAGCCCGTATTTCCAACGCGCGGCCCGCGCGCTGAAGCCGCCCGGCGGCCGGTATCTGCACCTCAGCGGCATGGCGGTCGGGCGCGCGCCGGACGGGCGCATGGTCGTGAAGCACCACTACTTCAGCCACGCGTCGGGCATGTCCTACATGATCCAGAATCGCCGCGCGATGGCCCGGGTGCTGCCGCAGGCGTTTCTCGATTACTCGATCCATTCCGTCACCGAGGCCACGACGGACATCCTTGAGGTCCTGCGCGGCTATGCCCGCGACGCGGAGCCGACCATCGTCCTCCTGTCGCCGGGGCAGGGAAGCGCGGCGTATTCCGAGCACAGCTTTCTCGCCAGGCGCATGGGAATCCCGCTCGTGCAGGGCGGCGACCTGATCGTCCTCAACGACCACGTCTATTTGAAAACCGTGTCCGGCCTCGAGCGGATCGAGGTGATCTATTCGCGAGTTTCCGACACCTGGCTCGACCCGCTGGTCTTCCGCCGGGATTCGCTGCTCGGCGTGCCCGGCATTGTCCAGTGCATCCGCCAGGGCACGGTCGCGGTCGTGAATGCGGTCGGCTCGCAGCTGATGGACGATCGCGCGATGCTGCCCTTCGCGCCCGCGCTCATCCGCTATTACCTCGGCGAGACGCCGCTGCTCGATGACCTCGATACCTACTGGCTCGGCGACCTCGACCAGCGCGAGGTGGTGCTCAATGACCTCCCGCGCTTCATCGTCCGCCCCATCTATGGCGAGCGAATTCTCACGCCCGATGAAAGTGAGCCGTTCGACGAACGGCGGCAGCGCGCCATGCTGCGCGAGATTCTCGAGAACCCGGCCGGCTTCGTCGCCCAGCCGCGCGGATCCTCGGCGCTCACGCTGTGCTACGAAAGCGGACGGCCCCGCACGCGGCACCAGGATCACATCCTCTTTGCCCTGCATCGAGACGACGGCGACTGCGCCGTCTTTCCCGGCGCGCTCACCCGCGTGGCGGAGGAGGGCTCGTTTTTCACAGCGTCCGAGCTGGGCGGAGGCAGCAAGGACACGTGGGTCGAGATCGCGCCCGGCACCGCGGCCGACGCGGGCCCGCGCCCTGCGCGCGATGTGCATCCTCCCTCGCGGCATGTGACGAGCCGCGTGGCGGAGGCGTTCTACTGGACCGGGCGCTACCTCGATCGGGCCCGCAACCTCGCGGCGATGATCGCGGTGATCGAGTCGCTGGAGACCGAGGAATTGAATTCCACCGAGCGCACGCTGTATCGCCCGATTTGGAACCGCATGCTGCCGCCTCTCGAGGGCGGGCGGGCCAGGGGGGAAAGCATCTCCAGCGTCGGCGGACGCTACCGGCTTACGTTCGACCCCGCCGGCAGCGGTTCGGTATGGAGTTCCATCGAGCGCGCGGCAAACAACGCCGAATCGATTCTCGAGTGCCTGAGCAACGAGGCCGGCGGCACGCTCAGCCGGATGCGTTCGCTCTTTGCCGCGCCGCGCAGGCACGCGCGCCTGAGCGACGCGAAGCGGGCGGCTCTCACGCGGCGCACGTGCGAGCAGATTACCGAGCTGGTCGCGCAATTTTTCGGAATGGCGCAGACCACGATGATCGCCGACGGCGGCTGGCGATTTTGCGAGATCGGCGAGCGCGTCGAGCGGGCGGCGATCACGGCGAACGCGCTCGCGACAATGACGCGCTCGTTGCTGCGCACGGCGGGTCCGGCGGGCGAGCATGCGCGCGAGATTCAGCTCTCGGCGTTCCTGCGTCTGCTCAACTGTCGCGACGCCTACCGGCGCGTGTATCAAATGCGCATCGAGCCGGGGCCGGTGTTCCAGATGCTCTGGCAGAATCCGATGGTGCCGCGCTCGGTGAACCGCTGCCTCACCCATTGCCGCGACCTGCTCGCCCGCTCGCAATCCGAGGCGGCTCCCGGCCTGCAGCGCACCCTCGCCGGCATCGAGGCGCTGCGCGACGAGGTGCTGCAGACCGACTGGGACCAGCTCGCGGAGCGCGAGATCGAGTCCGGGGCGCCGGGCTCGGCCAACGCCGCCGAGCTGGCCGGCCGCGTCAATGACCTCCTGGACCACACGCTTGCGATCCATCACTTGATTGCGGATGGATTTCTCAACCACCAGATTCACATGAGGGCGGCGGACCAGCCGCTGCTGACGGGTTTCTCCCATGCGGTTTGAGATCACGCATTCCACGGACTACCGCTACCGCGGCTCGGCCATCGAGGCCTACCTCGAGGCGCGGCTCACGCCGCCGGAGACGGCGACCCAGCATATCCTCAGCCACCGCATCGAGATCGTGCCCGACCTGCCGACGACGCATTACACGGATACGTTCGGGAATCCCGTCGCCTTCTTTTCGCACACGCTGCGGCACGACCGGCTGGCCATTTACAACCGCCTGGTCGTCGAGACGACCGCTCCGCGCCTGCCCGTCGAGGCGCTCGAGATTCCCGTCGCCGAGGCGCGGCAGTTGTTTTCATCCGTGCTGCTCGATTACTTCGACTACCTGCAGCCGACGCCGAACGTTCCGGTGGGAGGCCCGGCGGCGGGATGGGGGCGGCAGTATTTGGGGCCCGGCGTCGCGCTGCAGGAGGGGCTCGATGCGTTGAACGGCGCGATCCATCGCACGTTCGCCTACCGCCCCGGCACGACCGATAATTCCACCCCGCTGCGCCTTGTCTGGAAGGCGAAGCGCGGAGTCTGCCAGGATTTCGCGCACGTGATGCTCAGCGTGCTGCGCACCGCCGGCCTGCCCTCGCGATACGTCTGCGGCTACATCGAGACCGACGCGCCCCGCTCGCAAACCGGCCGCCGCCTCGTGGGAGCCGTGGCCACGCACGCGTGGGTCGAGGTGCTCGTCCCGGGTTTGCAATGGGTCGCGCTGGATCCCACCAATAATCGATGGTGCGCCGCGCAGCACGTCGCGGTATCCTTCGGCCGCGACAGCCGGGACGCCGCGCCCGTGCGGGGAACATTCAAGGGCGGCGGTGGACAGGCGATGAAAGTCAGGGTCAACATGAAGCGAATCAAGGGATGAACATCGGAATCCGCTATCACACGCGCTACGCATACGACGAAGCAGCCAGTTTCTCACCGCACCTTGTCCGGATGTTTCCGCGCAACGGCCACTACGTGCGCGTCGCCCGCACCGTCTTCGAAACCGGGGGCGATGCGGACGTGCAATACCGGCACGACCTTTTCGACAACGAGGTGGCCCGCTGCTTTTACCCGGAGAAATGCAGCGCGCTGGATTTTCGCCTCAATCTCGATCTCGAACTCATCGTGCGAAATCCCTTTCACTTCCTGCTCGATTCCCATGCGTTGCGCCTGCCCTTCGAGTATCTGCCAAACGAAGCCGCCGTGCTCGATCCGTTCCTCGGCGGGGACGTCGATTTCAAACTGCCCTCCGCGCTCGCCAGGCCCAATGCGCCGCGCCCGACCGTCGAGGCGCTCGTCAATTTGAACAAATGGATTTTCGAGAATCTCGCCTACGAACGTCGCGAGGAGGGCGAGGCGATGGCGCCCGCCGCGACGCTCGCAGCCGAACGCGGCGCCTGCCGGGACTTCGCCGTGCTGCTCGCCGCCGTCCTCCGCGAGCACGGCCTCGCCGCTCGGCTCGCGAGCGGATTCCTGTGGGAGCCGCCGGACACGCCGAAGGAGGACTTGCGCGCCGAGAGCGCGCTCCATGCGTGGGTCGAGACCTACCTGCCCGGCGCGGGCTGGGTCGGACTCGATCCGACGAATGGCGCTTTCTGCGACCATCACCGCATCACCGCCGCGGTCGGCCTCACGCCCGACGACATCAGCCCCATCAAGGGCTGCTATTATGGCCATAAAAAAATCGAGAGCCACATGACGGCATCGCTGGAGATCAAGCCTCGATGAGTGCGAAGCCGAACGGCGCCCTTTCCGCCGCCCGTTGGGCCGACGCCATTTTCGCGAAGGAGGGGATTCGTCTCACGCTTGGCGGCGAGCCGACCTACGTGCCGGAGAATCCGGAGGGCGCCGAGTGGTCCTTCTCGGCGGTCGGGCCGACGAAACTCTCCTACGCGCGCCGCATGGCCGACGAGCTGTTGAAGACCCGAATGGCCGGCGGCGTCGTCTTTTTCAGCCCCGGCAAACAATATCCCGGCGAGGTGAACCCGCGCTGGGCGCTGCGCATGGTCGCCCGCCGGGACGGCAAAAAGCTCTTCCGCGCCACGCCGTCGAACCGCCGCACCGAGGAGCCGCAGGTCCTCGCGTTTCTGCAATCCCTCCCCTCCCGCCTCGGGCTTGATGACGGCTGGATGAGTTTCGCGGATCCGAAGGTGAAGGCCGTGAAGACGTGGGTTCTCCCGCTCGATCACGACGATCAGCGGTGGATCTCCGCCAAATGGAAGCTCAAGCCCAGGGAGCGCGTGCTCACCGCCGCCGAGGGGCCCGCCGGCCTGCGCCTGCCGCTCTACCTGCTGCCGTCCGACGTGCCCGGCCGCGCCCTCGTCGCCGAACTCAACGACGGACGGCTCCACATTTTTTTCCCACCGCTTTCCCAATCCGCATTCACGGCGCTGGTGCGCGCCGTCGGCGAATCGCTCGCCGCTGCGAGGATCGGGCTCTACGAACTCCAGGGCTACGTGCCCCAGGATGTCGAGCAGGTCTGGAAGACCGTCGGCCTTACCGCCGACCCCGGCGTGCTCGAGATCAATCTTCCGCCCTGCGCCGACTGGCAGGAATACGACGGGTGGATCCACGAGGTCACCGCCTGCGCCGAGCGCTGCGGCTTGCGTTCGTGGAAGCAGCCCGTCGGCGAATATCCCTCCGGCACCGGCGGCGGAAATCACCTGCTCTGGGGCGGCCCGGGAATCGACGAGAACCCCTTTTTTTCCCGCCCGGCGTGGCTCGCCTCCATCCTGCGCCACTTCCAGCGCCATCCCTCGCTCGCCTACCTCTTCACCGGCTGCTACGTCGGCGCCTCCTCCCAGGCGCCGCGCCCCGACGAATCGTCGAAGGAACTTTTCGATCTCGAGATGGCCTATCATTTTCTCGAGACGCTGCCCCCCGGCGATCACCGCGCGCTCATCAACGAAACGCTGCGCCACCTCCAGACCGACGTCACCGGCAACGCGCACCGCTCCGAGACGAGCTTCGACAAGTTCTGGAACCCCGGCTGGCCCGGCGGCTGTCTTGGCCTCATCGAATTCCGCGCCGTCGAGTCGCTGCCCTCCGCCGAGTGGATGAGCGCCGTGATGCTGCTCTGGCGCTGCATCGCCGCCCTGGCGATCGTGAAGCCGGCGGGCGCGCCGCTGCGCGTCTTCCGCGAAGAGCTGCGCGACCGCTATTTCATGCCGGCCTGTCTGCTGGCCGATCTCGACGAACTGCTGGACGAGCTGCGCGCGGCGGGGTGTGAGATTCCGCGCGCGGTTTTTCGCAGGATTTGGGAATGGCGCTTTCCGCTCCTGCTCCCGCATCGGGAGGGCGACGCGCGGCTCGAGGTGCGCCGCGCCCACGAGAGCTGGCCGCTGCTCTGCGAGACGCCTGTCGAGGGCGGATCGACCAGCCGGTTCGTCGATACTTCGATGCATCGCCTCGAGGTGCGCGCGAACGACGCCTTCGCTCGGAGCTGCACGCTTTACGTCCAGGGGCGCCGGCTTCCGCTCACCCCCACGGCCTCCGACGTGCAGCTCGCGGGATTGCGGTATCGCCGCAGTTGCCTGTATCCCTGCCTGCACCCGGGCATCCCCATCCATCTGCCGCTCGATTTCGTCATCACCGATTCCGCGAGCGGAGAGCCGCGCGCGGCCTATCGAATGGATTTCAGCGCCGTCAAATTTTCGCCGACGAACGACGCCGGGCGCCCGCGACGCGCGAAGCCCTGCCGCGCGATCTTCAAGGGCGCGCTGACATTCGACCTGCGGCTCGATTGACCGCCATGGCGCGAAACATCCTCCTCCTCATGGCGGACGAGCTGCGGTTCGACCTGCCGGGCTTCATGGGCAATCCGATTGCCCGGACTCCCACGCTCGACCGGCTGGCGCGCGAAGCCGTCGTCTTCGACAACGCCTACACGCCGTCGCCCGTTTGCGTGCCGGCGCGCCAATGCATCGCGACGGGCAAATACCCGCTGCACGCCGACTGCGAGCGGTTCGGCGAGGACATTGCGCCCGGCTCGATGACGTTTGCGCGGGCATTCTCCGAGGCGGGTTACCTCACCGTCGCGTGCGGGAAGCTCCATCATCGCGGACCCGATCAAATGCAGGGCTGGCTCCAGCGCATCGGCGCGGAATGCGCGGTGCAATGGCCGAACACCTACGGCGCGGAAGGGCGCGAGCAGATCGGCCGGCTCAAATGGCGCGGCGCCGAGGAACTCGAACTCGCCGGCCCGGGAACCTCACCGCTCGCGCTGCACGACCGTCTCACGGTGGACGGCGCGGCGGATTTTCTGCGCATGCACTTCGAGGGCATGTATCGGCGCACCGCCGATGTGCCGCCGCTGCTGCTGATGGTGAGCCTGCAGCAGCCGCACTTCCCGCTGCTGGCCGATCCGGAGCTTCTTGCCTACTACCACGACCGCGTGCGGCCCCGGCTGCGCGAGGAGGCGCCGCGGCATCCGGCGCTGGGCCGTGGCGCGCTTCCGTGCGGCGAGGCCGTCACCCCGCAGCAGGTGCGCACCGCGACCGCCGCATACTACGCGCTGGTGGAGACTGCCGACCGCGAACTGGGCCGCGTCATCGACGCGATCGAGGCCCGGGGCCAGGACCTCGACGACTGGCTCGTTGTCTTTTTGTCCGACCACGGCGAAATGCTCGGCGAGCACGCGCTGTGGGAGAAAAGGAAATTCTACGAGGGCAGCGTCCGGGTGCCGATGTTCGTGCGCGCGCCGCGCCGGTGGCCCGCCGCCCGCCGCCGCGAAAACGTCAGCACGCTCGATCTCTTCCCGACCCTGTGCGCCGCCGCCGGGATCGAAGCGCCCGCCGATCTCGACGCGCGCAGCCTCGCCCCCCTGCTCGAAGGCCGGACCGGCGACTGGCTGAACGAGACATATGCGCAATACGACACCGACGAGTTCATGCTCAAGCGTGGCAATTTGAAGTATCTCACCTTTGGCGGCAAGGGGCCGGACGTGCTCTTCGACCTCGCGGGCGATCCGGGGGAATCCTCGAACCAACTGGCGGTCCATTCCCTGGCGGCCTCCGCCGAGGAAATGCGCGAGCGGCTCCACGCGTTTATCGAGACGCGGACACAGCGCCGATTCGTTGATGACGCCGCGCGGGCGTTCGGCTAGTAGCTGATTTCGCCATGTCCGCCAATCAACCTCTCACGGGCCATGATCGGCCTGGCGACCCCTGCACCATCGTTATTTTCGGGGCCTCCGGCGATCTCACGAAGCGCAAGCTCCTCCCCGCGCTTTACAATCTCAAGGCGCTCAAGCTCCTCCCCGCGAACTTCGCCGTGATCGGCATCGCCGTGAGCGAAAGCAATGACGAGCTCTATCGCGAGAAGATCACGACCGAGATCAAGCAGTTCGCCACCCACGCGGTCGATGAGGCCGAATGGGACGACTTCGTGAAGCGCTCGTATTACATCTCCGGCGACTTCAACGACGCGAATACCTTCGCGCACCTCGCCGGCAAGATCGCCGACGTCCAGAAGACCCACGATCTCCCCGGCAACGTCCTCTTCTACCTCGCGATCTCGCCCACGTTCTTCGCGAAGGTCGTCGATCAGCTCGGCGCCGCCGGGCTCACCACGGAGACCGAGGATGCCTGGCGTCGCGTCATCATCGAGAAGCCCTTCGGCCGCGATCTCGCGAGCGCGCGCGAACTCAACAACGAAATCTCGAAGTCCCTGCAAGAGCGGCAGATTTATCGCATCGATCACTATCTCGGGAAGGAGACCGTGCAGAACATCATGGTCTTCCGCTTCGGCAACTCCGTTTTCGAGCCGATCTGGAACCGCCGCTACATCGAATACGTCCAGATCACCGTCGCGGAGGAGCTCGGCGTCGAGCTGCGTGGCGGTTACTACGACCAATCCGGCGTGCTGCGCGACATGGTGCAGAATCACATCCTTTCCGTCCTCTCGCTCATCGCGATGGAGCCGCCGACCTCGATCACCGGCGACAGCGTGCGCAACGAAAAGGTGAAGGTGCTCGAAGCCATCCGCCCGATGGAGCCCGAGGAAGTCATCGAGCACACCGTGCGCGGGCAATACGGCCCCGGCCTCATCGACGGGAAAAACGTGGCGGGCTACCGCACCGAGCCCGACGTGAATCCCAAGTCGAACACGGAAACCTTCGTTGCCATGATGCTCAAGGTCGAGAACTGGCGCTGGGCGGAGGTGCCGTTCTACATCCGCTCCGGCAAGCGTCTCGCCACCCGCACGACGGAGGTTGTCATCGGTTTCCGCCGCGCGCCGCTGCTGCTCTTCGGCAGGGAAATCGAAAGCGAGATTCCGCCGAACCGCCTCGTCCTGCACGTGCAGCCCGAGGAGGGCATCACTCTCGACATTCACGCGAAGCGCCCGGGGCCGAAGATTCAGATCTCGAACATCCCGCTGAACTTCAACTACGCGGAGTTTGGCGAGACCAGCGCCGCCACCGGCTACGAGACGCTGCTTTACGATTGCATGGTCGGCGAGACCGCGCTCTTCCACCGCTACGATTCCGTCGATGCCTCCTGGCGCATCGTAAATCCCATCCTCGACGTCTGGCAGGCCCTGCCCGCGCGCGATTTTCCGAATTACGCCGCCGGCACCTGGGGGCCGAAGGCCTCCGACGACCTCATCGCCCGCGACGGCCACCGCTGGCATCACTACCCGCTCGCGAAGGTGCAGTAGCGCATGGCCCGGCCGCCAAAACTGCTGCTGCTCGCGGGGGACGTGGGCGGCACGAAGACGAATCTCGCGATCTTCGCGCCGGACGAAAAGGAGGGCAGCCTCCAACTGCTGCGCAACAAGCGCTACCCGAGCGCCGATTTCGACAGCCTCAACGCCATCGCCCAGCGCTTTCTCGGAAAGGGCGACGAGGAGAAAATCCACGCCGCCTGCTTCGGCGTGCCCGGTCCGGTGCGCAACAACCGCTCCCAGCCGACGAATCTCAAATGGGAGGTCGATTCCGGCACGCTGCGGGCCGACCTCGGCATCCCGTGCGTCCATCTGCTTAACGACCTCGCCGCGAATGCCTATGGCATCACAGAGCTCGCGGACGCTGATTTCGAAACGCTCCAGACCGGCCTGAAGAATGCCTCCGGCAATCGCTGCGTGGTCTCGCCCGGCACCGGCCTCGGGGAGGCGGGGCTGTATTGGGACGGCGGCAAATACCGCGTGTGGGCTTGCGAGGGCGGACACACCGACTTCGCGCCGCGTTCGGAGATCGAGGTCGAGCTGCTTGCCTACCTGCAAACGCGCTTTGGCCACGTGAGCAACGAGCGCGTCATCTCCGGTCAGGGCCTTGCGAACATCTACGCCTTCCTGCGCGACACCGCCAAATTTCCGCAGACTCCCGCCGTGGCCGAAGAGATGAAGACTGCGGACGTCGCGCAGGTCGTCACGAAATTCGCCGAGGCCGGCTCCTGTCCGATGTGCATGCAGGCCATCGAGATTTTTGCCCACTGCCTCGCGATGGAGGCGGGCAATTTTGCCCTCAAGGCGATGGCGACCGGCGGCGTCTATCTCGGCGGCGGCGTTCCCGTGAAGCTGCTGTGGAAGCTTCGGACGCCGGCGTTCCGCGAGGCCTTCAATGCGAAGGGCCGCCTCGAGCCGGTCATGGAGAGCATGCCGGTGAGGGTCATCCTCAACGATCAAGCGGCCCTGCTCGGCGCCGCCCGCTACGCGCTGGACGCCCTGGAGGAATAGTCTCGATCGGGGGATGGACCTTCCCGTGGTGCATGGCACTCAGGTTACTGGATTCCACCACGCGCCGACCTGCTGCATTACCGCGCCGCCGCCGAAGCCGAGCAGCGCGAAATAGGCAATCGCCAGGACGAAAAAAACTCCGCCCGCGATGGAGAAGCGTCCATCCGCCTCGAGCATCGCGCAGGCGAGCAACGCGATGGCCACGGCCGGGAAGAAATTCGTGAAGGGAATCGGCAGCGGCAGCAGGAGCAGCAGTCCGCAGACGCAGATCACGACGCCGTGAATCCGCCGCAGGGCGGGAACCTGCACGAGCGCGCTGAATTTCGGACGCAGAAATCGCTCGATCCAGCGCACCGGGCGCTCCGCCGCGAGAAACAGTTTCGGCAGCCACTTCGCGGGCAGGCGTGTGCGAAGCATGCGCTCCGGCAGCCACGGCGCGAGGCCGCAGGCGATGCGCAGCCCGATGAAGGCGATGAGGAGGCCAAACGGAGTGGAGAGCCCCGGCAGCGGCACCGGCGTGCAAAACGGCAGCGCGATGAGCAGCAGCAGGAACGAGTAGGCCCGCTGCTGCATGAGGTGAATGATTTCACCGAGGGTGACATCGCGGTGGCCGAAGGCCTCGACCACGCGCGCGATGTCGGCGGAGAGCCGCCCTGGAAGCGGCTGCGGCGCGGCGGCGGCGAACGAAGGGAGTGGCGGCATGCCCCCACGATAGGCCGCCCGCCGCGGCTGCCAAGCCCCGGGCTTTTCATTTGCCGGAAATGGCGGCAGTCTCCCGCGCGATGAACCAGCTTGCCGATTTGATGAACGCCGGGTCGCTCGTCACGCTCGCCCTGCTTGTCGGCCTGGAGCTGGTGCTCGGCATCGACAACATCCTGGTCATTTCGCTCGTCGTCTCGCGATTGCCCCCGGCGGCGCGCAAACGGGCGCGGCTCACCGGCCTTGCCATCGCGCTCCTCATGCGGCTCGTGTTCGTGGCGTTTGCCTTCAGGCTCGTCCACCTCACCGATCCGATTTTTTACGCATTTTCGATCAAGGATCTCGTCCTGTTCACCGGCGGCCTGTTCCTGATCTACAAGGCGGTGGTGGAGATTCACCACGTCATCGAACTCAAGGAGGAAGAAGGATCCGGCTTCGCGGTGAAAAATGCGGTGCCGGCCGCCATCGCGCAGATCGTGCTGCTGGACATCGTGTTCTCGGTCGATTCCGTCATCACCGCCGTGGGCCTCACGCAGAATCTCCTCATCATCGCACTCGCCGTGATCGTGTCCTTCGTTGGGTTGCTCTTTTATGCGGGCCCGATTGGCGAGTTCATCCTGCGCCATCCGACGCTCAAGATTCTCGCCCTCGCGTTCCTCGTGACCATCGGCGTCACCCTCTGCCTCGAGGGCATGCACAAGCACGTGGAGCGAGGCTACATCTACCTGCCGATGGGATTCGCGCTGCTCGTCGAGCTGCTGCAGATGCGCTATTTTCGGAACGCCGAGCGATCGAGGAAAGAGAAGTAGCCGCCTACGCGTGGCGCAACAGCCCCAGCGCTCTCTCCGCAACATCCTCGATGGGGAAATCGTAGTCGGGATTTTCCTCGTCGCCCGCGTCGGTCGCGGCCGCGAGCAGCGCCACCGATCTGTCCGTGGGGAAGTGCCAGTTGTGCGGATTCGTGCGGAAGAAGAGCGTGAGGCTTTTTCCGCCGAAGGCCGCGGCAAGATGGGAGGCGGCGCCGTCCACGCCGATGACCATTCGGCTGCGCGAGACGAGCCACAGGAATTCCTCGAGCCGCGTTTGTCCGCCGAGGAAGATCGCCCGGTCGCCGAGCGCGGCCGCAATTTTTTGCGCATGCTCGCGCTGCCAGTCCTGCCCGCCGCTGGTCACCACGATGCGCGGCACGCCCGCGTCGAGCAGCGCTCCGGCCACGGCCGCCCAGGAGCTGGACTTCCACCGTTTGCTTTTCCAGCCGGCCGTCGAGTTCAGCAGAGCGTAGTCGTCGGCCTCGAAGCTGGCGGGCCGCCACGCGCCGGGGGGCTGGCGGAGCACGGGCGGGCGCCACGGCTCGAGAGCCTCGACGATGGTGTGGTCCCAGTTGTAGCGGGCGAGGTAGTGGTCCGCGATGCCGGGGGCGCGGATTTCCGCGAAGGCGCGGCGGTTCCATTTCGTGATCTCGATGGGCGAGCGCAGCAGAAGGTCCTTGCGCGGGGCGAAGGCCAGCAGCGCATGCGCGGCGGACTTGTCCAGATCGTCGTAGCAAAGGATCGCGTCGAAGGCGCGCAGCCACGCCCGGCGGGTCGTCGTCACGCCTTCCATCAACGCGACGAGCGGCGCGTGGCCGCTGCGCGTGAGCAGCTCGACGGGACGGCCGGCGGCGGTCGCGAGCTTGTGCAGCGCGGGCTCGAGCAGCGTCATGTCTCCGAGCTGCTTGTGGCAGATCACGAGCACGCGGGCGTTCTTTGGCAGGCTGTGCGAGGGCGGGGCGATAAGGCGGCTGCGGGTGAATCGAAAAAGTCCACGATTGACGGGGCTTTGGCGAAGTCTATTTTGCGGGGAACAGGGGAGCCAAACCGAGGCTGAGAGTTCCGGCGGGAGTCGGAAGACCCTTTGAACCTGAAACGGATAATGCCGGCGCAGGGAGCGAAGGTGCGGTGTGCCCCGGCGGTTTTTCCGTAAACGAGCCCAATGCCATGATCGCACCGAAGGACAGCATCGAACCCCACAGCAGCGAGCAGTTGCCGAATTCCACCCGCATCTATGTCGGCGGCACGCTGCATCCCGATGTGAAGGTTCCCTTCCGCGAAATCTCGCTCGCGCCGACGCGTTCCATGAGCGGCGACCTCGTGCGGAACGAACCGGTGCGCGTCTATGATTGCAGCGGCCCGTGGGGCGATCCGGCCTTCGAGGGCGATGTCGAGCAGGGCCTGCCCTCCCTCCGCCGGGATTGGCTCCTGCACCGCGGAGATGTCGAGGAATACAAAGGACGCAAGATCACGCCGCAGGATGATGGCTACCTGAGCGAAGTCCACGCCACAGCCCGCAATCCAAAATTCAAAATCCAAAATCCAAAATTTGCCCGCACGCCGCTGCGAGCCTCCGCCGGCCATCCCGTCACGCAGTATTGGTATGCGCGGCAGGGCATCATCACCCCTGAGATGGAATTCATTGCCATCCGCGAAAACCTTGGCCGCGCGAATATCTGCAATCAAAACGGCGATCTCATCCGCGACGACCTGAACAAGCAGCACGCGGGAAGCGCCCAGGATTCAATCCAAAATCCCTGCACGCCGAGCGTGTTCAGCCGTTTCCCGCAGCGCATCCCCGCCGGGATCACGCCGGAGTTCGTCCGCTGCGAAGTCGCCGCCGGACGCGCGATCATTCCCGCGAATATCAACCACCCCGAGCTCGAGCCGATGATCATTGGCCGCAACTTCCTCGTGAAGATCAACGCGAACATCGGCAACTCCGCCGTCGCTTCATCCATCGACGAGGAGGTCGAGAAAATGCGCTGGGCCACCAAATGGGGCGCGGACACCGTGATGGATCTCTCGACGGGCAAAAACATCCACGCCACGCGCGAATGGATCCTCCGCAACGCGCCCGTCCCCATTGGCACCGTCCCGATTTACCAGGCGCTCGAAAAAGTGAACGGCAAGGCCGAGGACCTCACCTGGGAGCTCTACCGCGACACGCTCATCGAGCAGGCCGAGCAGGGCGTCGATTACTTCACCATCCACGCCGGCGTCCTTCTGCGCTTCATCCCGATGACGGCAAGGCGCATGACCGGCATCGTCTCCCGCGGCGGCAGCATCATGGCGAAATGGTGCCTCTCCCATCACAAGGAGAACTTCCTCTACACGCATTGGGACGAGATCTGCGACATCTGCGCCGCCTACGACGTGAGCTTCAGCATCGGCGACGGCCTGCGCCCCGGCTCCATTGCCGATGCCAACGACGAGGCGCAGTTCGGCGAATTGAAAGTCCAGGGCGAGCTCACCGAGCGCGCCTGGGCGAAGGGCGTGCAGGTGATGAACGAAGGCCCCGGCCACGTCCCCATGCACATGATCGAGGAGAACATGGCCAAACAGCTCGAATGGTGCCACGAGGCCCCGTTCTACACCCTCGGGCCGCTCACGGCCGACATCGCCCCCGGTTACGACCACATCACGAGCGGCATCGGCGCGGCGATGATCGGCTGGTATGGCTGCGCAATGCTCTGCTACGTCACGCCGAAGGAGCACCTCGGCCTGCCGAACAAAAAGGACGTCAAGGACGGCGTCATCACCTACAAACTAGCCGCCCACGCCGCCGACCTGGCCAAAGGCCACCCCGGCGCCCAATACCGCGACAACGCGCTCTCAAAAGCTCGATTTGAATTCCGGTGGGAGGACCAATTCAACCTCGGCCTCGACCCCGAAACCGCACGCGAATACCACGACGAGACGCTCCCGCAGGAAGGCGCGAAGACCGCGCATTTTTGTTCGATGTGCGGCCCGCACTTCTGCTCGATGAAAATCACGGAAGACGTCCGCAAATACGCCGCCGAGCAAGGCCTCGCCGAAGAAGAAGCCCTCAAAGCCGGCCTGGCCGAAAAAGCCGCCGAGTTCAACGAAAGCGGCGCCGAAGTTTACCAGCCAGCATAGGTCCCATGGGACCTATCGAAACCCCCAATTTCACCCACGATGCCCGACCGCCCCGAAGGATTTCTCCCCAAAGGCGGCAACTACCGCGAGCTGCTCTCCTACCGCAAAGCCGAAATCATCTACGATTTCACCTTCCGCTTTTGTGAGAAGTTCCTCCGGCGAGGCGACCGCACCATCGACCAGATGGTGCAGGCCGCGCGCTCCGGCAAACAAAACATCGCCGAAGGCAGCAAAGCCTCGGTCACCTCCACCGAAACCGAGCTCAAGCTCACCAACGTCGCCCGCGCGAGCCTCGAAGAGCTCCTCATCGACTACCAGGATTTCCTCCGCGCCCGCGATCTGCCGATGTGGCCGAAGGACTCCCGCGAGGCTCTCTACGCCCGCCGCCTCGGCAAAACCCCCGAAGAGACCTTCGAAACCTACCGTCCTTTCTTCGAAGACCGCCCCGCCGAGACCTTGGCCAACATCGCCATCTGCCTCGTCCACCAGGCGAACTACCTCCTCGACCGCCAGATCAAGCGCCTGGAAAAGGACTTCGTCGAAAAAGGCGGCCTCCGCGAACGCATGACCCGCGCCCGCCTCGACCACCGCAACCGCCCACCCGGCTGACATCCGTTGTATCGGTCCCTCTCTAAAGTCCCATGGGTCCCATAGGTCCTCTTGCAACCTCCATCAAGCACTGGACGCAAGAACTCGGCGTGGCTACCCTCCGGCAACAACGCTGGGGGGGACAAAAAGATGGCGCACACTCGCAAGGATACGCTCACGCGCCCGACCGAATGGTGGAAGCACCTTCGCCCGTTCAACAAACGGCGGGTGGCCAGGCGGGAACGCCGGGCCGCCGAACGGGAGATCGAAAAGGAATCTCGATGAAAACCCGGCTGACGCTGAATCCCCTAAACGTCCCTTTTGGCAAAGGCAAACTCTCGCGTCTTCGCAACGTGCGCTTCCTACAATGGGAAGATGCCTTTGAGGTGGACTTCGAAAATGTCTCTCTTTTCTCGAACCTGTTATATCTCGTGGGAAGACGCCTTCGACGTGGAGTTCGAAGACGGGCTCTCCTTTTTCGAGCCGCATCGCACGATTCGCAAAGCGAACGGAATCGCCCGCGATGCCCTCTCTGTTTCCGTCGAGATCGAGCCCGAAACCCGTTCCGGTTTTTTCGTCCACTACGACAACGGCCAGACCGCCGAAGTCTCGTGGGCATTCATTCGGGAGCTTCCTCCCCGGAAGCCCGCCCGCACTTCTGCTCGATGAGCCGAGGCCAATGGGATTGGCCAAGTCAGACAACGCGCAGCGTTGCCCGAAGGGTGATACCGCGGGGACGCGGGATCATCAAAAAGGCGGCCTCCGCGAACGCATGACCCGCGCCCGCCTGACATCCGTCCATCGACCCCCATTTGTCCTCTTGCAGCACCATCGAACGCTGGACGCAGGAACTTCAGGTCACTAATGTGATGTCCCATAAATAGGGTTATATGTTTCCTCCAGCATGGCTTCCCAGGCACGGTCGATTTTTTCCAGTGTGCGCAACGGGTCTGCCGTCCAGCGATAGGGCTTTGGGTTGAGATTATGATGGTTGAGGAAGGCAAAAATGTCTGCGACCAAAGCTCCGACACTGCGAAAGCTGCCGGACCGGATGACTTTGCGGGTGATCTCGCCAAAGAACCGCTCGACAAGGTTGAGCCAGGAAGAGGAGGTCGGAATAAAATGGAGATGGAAGCGGGGATGGCGCTTGAGCCAGGCTCTGATCTTGGCGTGCTTGTGGGTGGAGTAGTTGTCGCAGATGATGTGAATGTCGAGATCGCTCTGGACCTGGGCATCAATCTTGCGCAGGAAGGCCAGCCATTCTTGGTGACGATGACGCGGGGCCGTATGCGCGAAGACTTTGCCCGAGAGGTAGTCCAGGGCGGCGAACAAGGTCACGGTGCCGTGGCGATAGGAATCATGGGTTTGCGTGCGAATGTGGCCTTGACGCAGCGGCAGACCGGGCTGACTGCGCTCCAGGGCCTGGCATTGGCTCTTCTCATCGCAACAGAGCACCAGGGCTCGATCTGGCGGATTGAGATAGAGGCCGACTACGTCCCAGAACTTCTCCTCGAAACGCAGATCTTTGGAGAGCTTGAAACCGCGTGTGCGATGAGGAGCAATCGCGTGCGCCGACCACAGCCGCTGCACGCTCGATTTGCTCAATCCGGTCGCCCGCGCCATGGCTCGCACGCTCCAAACACCCCCATGCGGAGCCCGCGTGGGAGCCAGACTCAAAGCCTGTCCCTTCGCCCTGGCCGAAATCCGCGGCTTGCGCCCGCGTCCAGGAGCGTCTTCCAAGCCGGCAAATCCCTGCCGGCTCCACCGCCCGCGCCACTTGCTGATCGAGGCAAGACTGGTTGCCAGCTCTTCCGCCACCGCCCTGGCGTTGCTCCCCCGTGCCAGCCCGAGAATGATCCGCGCTCGAAACGCCGCCCGCTGGCTGCTTGTCGCCGCCTCGGCAATCCCTTGAAGCTGCTTTCTCTGTGGTTCACTCACAATAATCGGGATGGAAGCAGGCATGAACCCAGGAAACAAGAGAACCGCTCATATGTCAATCTATTTATGGGACATCACACTAGCGACTTTGTGCTCGATCCGTTTTGCGGTAGTGGCACCACGCTTGTCGCCTCGGAACTGCTTGGGCGCAATTCCTTAGGAATCGATATATCATCTGAAGCCGTCGAACTGGCGAAACAACGTGTTTTAGAGCCTGTAAAAACTTCATCTGAATTGATGCGCAAAGGACGCGAGTCATATGTCCAATCGGACGAAGTAGCATTAGCCTATTTACACGGCCTTTCGATTATACCTGTCCAACGAAACCGTGGAATTGACGCGATTATGAATACCCTCCCCGGAGAAAATCCGATTCTGCTCCGAATTCAGCGGCGTGGAGAGAATTTAGCCGACGCAGCTGATTTGTTGCACGTCGCAGGCCAAACCAAGCAACCAGCAACATTGGTCTTGGTTGTCACCGACTCTCGACAGCCGAGCGGGTTGTTCAACATGTTGCCACCTGACGTAACTTTGGTGAACTCCACAGCAAATGAACTAATGGACCGCTTAGCAGATAAAGGGGTTGGTAAGAGGGGGTTAGTTCAGTAATCCCAACGCTTCCACGATTGGCTTTTCGTCGATCCGGCCAAGGGCGTGCACTGTGCGGGGTGCTTTGCTGCGTAGGGCAATGCGGCGGGACCTTTCTAAACGATGTCTCTCTTTTCCAAACTCGGCGTTCCGAAGGATCTGGTGCGGGATCTCGACAGAATTCGGTGCTTTTTGGGCTCCCGGTTTCGCGGTAGGTTCCGCGGGCAATGAAGCAGACGCTCGCGGTGATCGAACAACTGCACGCCGGCGGCGTCATTGGTCCGTATGCGGTGGCCGGGGCGGTCGGTGCGGCCTTTTATCTTGAGCCCGTGGCGACGCTCGACGTCGATATCTTCGTTCTCTTTGAGCCGGCTCCCGTGATCCTCACGCTCACGCCGATCTATGAGGCGTGCGTGAAGCTGGGTTATCAGCCTCAGGGCGACTCTATTCTGATCGAGGGGTGGCCGGTGCAGTTTCTCCCGGCAGATCAGCCATTGGTGACGGAAGCGGTTCGTGAGGCGGTCACGCGTGAATCCGACGGCTTGATCACCCGGGTCATGACCGCAGAGCATCTGATGGCCATTGCGTTGCAGACCGGGCGGGCCAAAGATCACGCACGGCTGGTCATGTTCGTCGAAGCCGGCGTCGCCGATAAGGATCGCCTGCGCGACGTTCTCGCCCGGCATTCGCTGCTTGATGCCTGGACGAAATTCGAGAATCGTTTTCTTCAGCCGTGAGCACTGACCTCCAGCAAATTCTGCAATCCAAGGATGCCGAGCGCCGTCGCCTTCGCGATTTGCCTTGGACGGAGAAGCTCGAGATCCTCGATCGACTTCGCGACCGGCACCTTCTGCTCCGCCAGATGATTCCGTCCGGCGCGCCTCGTTCCAAAGCCGACTCCAGGGATTGATAACGAGCAGAGGCCGATTCCCGTTTCAAGCCATGTCCAAACTTCGCGTGAATTGCTTTGGGGTGTCGGTGGATGGCTTTGGCGCCGGGCCGGGGCAGAACCTTGAAAATCCACTCGGGGTTGGCGGGATGGGGCTGCATGAGTGGGTGTTTCCCACGCGCATGTTCCAGCGGATGCATGGTGGCGGCGGCGACGGGACGACCGGCGTGGACAACGATTTTGCCGAGCGCGGGTTTGCGGGTGTCGGGGCGTGGATTCTCGGGCGCAACATGTTCGGGCCGGTGCGCGGTCCGTGGCCGGACGATTCCTGGAAGGGCTGGTGGGGCGACGAGCCGCCGTATCACGTGCCGGTCTTCGTGCTCACGCATCACGCGCGGCCGCCGCTCGAGATGGCGGGCGGCACGACGTTCCATTTCGTTACCGATGGCATCGAGGCCGCGCTGGAGCGGGCCCGCGAGGCTGCAGCGTCAGCCTCGTCGTCTGGTCAAGCGGCGGGCGGGCTCGACGTGCGCCTCGGCGGCGGCGTGGCGACCATCCGGCAATACCTGCAGGCGGGTCTCGTCGACGAAATGCACCTCGCGATCTCCCCGGTCGCGCTCGGCAGCGGCGAGAGTCTCCTCGCGGGCATCGACCTGCTCAAGCTCGGCTACCGCCGCACCGAGCACGTTGCCACACCGGCCGCGCTTCACGTCGTCTTTGCGAAGTAGGAGGGCAGCTGCCTGCCAGCTTCGAACCTCCGGGATTTCCCGCTCCATCCGCGGGATTTCCCGTCCCAGCTCTCGAATTTCCCATGCCGGCTCGTGGATTTCCGAGGTCATTTGCCGACGGGAATGGGAAATCTGATGGCTGGAGCATGCCGGGCTACGGCTGGACCGAGTCGACGGCGGGATTTTCCGTTCCGTTCGTGAAATTTCCTGTCCCGGCTGGTGACTGACCAGCGCCGGTCGGCAAATGGAACGCCTCTTTCGATCGTTGGAACGCGACCGCGGACGGAGTCCATTGATTGCGGGTCGGATTCCTTGTTCCCGCATCGGCCTTTACCCCTTTTCCGATTCGCGCTCGTCGATTCGGTGGCGTGGATGCACTGTGCGGGGAACGATGTCTCTCTTTTCCAAACTCGACGTTCCGGAGGATCTGGTGCGGGGGCTCGATGCGCTCGGGATCTCCACTCCGACTTCCATTCAGGCCAGCGCGATTCCGTTTCTCATTCGGGATGGCGGGGACCTCGTCGCGCAGGCGCAGACCGGGACCGGCAAGACGGCGGCGTTTGGCCTGCCCTTGCTCACGAAGATCGATCCCGCGAACCCGAAGTTGCAGGCCCTCGTCCTCTCGCCGACGCGGGAACTCGCCAAACAAATCGGCAAGGCGCTGTTTCAATACACCAAGTTTTCCCAGTCGAAGATCTTCGTCGAGGTCACCGGCGGCGGCGACAAGATCGGCGAGCAGGTCGCGCGGCTGAAGCGTCCGACGCACATCGTCGTGGCCACGCCCGGCCGGCTCTTCGATTTGCTGGAGCTCGGCGCCCTCCAGCTCGACTCCGTGCGGCATCTCGTGCTGGACGAAGCGGACGAAATGCTGAGCATGGGATTCCGCAAGGAGGTCGTCCGGATTGTCGAAAGGACGACCTCCCGCCGCAGCACCTGGCTGTTTTCGGCGACGTTTCCGGAGAAGATCCAGCGCCTCATCGCGGACTCCATGTCGGCCGATCCGAAAGTGATCAAGGTCGAGAAAGCGGATGTCGTGAATCGCAATATCTCGCACCGCTATGTGATCTGCGGGCGCGAAGACAAGGACGACTGGCTCGCGAACTTCCTACAGACGCAGGAGACGGAGCGCGGGATGATTTTTTGCCGCACCCGGGCCGGGGCGATCAAGTTGGGCAGTGAGCTCGAGAAGCGCGGCGTCGCGACCGGCGTGCTACAGGGCGATCTGAGCCAGAAGGATCGGGACAAGGTGATGCGGGCCTTCAAAAAGGAACGCACCCGCTTCCTCGTCGCGACCGACGTGGCCGCCCGGGGCATCGATGTGGAAGGGCTGTCCTTCGTGATCCACCGTCAGTTGCCCGAGAAGCGGCAATACTACACCCACCGCGCCGGGCGCACCGCGCGCGCCGGCAAAAAAGGCGTCTCGATCTGCCTCATCGAACCGAACGAAAAACGCGACATCACCGAACTCGAGCGGGAATTGGGGCTTGCTTTCAAACCGTTGGATTCGGAGTAGCCAAACGAAGCAGGGTTCGACGCTGGCTTGACGCTGCCGAATGCAAAAAAAAGAAACGGCGGTCATAGACCGCCGTTGCAACCGCGTCGCACGCGCGGCCTTCTTCAAAAAAAATTCAGGCCGGGGGCGCCGGGCGGTGAGCCATCGGCGCGCCCGTTCCGATTTATTCGACGTTGGCGCCGACGACGGCGGCCATCTGCATCATGTTGATCGTCTCACCCTCTTTGAGCTTCGTGAGATCGGTCACCGATCCGGATTTGCTTTTGGATTTGGTGTTCTTGAAGATGGGGAGCAGCTTGGCGTCGGCCACGATGTATTTGCCGGCGTTCTCGGCTTTCCCGTTCTCCGTCTTCGTCTGCAGCTTGTTCGCCTTGATGTAATCCCAGAGTTTCTTCGTGATCTCGGTTCTTGGGAGCGCCTTGGCTCCCAGGAAGGCGGCCAGTTCAGATTTCAGTTTTACGGGGCGATTCAGTCCTTTTGCTTCTTCCATAATATTTTCTCGGTTTGAGGGTGTTCGCCTACTCGAATCGCTTTTGGTGGCGGCGTCCAGACTCGAATGGAGGGAGGTGGCGGAACTCATTCCGGGCGGCATTTGTCCATTCCCCGAAAATCTCCCGCTTGACAGGCAACCAAATGGTTGCATATCGTTCGTCGTGATGGACGCAGTGTTCAAAGCGCTGGCCGATGCGAGCCGCCGGGAGTTGCTGGATCAGTTGCACAAAAGCAACGGCCAGACGCTCTCGGAATTGTGCGGGCATCTGGACATGAGCCGGCAGGCGGTGACGAAGCATTTGGTTCTCCTCGAGGAGGCCAACCTCGTCGCCACCGTCTGGCGCGGACGCGAGAAGCTGCATTTCCTCAATCCAGTGCCGCTGCACGAGATCTCCGAGCGCTGGATCGCCAAATACGAACGTCATCGCCTCCAGGCGCTGAGCGACCTGAAACGAGGTCTCGAACAAACCGAAACCAAATAAACATCATGGAAAAGAGCACATTCGTTTACGTCACCTTCATCCGCACCACGCCCGAAAAACTCTGGGAAGCGCTCACGCTGCCGGAGTTCACGCGGCAATTTTTCTTCGAGACGGTGCAGGAGTCGGACTGGAAAGTCGGCTCGCCCTGGAAGATCGTCGCTCCCGATGGCGCGATCATCGACAGCGGCGAAGTCCTGGAGATCGATCCCCCAAAGCGCCTCGTGCTGAAATGGCGCAATGAATACAAACCGGAGGCCAGGGCCGAGGGCTACTCGCGCATGACCTACGAGCTGGAGCCGAAGGGCGACATGGTGAAGCTCACCGTGCTTCACGAAATGGACAAGGGCCAGTCGGTCTTCATCAAGCAGGTCTCCAATGGCTGGCCGATCATCCTCTCCAGCCTCAAGAGCCTGCTGGAAACCGGCGAATCGCTGGAAGAGACGCGCACCTGGTAGCCGCGTCGAAGCAACGGAACCATCCAAAACCCAAAATAAAATATGACACCCACACCCTTCACCGGCGGATGCGCTTGCGGCGCGATCCGCTACGAATCCACGGCCGAGCCCGTATTCATGCTTCACTGCCATTGCCGGGATTGCCAGCGATCCAGCGGCGGGCCGTTTTCGTCGTTCGTCGTCGTGCCGGCGGAAGCCTTCAAGCTCACGCAGGGCTCGCCGCGCTACCACGCCTCGCCCAGCGAGATGGGCGGCATGACGCGGCGGGGCTTTTGTCCGGATTGTGGCTCGCCGATTCTGGGCAAGCCCGACGCGGTGCCTCACGTTGTCGCGATCAGGACCGCGAGCCTGGACGATCCGGGCTGGTTTCGCCCCCAAGCGGATGTGTGGACATGCGACGCGCATCCGTGGGACCAAATGGATCCCGCGTTGCCGAAGTTCGAAAAGTATCCTTCGTCGTGAGCCACGCGGACGTCTTCAAGTGCTCTTGGGTCTGATCTGGCCGCTCAAGAGCTGTTCGAGTTCCGCGGAGACATCGAGTTCTTGCGCCCATTGTCTCACATAGCCCTCGTCCAAAGCCCCGGCTTGCACGGCGACGATCCCGGCGGCGTCGCCGAGTTGGCGTCCGGAGGGTGAGAGGCGATTCCAAACGAGCTTGTGCAGAACGACGTCCTCGGCGGTCGAAATCCACGCGGGCTCGCCGAAGAGCGTTGCCTGCATCCGGCGCCGCAGCATTTCGCGGTCGAACGGCGTTGCCTGCGGAAGCCAGAAATCGACCTTCAACGCGGAGCGGGTGTCGATGGCATTGAACTGGAAGGGCGGTTGATACGCGGCGCGGACGGCATCCTCCTCGATGTGAAAGTCGCCGCGAAAGGTCTCGACGATGCGGGACACGGCGGCTTCGGGCAGTTGCACGACGAAGTCGAGATCGTGGGTTGTCCTTGGGATGCCCCAGTAGTTGCTCGCCATCGATCCGGTGAGGTAATACGTCACGCCCGTCCGGTTCAGGCGGCGCAGGCAATCGACCAGCAATTCGCGCTCGTTCATGCACACCGTGCGAGCTCGAGACGGCGGTGTAGCAACCGCTCGACCTCCGCCTCATCCGCGTTGGGACTCTGGCGGCGAATGCCCTCGCGGGCGATGTCGCAGGACATCTCGTGCAGCTCCAGCGCCACGGCCAGCCGCTGCTCGCCCGTCATCTCGCGATAGCGCGCGATTTGCCGGTCCAATGCCGCTGCTGCTGTCATGGTTCTTCGATAAAGCAATCGTTCCCGTTTCACAAGCGGGGGCGGCTGGCTCAATTCACGGTTGAATGCGGGGTGACCATTGCGTGAAGAGGGGCAAGGCGCACGCTGCCAGGGGAATTGGAAGCAATGCGGATCGCTAAACGGCCGCCGCCCCGCAAGAATCCTCGTTATGGACATCCAACGAAACGGTTCCCAACCCTCCGGCACAGGCCCGGCCGAATGGTTCGCCGGCGCGGTGCGCACCGATCCGCTGTTCCAGCCCAATGACTCGCGGCGCGCGGCGGCGGCCAGTGTCACGTTCGAGCCCGGCGCTCGCACCGCGTGGCACACCCATCCGCTCGGCCAGACCTTGGTCGTCACCGCCGGATGCGGCCGGGCGCAATGTTGGGGAGGGCCGATTGAAGAAATCCGCCCCGGGGACGTGATCTGGTTTCCGCCGGGCGAGAAACATTGGCATGGCGCCGCGCCGGCCACGGCAATGACGCACATCGCCATTCAGGAACAGCTCGACGGCAAAGTCGTGGACTGGCTGGAACACGTCAGCGACGAAGAGCTATAGCGGCGGTCTGTGACCGTCGCATTTTGACATCCGACCGTCACAGATCGACTCCAGCTGCCGCTACAGTTGTTCCCGCTTTTCTTTGCGGGCGTGTGGGGATTGAGTCCCGGGCATGGAAGCGTTTGATGCGGCGGGGGTCACGGGGATCGTCTGGCGGCGGGTGGCGCACGGAAAGGAGGCGCAGGCGGAGGCCGTGATGCGCGAGATCATGCAGCTCGCGCGGCAGGCGGAGGGATTCCTTGGATCGGAGATTTTTCCGCCAATTCCGGGCGTGCAGGATGGCTATGTCGTGCTCTACCGGTTCGGCCGGGGAATCCATCTGCGAGCGTGGCTGGCTTCGAGCCGGCGACAGGAATTGCTGCAACAGATCGCCGGCCTGCTGCGGGAGCCGGCGGTGGAATTCTTTTTCACGCATGGGCGGCAGCAGGCGGGAACGGCGTCGTCCGTCTTCGCGTATCGCATTCGGCCGGACAAGGAGGCCGCATTCCAGGAGTGGCGCCGCCGCATTCTCGAGGAGGTCCGAACCTGGAAGGGTTTCCTGGGCACGGAATCCTTCGACACGCTGGATGGTTCCAGGCCGGAGTTCATCGTCGTGGTGCGTTTCGACGATCGCGCCAATCTCGACGCCTGGCTGAAGTCGAAGGTGCGAAGAGCCTTCATGACGGAAGTGCGCAAATATGTGGATCACGTCGCGCTGCGTCGGATCGGCAGCGGGTTCGAGGGCTGGTTCGACACCTCCGAGCATACCGCGCCGCCGGCCCGGTGGCGTCAGGCGTTGGTGATCCTTTCCGCGTTGTTCCCGGTCATCATGGTCATGCGGCATCTGCTCTCGCAGATCTTCGTGATGCTCCCGCTGCCTGTGGCATTCTTGATTCTTCTGGCGCTCGACATGGCGTTGCTCACTTACGCGGTGATGCCGCGCTACTCGCGATGGATGCATTTCTGGCTGAGACCCCGTGAGCGTTTCAACTGGCGCGGCGAGCTGGCCGGGTGGGCTGTGATCGTCGGAACCATCGGTGTCACGCTTCTGGCGTTTCTTTCGATGAGTTAGCTGCCCGGTGACTCTCGACGAGGAAAGACTGTGACGGCCGTGGATTGGCTCCGTCTGGCTTCCCTCCGCTCCGGCTGCCTCTACAATTCAGGACGCGATGAAACCGATCCAAGGCTGCCATCTCATCCATCCCGAAGACCTTGCGTGGCGTCCGTCCAACCTGATGAAGATTCCGAATGCGGATTATCTCGAGCGCACCGGGAGCGAGAATCTCGGCGCGCGGCTGTGGCGGTTGCCGCCGGGGACGGCGAATACGCTGCACAAGCATATCCGCGCGGAGGAGTTTTACTTTGTGCTCGAAGGCGTGGGACGCATGCGCGTGGGCGGCGAGACGCTGACGGTGCCGAAGCACGGCGGCGTGCTGGTCGGACCGGACCAGTTGCGGCAGGTCTTCAACGACACGGACGCCGAGACGCTCTGGCTGATCGTCGGCGCCCCTGAGGAACTGGAATTTCTCCAGGGCTCGAAGTCGGCGATGGACCTGTCGCTCATTTACCCGGAGGACCCGACGCAACTCCCGCCTGAACTCGCCGGCGTGCGATGGCCGCCGAAAGATTGAGTTCCTTCCGGACCGCGTTGACGAAACGGCCGGCTGTTCGACACGCGATTGCGGAACCAGTTCCATCCTTGTTTCCTCCACATTCCACCCATAAATGTCGGTGGTTGAACCTTTCCGCGTGATGCCGTGGCAACAGATGCAGGCGCACCCCGCTCGATATCTACGAAGACAATCTTCAGGCGGCCAAGGAACTCGCCGTGAGGGAGAAAGGCTGCGTCACCAAACCTGGTCGTGCTTTGACGGACTCTTCCGTCGTCCGTGAATTGATGCCGCTTCCGGTAAATCTCTGGACGGTCCCCGCCCTCGTCGGCGCGATTGTTGCTTGAGGGTTCTTCTGAAAGGGTGACGTATGCCAAAAATCAGACTGTCCGGAACCGTTCTCGGCGCGGATGACCCGAATCGGGCCTCGCGCGCCCGGCTTCTCTACCTCCTCTTCGCGAAAGGGTGGGATATTTACAACTCGAACGGCGACCAGCGGATCACGCTTTCCAACGTTGAAAAAAAGATCATCGAGTCGGATGCCTTTGTCTTCACGCCGGGCGCGACGCTGGAAGACATGTTCAAGGCGATTTCGATCTTCGTGGGCTTTCAGACGCTCGACCGCAACCTGGCCGGGAAGCCGACGATCATTTTGAACGAGGATGCTTCCTGGAATCCTTTCTTCGCGGTGCTGGCCCATCTGCGAAAAATGGGAACGGTGCAGCAGGACTACGAAGATTTTTTGCTCACGGTGGAGTCTCCGGAGTCCGTTCTCGATATGCTCGACCTTGCCAAATCGCGCGGCATCCCGGATGCGGGACGCCACAAAATCGGTGAGGGCAAGCGCGCCGTCGTCGATGCACCGGTTCCCGACGACTACGTCGGCAGCGCCTGTGTCTTCTGCTCCGCCTCGCTGGAAGATCCCCATTACCTGGCGGATGGCGAGGCGCTCGGGCGCATCCTTGCGGGAAACAAGATCGGCTGTGTCTCCGGAGCCGGGCGGTCGGGCATCATGGGCGCGGTGGTGAAGGGATCGGTGGATGCGGGAGGATGGGCCGCGGGGTCGAACGTCCCGCACATTATCGAACTCGAGGGCCTGCCCGACGGCCTGTCCACCTTCTGGCTGCGGCCGGATATCTACACCCGCATGGAGGTGATGATCGAGAACTCGGATGCGTTCATCGTTTTCCCGGGGGGCGCCGGCACGTTTCAGGAACTCCTGGCGCTGATGATCTTCAAGCACCAGAAGAATCCGCTCATGGAAGGCAAGCCGGTGGTGATCTTCAACCGCCAAAGCCACGCAGGATTGCAGTTCTGGGACCCGCTGATCGACCTGCTCAGCGACAGGTGCGTACCCGGCGACTTTGTGGTCGCCCGGGAGTTGGCCGACATCCTGCCGGCCATTCAGCCCGGGATGAAGAGGCTTCGGGCGAAGGAATCGCCCGCGCTCGCAGAGACCGGATCCTTGCAGGGGGCTGAGCTCGCCGCCTGAACCGGCCTGGTAACGAAAAATCCGCCGAGCGCGGCCCTCAGCCCTTCTTCACGAAGCAGGCTTTCAGGCCGATGGAGACCCCGGCGATCTTGCAGGAGATTTCGTGATCGCCGTCCACGAGACGGATGCCTTTCGCCTTCGTTCCGCCTTTGATCACCTGGGACGATCCCTTCAACGGCAAATCCTTGATCAAGACGACCGAATCGCCGTCTGCGAGCACGTTGCCGTGGGCGTCCTTCACGACGCGGGCCTTCTCCCCTTCGGCCTCGCGCTCCCACTCGTGCCCGCATGTGACGCATTCCCATCGGTCGGGATGCTCCAGGACGTCGGTCATTTCACACATCGGGCAGGCGGGTTTGCTCATGTCGGGATACGGTAATCCGACTCTGCGTCCGGGCTCAAGGTTCCGCCGCGATCCGGTCGGCTGAAACGCAGGACGTCGGCGCCGAAGCCGAGCGTGCGTCCGCCGGGGAGATCGGCATTATTCCCTTCCCCGCTCCGCCAGCATGCGCTCGATGCGGCGGTCGGGTACGAGCCACGTGAGGGCGACGAACACATACAGTCCGCTCGAAATCCAGGGGCTCAGGAACGCCAGCGGAATGGCGGCCAGATAGCACAACGGCGAGACCTTGCCCTTCCAATCCTTTCCGACCGCCGTCGCGAGCAGCGAGCCGGGGCCTTGATTCCCGATGATGGCGCGCTGCAGGATGAGATAGGCGATGGCCGCCATCAGCAGCACGAAGCCGTAAACCGGGGTGGGCATCGGCGCGAGGTGGTTCTCGCCCATCCAGCCTGTGGTGAATGGAAAGAGCGACAACCAGAAGAGCAGGTGCAGATTTGCCCACAGGATGCCGCCCGTGACTCGCTCGGTGGACTGGAACATGTGGTGATGGTTGTTCCAGTAGATGCCGACGTAGAGGAAGCTCAGCACATAGCTCAGGAGCACCGGCAGGAGCGGTTTGAGGCCGGCGAGGTCGGTCGCATGCGGCACTTTCAACTCCAGCACCATGATCGTGATGATGATGGCGAGCACGCCGTCGCTGAAGGCTTCGAGCCGGTTGGTCTGCATGCGGCGACATTAACGGAGTCGCCTGCCGCGTCGCAATCGCGACGGGAGATCCGGCAAATGAAGCGTCCGGTCAGGCAGGAGAGCCTGCGCGAGCTTTCACGGACGGCTTCCCGAGGCGGCGACGACCGCGAGCAGGCCGGGGAAGCGCTTCTCGAATTCCTCGCGCCGCAGCGAAGTGCGGCACGTGTTGCCCGCGCTGCGCATCCGCACGAGCCCGGCCTCCCGGAGCACCTGGAAATGGTGCGAGCGCGTCGCCTTGCTCACATCCATCGGGAAATCGCTGCAAGTGAACTCCGCCTCGCCCGCGCCGAGCAACTGCCGCACGATCTTCAGCCGCCACGGGTCCGAGAGCGCCTGCATCACGACCGGCAGCGACACGGATCGCAGCGGCGGATGGCGGTAGCTTTTCATTCGGCTGGGGAATTATAGCATGCTCACGTCGTTCATTAAACGATCAGTTCGCGTTTGACGCGGCGGGGCATCGGTGGATGGTTCGATCAAACCCGAACAATACCTGAAGATGACATCGATCCTGAACACTCCGCTTCGCGCCGGCGCCTTCGATTTGCCCAACCGCATCCTCATGGCCCCGCTCACCCGGTGCCGCGCCAGCGCGGGCCGCGTGCCGAATGCCATGATGGCGGAGTATTACCGCCAGCGCGCCTCGGCCGGTTTGATTCTCACCGAGGCGACGAGCGTCGATCCCATGGGAGTCGGCTATCCGGATACGCCCGGCATCTGGACCGACGCGCAGATCGAGGGATGGCGGGCGGTGACCGAAGCGGTGCATGCGGAGGGGGGCAGGATTCTTCTTCAGCTCTGGCATGTGGGCCGCATATCCGATCCGCTCTATCTCGACGGCCGCCTGCCCGTCGCGCCCAGCGCCATCGCGCCGGCCGGGCACGTGAGCCTCGTGCGGCCATTGAAGCCGTTCGTCACGCCCCGGGCGCTCGAGCGGGAGGAGATTCCCGGCATCATTGAGGCGTATCGCCGGGGCGCCGGGAACGCACAGCACGCGGGCTTCGACGGCGTGGAAATCCACGGCGCGAACGGCTACCTGCTCGATCAGTTTTTGCAATCGCGCAGCAACCTGCGCACGGATGATTACGGCGGCCCCGTCGAGAATCGCGCCCGCCTGCTGCTCGAAGCCGCCGATGCGGCGATTTCCGTGTGGGGCGCGGACCGCGTGGGAGTTCATATCGCACCGCACGGGGATTCGCACGACATGGGTGATGAAGACCCGGCGGCCACGTTCGGTTACGTCGCGCGCGAGCTGGGGCGGCGGGGCATCGCGTTTCTGTGCTCCCGCGAGCCTTACGACGGCAGGGAACTCGGGCCGCAGCTCAAGCGCGAGTTCGGCGGCGTCTTCATCGTGAACCAGCTTTTCACGCAGGCCGCCGCGGAGGCCGCGATCGCAGCGGGCAACGCGGACGCCGCGGCATGGGGCCAGCTCTTTATCGCGAACCCCGACCTCCCGCGCCGTTTCGCCGAGGGCGCTCCGCTCAATCCGCCGGACCCCGCGACGTTCTATGGCGGCGATGCGCACGGTTACACCGACTATCCGGCGCTTCCGGCGACGGGCGCGGGAAAACCGTGACTCCGCGGGCGAAAAATTCGCAGACTTCGCGCGAACATGAGCGCGATCCAACCATTCCGCGATAAGATGCAACGGGCCGGCGTCAGCGAACCGGCCATTCGGGCCTTCGAGCGCGCCTACGCGCAACTCGCAACCGGAGAAACCGCGATGCTCCCCGAGGACGCGATTTCGCCCGTGGAATCGCTCCCCAATGCCGATGCCCTGCCCGGGGCGGCCCCGGAGGAAATCGGCGGGCTGCTCGCGCAGTGCGCCGTCCTCAAGCTCAACGGCGGCCTCGGCACCAGCATGGGCCTCGACCGCGCGAAGTCCCTGCTCGAAGTGCGGCCGGGCGTCACGTTTCTCGACCTCATTGCGCGGCAGGTCGCGCACTTCCGCGAGACGACTGGCGCGAACGTGCGCTTCCTGCTGATGAACAGCTTCAGCACCAGCGCCGACACCCGCGCCTTTCTCGCGCGGCATCCCGGTCTGGGCGACGCGGATGAGATCGAGCTGCTGCAAAACAAAACGCCGAAGATCGACGCGGCGACCCTTGCTCCCGTCGAATGGCCCGCGAACCCCGAGTTCGAGTGGTGCCCGCCCGGCCACGGCGACCTGTATCCCGTGCTGGCCGGCTCCGGCGCGCTCGACCGCCTGCTCGCCGCCGGCGTGCGCACGCTCTTCGTCTCAAATTCCGACAACCTCGGCGCGACGCTCGATCCGAAATTGCTCAAATGGTTCGCCGGCTCCGGCGCGCCGTTCGCGATGGAAGTCACCGCGCGCACGCCGTCGGACCGCAAGGGCGGCCATCTCGCCCAGCGCGAAAGCGGGCTGCTCCTGCGCGAATCGGCTCAATGCCCGGACGCGGACCTGGGAAGTTTTCAGGACATCGGACGCCATCGCTTTTTCAATACGAACAACCTCTGGCTCCGGCTCGACCGCCTCAGCGAGGCGCTCGCCGCCGCGGGCGGCTTCCTTCCGCTGCCGGTGATTCAGAACCGGAAAACGGTCGATTCGCGCGACAAGAAATCGACGGCGGTTTATCAGCTCGAGACCGCGATGGGCGCGGCCATCGAATGCTTCCCCGACGCGACAGCCATCGTCGTGCCGCGCACCCGCTTCGCCCCGGTCAAGACGACGGGCGACCTGCTCACGCTGCGGTCCGACGCGTATGTGATCGGCGAAGACGGCGGCGTGCAGCTCGCGCCGGAGCGCGGCGGAATCCCGCCCCGGGTCGATCTCGACGACCACTACAAACTCGTCGATCAACTCGAAGCCGCCCTGGTGGATGGCGCGCCGTCCTTGAAGAATTGCGACAGCTTGAAAATCTCCGGCCCGGTCGCGCTTTCCTCGGCGGTGATCTTCGAGGGGGACGTCGTCGTGACGAATCCCCCGTCCGCGCGCGCGACGATTCCGCCGGGCGTCTATTCCGGGTCGGTTGCGCCCGGTTAAAGCGTCGTCTTCGCAAAGCTGCCGAGCACCTTCACCGCGCGGCAACTGCGGGATAGCTCGCGCAGCACGCCGCCGAAATCCTCGTCGCGCGCGTGGCCGTCCACTTCGACGAAGAAAAAGACATCCTTGCTCCCCTTCGATGCGGGCCGGCTGGCGAGGTGGCTGAGGTTCAGCTCCGCGGCGCGAAACGGCTCGAGCGCATCGACGAGAGCGCCGGGCTTGTTCTCGATACGCAGGAGCAGCGTCGTGCGGTCGTTGCCGGTGATGGCCGTCGCGGTGCGCGCCATCACGAAGTAGCGCGAGCCGCTGTCGCTCTCGGCGGGGGCGCCGTCCGGCGTCGAGGTGATCTCCGCGCAGATGGTCAGATCGGTGGCCGCCAGCGCGTCGAGCGTCTGGTTCGCCGCGCCATGGCCGGCCTGCTCGATGGGCACGACGCCGCAATCGCCTTCGCCGCGTCCGATGGCCTCGAACAATTCGCCCACTTCGGGAAAAAACGTGTAGGTCACACTCGATCCGAAGCGCGCCTTCGCGGCCTGGTGGCAGGCGCCGCCCTCGGGGCCGAAGCACCCGATCACGACATTCTTTTCCAGCGCGAGCGCGGCGGACATGATCTCCCGGTAAATCGCCCGGATGGCGGCCGGCGAGAGCGGCCCTTCGCTTTTTTCAACCAGGCCGCGCAGCAGCGCGATCTCCCGGTCGGGAGCGTAGATCGGCAGGCCGTCGCGGCTCTTGATCCTGCCAATTTCGAGCGCAAGGGTGGCCCGCTCATTGAGCAGCCGGAGAAGCTGCAGATCGATCGCGTCGATTTTCTCGCGGATTTCGGAAAGGTCACTCATGGGGCTGCGGCGGGGCGTCTTCGGCCTCCGGGGAGATTTCGGGGACTTCCGCCCCTGGTGGTTCCGCGGCCGGTTCGGGCGCGGCGGACGGGGGCGCCGGCTCGGAGTTTGCCTCGGCAATAATGGCGGCTGCGCGGCGCAGCTCGGTGGCGTTGGGGAGTTCTTCGAGATTGCGCAGCCCGAAGTGTTCCATGAAGTGGCTCGTTGTTTCGTAGAGCAGGGGGCGGCCGGGAACGTCCGCGCGGCCCGCGATGCGGATGAGCTGGCGGTCGAGCAGCGTCTGCATCACGCCATCGACGGCGACGCCGCGCACCGCCTCGAGATCGGCCCGTGTCGCGGGCTGGCGGTAGGCGATAATGGCAAGCGTCTCGAGCGCCGGGGCGCTGAGGCGGGCGGGCCTGCTCTCGGGAAAAAGCTGCCGCAGCCAGGGGGCGAAGGCCGGCGAAGTCACGAGCTGCCAGCCGGCGACCGTCTCGCGAATCTCGAAGGCATGCCCCGCCGCGGCGTAGTCGGCGGAGAGCGCGTCGATGGCTTCGACGACGTCGCCTTCCTTCGTCTTCGCGAACGCCGCGATGAGCGGATTCTCGCCGGCGGCCTCGGCCGCGGCGCGCAGGGCGGCGACGATTTCCCGGGCGGAAATCGGTTTTTGCGAGGCGAAGAGCAATGCTTCGACGATCTGTTTGAGGGCGGGGCCCTCGTGGGTGATGGATGGGTCGCTCACGATTCGACGGCGGCGGGCGCAACGGGCGGGCTGACGCCCGCGCTGCGTTCGAGCCAGATTTCGCCAAAGTGCTGATCCTGCCGGACGCGCAGTTGCTTCATGCGAATCAACTCCAGCATGGCCAGAAATGTCACGACAATCTCGGTGCGTGTCGCGCGGTCGGGGAACATTTCCTCGAACGTGACGGGTACGCCCGAGCCGATGAGGCGCAGGACGTGGTCGATCTTGTCGGCGACGGTGAAGTTTTCCTCGAAAATTTCGCGCAGGTCCTCCTGCTGATCCGCGCGGCGCTTGAGCACATTCTGAAAGGCGCGAATGAGGTCGAAGATTCCGACCTCCTCGACGAGCAGGTTCGCGGGATCGACGGCGAGCTCGGGCGCGGACGGCAGGCGCGCGAAGAGATTCTCCTGCGCCGCTTCGCGTTCGCGGAGCCGGCCCGCGGCCTCCTTGAATTTCTTGTATTCGATGAGCTGGCGGATGAGTTCCCAGCGGGGGTCGTCCTCCTCGGCATCCTCCTCGGCCATCTGCAGATCGGCGGGCAGGAGCGTGCGGCTCTTGAGATAGAGCAGGTTCGCGGCCATCACGATGAATTCGCCGGCGAGTTCGATGTTCAGCAGTTGAAACGCGTCGAGATACTCGAGGTATTGCCGCGTGATGCGCTCGATGGAGACTTCGTAGATGTCCACCTCGTCGCGTTTGATGAGATACAGCAGCAGGT
>JAQTOP010000022.1 GCA_028713285.1 Terrimicrobiaceae bacterium
TGAATTCCAGCCAGCTCAGCTCGCGATTAATGAAATACTTCGGGTCTCGAAAATCCATTACAGCCATCGTCCTTCACTTCCCTCCCACAGCGTCAAGCGGCCCATCTTTACTAATCCGTCACGGGGGAGCACGAAAGTAATCACCGCAACCGGAAGCTGCAAACGGATTTCGGGAGGGCGCATCAAACCGCGATGTCCTCGTTCCAGAGCTCCGGGCGGGCGGCGATGAAGTCGCGCATCATGGCGACGCACTCCTCGTCCCGCAGCACGGTGAGCCCGACCCCCTGGCGGCGCAGCCAATCCTCCGCGCCGAGGAACGTAACATTCTCCGCGATGACGATTTTCGGAATCTTGTAGAGCAGCGCGGCGCCGCTGCACATCGGGCAAGGCGAGAGCGTCGTGTAGAGCACGCACTCGCGATAGACGGACGCCGGCTGGCGGCCCGCGGCCTTGAACGCGCTCATCTCCCCGTGCAGCAGCGGATCGCCCAATTGCACGCGCATGTTGTGCCCCCGTCCGATGATTTCGCCTCGATGCACGATCACGGATCCGATGGGGATGCCTCCCTCGCTCCACCCCTGCTTCGCCTCGTCAATCGCCGCCTGCATGAATTCGTCGCGCATGCATGACGATAACAAAAATCGCTTCCGCGAAAATATCCCTTTGCGTCCCCGGCATCCTTCGCGTGAGCCTCCCCGCATGCCCGCGAAACTCCCCTCCGATGTCCGCAGCGCCGCCTGGATCGGCGACGCCGTGCTCAGCCTCTTCGTTCGCGGGTGGATTCTTCGCGAGCACGGCGCGATGGACGGTGGACGGCTCACGGCGTTCACCTCGAATCAATTTCTCGCGATTTTCGGCAATCCCACCGAGGTCGAGGCAGGCATCGGCCGCATCTACGAGCGCGACGGCCTGCCCGCCGCCTTCGCCGAAATCGAGGCGAAGCTGCTGCCTGTCTTCCTCGCCCAGGAACGCCGCCGCGCCCGCCAGCGCATCCGCCGGTAAGTCCGGCTGGTCATCACGCGGGGGATGCCGCTACGCTCCGGCGCATGCGCACGTGGCTTCAGTATCTCGCGGCGGTCCTCGGCTGGCTCCTTCTCGCAAACGCCTCGCAGGCGGAGGAAATGCGCGCCGCGTGGGTGGCGAGCGTCTATAATATCAACTTCCCCTCGAAGCCCGGGCTCTCCGCCGACGCGCAGAAGGCGCAAATCCTCGCGATCCTCGAAACCGCCCGGCATGCCCGGCTGAACGCCCTCATGGTGCAGGTCCGCCCCGAGTGCGACGCGCTCTACGAATCGGGCATCGAGCCCTGGAGCCGCTTTCTCACAGGCGCGCAGGGCCGGTCGCCGGGCTACGATCCGCTTGCGTTTTTCATCGCCGAGGGCCGCAAGCGCGGCATCGCCATCCACGCGTGGATCAATCCCTATCGCGCCGCGACCCACGCATCCGACCAGCGCAGCAGCCGGCACGTCGCCAACCGCCTGCCCGCCGCCACCCGCCGCGTCGGCGGGCAGCTCTGGCTCGATCCCGGCTCGACCGCGGTGCAGGATCACGTCGTCGCGGTCGTGCATGATCTCGTGCGCCGCTATCCCGTCGCGGGCGTGCATCTGGACGACTATTTCTACCCCTACCCCGACACCTACTCGGGCAGCTTCCCCGATGCCGATCTCTACGCCCGCTACCAGGCCTCTGGCGGCCGGCTTTCCCGCGCGGATTGGCGGCGAAATAATGTGAACACGATGGTTCGCCGCCTCCAGGCGACCGTGCATTCCGCCCGCCCAGGAGCCGTATTCGGCATCAGCCCGTTCGGCATTTACACGAAGGGACAGCCGCCGGAGGTAAAGGCGGGCCTGGACCAGCTCAACGAACTCTACTCCGATCCGGTCGCCTGGCTGCAGCAGGGCTGGGTCGATTACCTCGCGCCGCAGCTCTATTGGAAGGACTCCAGCCCGCAAAGTTTCTCCGCCCTGCTGCGCTGGTGGCGCAACCCCGGCATCAATCCACACGGCATCCCGATCTATCCCGGCATTCGGATCGAAGCGCTGAGCGCCCCCTACAACTGGCCCGCCGGCGAGATCGCCCGCCAGCTCGCGCTCGAACGCACGATCGGTCCCCGCAAGGCCGGCGGCTTCGTTCTCTGGGACTTCACGCCGCTCCGAAAGAATACGAAGGACGTGGTCGGGATCGTTCGCGGGAACTGATTTCGCCGTCGGCAAAATGAATCGGCACAAATGCCGATCCGATCAATTTGCCAGCGGCGCGGGAGTCGGCGGAGGATTGAGGGGAATCGTGGGCTCGACGCGAAACTGGCCGAGGCGGCGAAGGTAGGCCTCCTCCATGAGGTCGCACTTCACCTTCAACTTGGCGTCGATGGACGTCATTTTCGCGAAGAGCAGACGGAAATACGCGCGCATGGCCTGGCGCTTGCCCTCGTCCGTCTTCGCCGCCTCGGCCTGCTCGTGCAGACTGCGAATGGCCTCGTCCTTGAGGGCCAGAAGCTTCACTTCCTGGTAACGCACGGCGAGCTTGCGATCGACGTCGAACTTGTTTTCCGCGACCTTCGGCGGAGCGGGCGGTACGCCCTCGGCGCCCGGCGGACCCTGCGGAATCAAGTTGTCGGGATTCGGCAAATCACTCGGAGCCGCCTCGCCCGACGGGAGACTTTCGTCCTTGGATTCAACTGGAGCGCCGAGGCTGGAGTCGGTCGGCTCGGGCAGATAATCCGCATCCGACTTGCCGGCAGGCGATGGTGAGGGAGCCGAGGCACTCCCCGGCGCGATTGATTCCTTCGCTTCCGGCGTGGCGGCGGAAGAGGCATCCGCTTTAGCAGGCGCAGTGGGTGCCGGAGAGGCGGCGGGAGCAGGAGTGCTCGCGACGGTGGATTTGAGGGCGGGCGAAGCGGGAACGGGCGTCGGTGTGGGCGAGGAGGCCGGTTTCTCCTGTGCCATCGCCGGCTGCGCAAGCGCGAGCAGGGGGGCGATGGTGAGCGGGAGCAGGCGGTTCTTCATGTATCGCGGAAAGGCGGCAGGCGACTCGGACTTGCAAACGAAACAGGTTTATTCTGTCTTGGCAAGTCGTCAGCCATGGCCAGCCGAGCACACCAGTTTCGCGAGATCGCGCTCCCGCTGAGTCCGGCGGAAGCGGCGGCGGGGCTTGCCGACCGGGAGGGCATGGTTTTTCTGGATTCGGCGGTCGAGTCGCCGGGCGCGCTGTCGATCCTCGCTTGCGAACCGGAAAAAATCCTCGAAGGCACGGCGGCGGACTGGCCCGGACTCCAGCGCGAGATCGAGGCGCGAGCGAGCACGGGCGGCGATCTGGGGCTCCCGCACGGCGCGGCCATCGGCTGGTTCGCATACGACGGCTCGTTTCGCTTCGGCATGTATCCCGACCTGCTGGCCTACGTGCACGGGGAGGAGCGCTGGCTGGCCTTTGGCAATCCGCGCCTGCCCGGAGCCGTTCCCGAACATCCCGCGGAGCGCACGGATTTCCGTCCCGACCTCTCGCGGGAGGATTATTGTGCAATGGTCCGCCGCGCGCAGGATTACATCGCGGCGGGCGACATTTACCAGGTGTGCCTCGCGCATCGTTTTCGCACCGAGTGGCGCGGGGCGGCGTGGCCGTTCTACGAGGCGCTGCGGCACTACTCGCCGGCGCCGCACGCCGCCTGCCTCACCCTCGGCGATACGACTGTCCTCTCGGCTTCGCCGGAACGTTTCCTGAGCCTGAGCGGGCGGAGCCTGCTCACGCGCCCGATCAAGGGCACCCGCCCGCGCCGCGCCGACGGCGATGCGGACGAGCGCTCGGCTTACGATTTGATCACCTCGCAGAAGGAAATCGCCGAGCTGGTGATGATCACCGATCTCGAGCGCAACGACCTCGGCCGCGTGTGCGAATACGGCTGCGTGCGCGTCGCCGACCTTTTGAAGCTCGAGCGGTTCGAGCAGGTCTTCCACCTCGTCTCGACCGTCGAGGGCACGCTGCGGCCGGGCGTTTCGCACCTCGAAGCGATTGCCGCCTGCTTCCCGGGCGGCTCGATCTCGGGCGCGCCGAAAAAGCGGGCGCGGGAAATCATCGCGGAACTCGAACCGGCCCCGCGCGGCATCTACACGGGAGCCATCGGCTTCCTCGGCTTCAACGGCGAGAGCCGCTTCAATATCGCCATTCGCTCGGTGATCGTGCGCGGGAACGAGGCGACGTTTCATGTCGGCGCGGGCATCGTGGCGGATTCCGTCCCGGAGCAGGAATGGATCGAGACGCTCGACAAGGCGTCGGGCATCCTGCTCGCGGCTGCACGCATGCCGGTGGATGCCCATCCGCGAGTCACCGCGGACGAGCGCGAAGCGTAGGAGATTTCCTCACCCGTGGAGCTGGCCGAGCGCGCGGAGCAGCTCGTTCAACTCGACGCGCAGCGCCTCGTTCCATGCGGCCACCAGCGCGGCGGGAGTGCGGCTGGCGACGGGCACGGATTGCGTGAACATCCTGCGCAGCGCGATCACGCTGCCCTTGTCCGTTCGCCGGAAGACCTGGACCTCCATCGTGAGGACGGCTTGCGGGGCCGTGGGATTGCGGAAATCGCCGTAGAGCGCGGTGAGATTGCAATCGATGGAGATGTCCTGCCCGCCGCCCGCGCCAGGCTCGGCGACCTCGCCGTAGAGTCCAGACTCGCGCGTCCAATTCCGCAAGATCGACGTCATCATGTCCGCCGGCGAGACGAGAAACTGGTTGTAGGGATCGACCTCCCAGCGGCCGGCGCTCAATTGATACACAAATCCGTCCGAGGCGAAGGGCGCAGCCACATCGACGAAGCCCACGGACGCGGTCGCTGACGAGTTCGCCGGCCGCAGCGCGCGCAGGGACGCGGGCTTCCCGGGATCGAGCGCAAAATACTCCGGCTTCGGCCGGGGACAGAATGAGGAGCAGGCCGCGAGCATCGCGACAAGCAGGGCGAGCGAAAGGGGCGCGGCGCGGGTCACGGTTTGCGAGGGGGTTTTGCCGGAGGCTCCATCACCTTCGAGGGCCTCGGCGGCTTGCTGAAAATGATCCTGGATGGATCGCGGGAAATCTCGGCGCTGGCTGCGCGGAGGTTCTCGGAAATGATGCGCAGGTTCGCCAGCGTGGCGGCGATGTCGTCGGCGTTCAGGCGCGAGGCGGGTTCGACGTTGCCGAGGATCGTCCGCAACTGATCGTTCGATTTTTGCACCTCGTTGAGCAGGGCGCGCGTGTCGGCGCTCAATTCCTTGACCTTCGCGTCATCGACGGCCTTCGACACGGTGCCAAAGAGCTTCTGCGCGTCGGCGCTCAATTTCTCGAGCTGCGCGCCGGTCACGACATCGTTGAGATTTTTGAGCAGCTTCTGCGTGTCCTCGCTGATGCCTTTGATGTTCAGATTCTCGACCTCCTTCATCATCTTGTTGACCGAGTCGAGCAGGTTGGTGAGTTCGCCCGGGGCGTAGGGCAGGAAGTAATTGCGCGGCTTCCAGTTGATCTTGAGCGGCTGGAAGCGCGACTGATCGAGGTAATTGATCTCCATGTAATTCAATCCCGTGATGCCCTGCGGCTCGATCTGCACGCGCAGGCCGCGCGCGATGCTCCGGTCGAGCTGGACCTGGAGATTATCGACCTTGAACATGTCGGGGAAGATCTCCTTGTCGAGTTCCATGAGGATCACGACGTAGTTCGCCACGGTCGAGCGATCCACCTCCGGATATTCGGTGAACAGAAATCCGATGCTGCTCACCTTGCCCACCGTCACGCCGCGAAATTTCACCGGCGATCCGACCTCGATTCCCTGCACCGTCGCGTCCACGTAGGTCTCGATCCGGATCTTCTCCTTGAAGAACTGCCCGATGCCAAAAATGATCAGCGCTCCCGCGAGCAGCAGAAGGCCGGCGATGATGAATACGCCGATGCGGAAATAACTCGCCTCCTTCACGCGGCCTCCTCCTTTGCTTCGCGGTGAAAGAACTGTCGCACGAACGGCTCCGTCGAATGATCGCGCAATTCCTCCGGCGCGCCCTCGGCGATGATTCCCTTTCGTTCCTTGTCGAGCATGATCACACGGTCCGCCACCGCGTAGATACTGGCCAGCTCGTGGGTGACAATCACGAATGTCATTTCCATGTCCTCGTTCAGCCGCAGGATGAGGGCGTCCAGCCCGGCGGAGGTCACCGGATCGAGGCCGGCGGACGGCTCGTCGAGAAATACCACCGCCGGATCGAGAGCCATCGCCCGCGCAATCGCCGCGCGCTTCTGCATGCCTCCGCTCAGTTCGCTCGGCAGTTTTGAGATCGAGTTTTCCAGCCCGACGAGGCGCAGCTTCATCCACGCGACCAGCTCCAGCGCCTCCTCGGGAAGGTCCGTGTATTCCTCCAGCGGCAGGCGCACGTTTTCGCCCAGCGTCATCGAACCAAACAGCGCGCCGCTTTGATACGACACGCCGATCCGCTTGAGAATCGCCTGCCGCTCCGCACCCTCGGCCGCCACGAGGTCGCGCCCCTCGATGCGCACCGCGCCCGCCATCGGCGGATACAGCCCGATGAGATGCTTGAGCAGCGTGCTTTTCCCGCAACCCGATCCGCCGAGGATCACGAACACCTCGCCGCGGCGCACGTCGAACGACACGTTCTCGAGGATCGCCTCGCCGGCGTAGCCCGCCGTGAGCTCGCGCACCTCGATGATGTTCGAGCTGTCAGAATTTGATGGCATAAAAAACGACCGCGAAAATCGCATCGACCAGGATGATTAAAAAGATGCCGCTCACGACGGCGCGCGTCGTCGATTCGCCCACCGCGCTTGCGCCCGACTTCGTCTGCAGCCCGCGCAGGCAGCCGATGCCGCCGACGAGCGCGCCGAAGAAGAACGATTTGATGAGCCCGGCGAATACGTCGTGCAGCGTCACCGCCGACACGAGCTGGTTGTAAACCGCCGCCCATGGATGGCCAAAAAACATCACCACCATCAGGCCTCCCGAGATGCCGATGACGTTCGCATAGATCGTGAGCAGCGGCGTCACGAGAATCGCCGCCATCAGCTTCGGCACCACGAGAAATCGCACGGGATCGAGCCCCATCGTCGTGAGGGCATCCACCTCCTCGTTCACCTTCATCGTGCCAATCTCCGCCGCGAACGACGAGCCCGAACGGCCCGCGAGCACGATGGCCGTCATGATGCCGCCCAGCTCGCGCAACATCGCGAGCGCCACAAGATTCACGACGAAAATATCCACGCCGAATTGCTGGAGCGGCACCGTGGATTGGAAGGCCATGATCATGCCGGTGAGAAATCCGATCATGCCCACAATCACGAGCGCGTTCACACCCGCCGTCTCGACCGTATGCCACATCTCGCCCCAGCGCACCCGGCGGGGATTTGCCATGCCGGCCGCGAGCGCCACCGCCGCCTGCCCGGTGAAAACAAGTTGGTCGCGCACATCCCGCGCCATGCCGACTCCGATGCGCCCGAGCGCCACCGCCGCCGGCTCGCGATCGAGCGTCCGTCCGCCGAGCGTGGGGAATTCCACTTCCGCATACGGTTTCAACAACCCCGACGCCTCGGCCGGCAGCCCCTCGATCTTTGCGCCGCGCGCGTTTTCGAGTTTGTAAAAAAGCGCGGCGCCCGCCGAGTCGCAATACGTCACGCCCGATGCATCGACGGTCGCGCCCTTGCCGGCGGCGCGCACGGCGCGATCCCACACCGTCGCGGCGTTCTCCGCATCCAGCCGGCCCTTCAGCACAATCCGCGTGCCGGAATCCGACCGCTCGACGGCGACCTCGGCAGATTCGGGCTCTACAGGCATTTTGTTATTCGTATCCCATCGTCCGCGCGGCCGTCGAGGGTTCAGCCCGCAACGACCCACACCGTCGCGGCGGCCGAATCGGGCGGGTATTCCGACGGCGGCGGCACGGAATGGAGACGCGTCGCCCGGGCTGAGCCCCGCGCGATTGCCGCGACATCGAGATGTTGCGCATTGGACGAGAGCAACACCCGCCCGCCCGGCTCGATCAAATCCAAAGCCCGCTCGAGCAATCCGCACAGATCACGCTCCGCTCGAAATACACGCCCGCCCGCCCCGCGCGAAAACGTCGGAGGGTCGAGAACGATCGCATCGAACCGCTCGCCGCGCCGCGCCAGCCGCGGCAGCACCGCGAAAACATCGTCCGCGATGAAGCGATGGCGCCCGCCCTCGAAGCCGCTGAGCGCGAGGTTGGCACGGCCACGATCGAGCGATTTGCGCGACAGATCGAGGTTGAGCGTTTCCGCACCCGCCCGCGCCGCCGCGACGGAGAAGGCGCACGTATAGGCAAAGCAATTCAGCATGCGCAGCGGACGAAGTGTTTCCAGATACGCACGGTTCGCCCGCTGGTCGCAGAAAAGTCCGACCGAGTAGCCCGCCGAGAAATCGATGCCGAACCGCAACCCGCGCTCGGTCACAATCGTTTCCATCGGCCCGACCGCCCCGAAAGTTTGCGTGGGTTTGTCGTCCCCGCCGGGTTGCTTCACGAGCCGGCGAACGAAAATCCGGGCTGCTCGCAATCCCAGGGCCGCCAACCACTCCGGCAGATACCCGACGATTTGGCCGCCATCGTCCGCCGCGCTCACGAGGTAGTCGTCGCCGAAGCGTTCGACCCAGCCATCCGCGCCGGTCCACAGGCGGTGCGCCGTGGTGTCCTCCGCCGCGAGGGCCGACAGCTCGGCGGCGGTGATCAGCCGTCGGTTCACGCCGGAAGGGGGCAGCCCAGCACGTCCGCCACGGCACGCAGCAGCGCCGCCTCGCGCGGATGGATTACGCCGTCGTGCCGGACCGCCGCCGCGCAGGCATTCAAGATTTTCCGTTTCGTCGCGGGATCGGCCTCCGCCATCCGCTCCAGCGCGGCCTCGACCGCAGGGAAGTCGCACGCTTCGGCGCGGCGCATCGGAAACGCATCCGGTTTCAACAGCAGTGCGGCGACTCCGGCGGAAAATGCCGCGTCGCGCGCCGCCGACTCCCCGTCCGAGAACCACGCCAGCGCCGAAAGCACGGTCGCGATATCGGGCAGCAGCGGCAACGGCGAACGGTAGCGCACGATGGGCCCGACGCTCTTCGTGAAGAAGTGATCGACGTGCCGCACCAGCGCCTGATGCAGGACGAACTCGAACAGATCGACCTCGCCATCACACGCGATGAGCCGGCGGACATTCTCGCGGAAGGCCCTGTATTGCGGCTCGGAGAGCTTTCGCAGCGCCGGCAGGCACAGGTCCATCATCGCGAGGGCGTCGGTGATCTCGCCGCTCCGGCCCAGATCGCGCGCGACTTCGGCCCGTTCCGCGTCGTTCAACTCGATGCCGGCAAGCTGGCGCTCGCGCGTGGCCGCATCCCTGCTCAACAGCAGCGCGTAGATGAGCGGGACCGCGCTCGCCGTCTCGCGCGCCCCCTCGCGGACGAAGGCCGGCAGCGCCGCAAGCATCGCCCCGACAGTGGCAAGATTGTTCAGCGCAGGGCGGGTCGCCGCCTCGATTGATGGCGGCGAAGCGGCCAGCCGCGCAGGATCGAAGCCCGGCGCGATCGCGCGGATGCGTTCGTCGAGCGGCGGGTGCGTCGCAAAGAGCGCGAGGAACGACTCGCCCAGGCCATTGCCAAAGAAGAGGTGACTCGCCTCGTCGGCCCGGGCCGATTGCAGGCGCGAGCCTTCCTTCCCGATCTTCCACAGCGCGCCCGCGATGCCGTCGGGGTTGCGCGTGAACTGCACCGCGGACGCGTCCGCGAGGAATTCGCGCTGCCGGCTCACTGCGGCCTTGATGAGTTTCGCAAAAAACACGCCGACCGAGCCCACGAGCCAAAGCGCCGCGCCGATGGCGAAGATCGGTATTTGTGCATTCTTCCCGTCGCGGTCGCTTCGGGCGCTGCCGCCGAAGCGCGCGCCGATTTCGAAAACGATGCGTCCCAGGATCGCAAGGAGAAGAATGCCGTTGAGCACGCCCATGAGGCGGAGGTTCAGCCGCATGTCGCCGTTGAGAATGTGGCTGAACTCGTGGGCGACGACGCCCTGGAGTTGATCGCGGTTGAGTTGATCGAGCGTGCCGCGCGTGACCGCGACGACCGCGTCGCCGGCGGTATTCCCCGCCGCGAAGGCGTTGATCGCGCGCTCGTCGTCGAGCACGTAGATGTCCGGCACCGGCACGCCCGAGGCGAGCGCCATTTCCTCGACGACATTGCGCAACTGCACCTCGCGCAGGTCGGTCGTGTGCGGGGCGATCTGCCGGCCGCCGAGCATTTCGGCCACCACGCCGCCGCCGCGCGACAGCTCCGCGATGCGATACAATGCGCCGAGCGCGACGACAACGATCACGCCCGCCGAGACCATGCCGAGCAGTCCCATGTCGGTCAGCGCCTCGTGCATCGCGAATGCCGCAAGCCCCTGGAGCGTCGCGATGATGCCCAGCACGGCGAGCACGAAATAGACGAGCAGCCACCGGGTCTTGCGGTGGGCGCGGGCCTGGCTCTCAAAGAAGTCCATGCGGCGCGAATCAATTGGCCGCAGGCGCGGGGGCAGGCGTCGCAGAGGGCGCGGGAACCAGGGGCGGATGCCGCAGGAAATCCCCCACGGCCTGCTGCGCGGCGGCAGAGTTTGGTCCGAACCACACGAGATGCCCGGCGTCCCCGACGGTGACGACCTTCGCAGCCGGCAGGCGGGACGTGATCGCCTTGAGATCGACCCACAGACTGCCCGAATCCGCCGAGCCCGCCACGAGCAGCGTCGGCGCCTGGATTTTTTCGTAGGCGACGGGATCGAGCGCGCGCACGAGGAGGAGGTCGTTGCGCGTGCCGCTCTCGCGTGGGCTGAGCGGCGCCTGCGTGCCGACGAGATGCCGGAAGAACGCAAGCTGCGCCGGGTCGCGCATCACAAAATCGACCAGTGCAGAACGGGCGCGGTCGTCGAGATTTGTATCGGTTGCGAAAACGGCGTCGAGCATCCAGCGCGGATCGCGCCGCGCCTGTTTCACGAAGAACCATGCCCCCATGTCGCCGGTCGTTTTGAACAATGCGGCGTCGGGCAGGATCTGGCGCGGCTGCGTGGCCGGATCGCGCTGGTACGCGGCGATCACCGGCGAAATGAGCACGAGCGCATCCGTGCGATCGGGATGCCGCAGGGCGAATCGCGCCGCGACCTGCGAGCCCGTCGAGAAGCCGAGCACGGACGCGCGCGCCACGCCGAGCTTGTCGAGGAGCGCGGCAAGGGCGTCGGCCTGGTCGTCAAACAGCAGCCCGGTCGTGAGCGGCGTGCGCAGGAATCCCGGGCGCGACGGCGCGATCACCCGAAAGCCGTTTTTTGCGAGCGCTTCGCCGAGGAGCATCGCCTGGTCGTAGCCGCCGGGCGCGCCGTGACAGATCAATACGGCGGGCCCCACGCCGCGCTCCGTGTATTCCACGTCTCCCGCCGCCGTCCGCACGACCTTGCTGCCCGCATCGAGCCAGGCGAGCCTGTCCTTCTTCCATCGCTCGAACTTCACGATCACTCCCGCGCAGACGAGAAACGCTATCACGAGCAAGGCGAACAGCGCGCGACCAGACCAGCGGAGGAACGAAATCATCGCGGCATTCCTAACGCGCGCCCCGGACAGCCTCAACCTCCAACCGCCCGCACGCACCAGGGTCGGATTGAAAATGTGGGGGCACTCGGATTTGAACCGAGAACCAACCAGTTATGAGCCGGCTGCTCTAACCATTGAGCTATACCCCCCGGGGGACGCCGCCAGCAGTAGATCAAATCAACCGCGAGCGCCAGCACCCAGGCGTGCGGCGAAGAACTGCGCCGCCCGGTCGAGCGCGTCCCGCTCCGCCCGCGATCCCAAGGTGTGGCCCTCGTTCGGATAAAATACGCTCTCGACCCGCGCGCCGGCCCGCCGCCCCAGACGCACCAGCGCCTCCGCTCGCTCGGGTGGGATCTTTGGATCGTTCGCGCCGTGCAACACGAGCAGCGCGGGGACGTGCGGCGGGGTTTGATTCTCATGCTCCTCGATCAGTCCGCCGGACATCACGGCGACCGCCCCGACTTCCGGCAATTCCATCGCGGCGCCAACCGCCAGAAATCCACCCAGTGAGTATCCCATCATGCCAACCGGCGCGCCCCGGGATTGCGCATAATGCCGGGTGACCCCCACGAGCGCCGTCTTCCAATCCGCCGCATGATCGCGGACGTGCGAATGCGTCGCGAAGAGCGTGGCGGTCGCGTTAAAATAATGCACGACGCCCGCGCGAAAGCCGCGCGCAGCCAGCGTCCTCGCTGATCGGCGCATCAGCGGCCCGTCGCCAAGCAGGCCGCCCACTCCATGGAACAGCAATACCGTCTTCGCTCGCGCAGCATCCGCCGGCTCGAAAACATCCACCCGAATCGCGCGGTCCGCAATCCGCACATCCTCCTCCGAATGCCTCGTCGCAAGTGGCTCGTGCGCGAGCAGCGGGTCGAGAACCCGCGCGGCAAATGAAAGCGCGGGCGCGCCAGCATGGATCAACGTTTCGTTCATACTCCCGATGCAATCTAACTCTGGAATCCTGACGAGCAACCGGGGCCGATTATTCGGTCGCGCCTCCGCGCCCGTGCGGGTTTAATTCGCCCCACCATGCGCATCTTGTCCGGCATTCAACCCTCGGGGAAACTCCACCTCGGAAATTACTTCGGCATGATGCGGCCCGCCATCGAGCTGCAGGAGGAGGGCGAAGCATTCTACTTCATCGCCGATCTGCACGCGCTCACGACGGTGCGCGATCCGACGGCGTTGCGGGAATACTCGCGCGAGCTGGCCATCGATTTCCTGGCGTGCGGGCTCGACCCCTCGCGGGCCTGCTTTTTTCGTCAATCGGATGTGCCGGCCGTCACGGAGCTGGCGTGGATCCTCAGCACGGTCACGCCGATGGGGCTGCTCGAACGCTGCCATTCCTACAAGGACAAGACGTCGCGGGGCTTCGCGGCGTCGCACGGATTATTCGCGTATCCGGTGCTCATGGCGGCGGACATCCTGCTCTACGAAAGCGACCTCGTGCCGGTCGGACGCGACCAAAAGCAGCATCTCGAAGTCACGCGCGACATCGCGATCAAGATCAACGAGCTCTACGGCGAGGTGTTCAAGCTGCCCGAGCCGAGCATTCGCGGGGACGCCGCGACGGTCCCCGGCCTGGATGGCGCGAAGATGAGCAAGAGCTACGGCAACACGATTGAGATCTTCGAGGACGAAAAGACGCTGCGCAAAAAGATCATGGGCATCCAGACCGACTCGACGCCGGTCGAGGCGCCAAAACCCACCGACGACTCGACGATCCTGGGGCTCTACAAACTGGTGGCCTCCCCCGGTGAATATGCGTCGATGGCGGAAGCGTTTCGCGTCGGCGGCACGGGCTACGGCGATTTCAAGAAGGCGCTTTTCGCCGCAGCGTGGAGACACTTCGGACCGATGCGGGAGAAGCGCGAGGCGATCCTGGCTGATCCGGCGTTCGTCGATGCGGTGCTGCGCGAGGGCGCGGCGAAAGCGAACACGATCGCCGAAAAAGTGATGGCGCGGGTGCGCAAGGCCGTCGGTCTGGCCGGTTAAAAAAAAGACCCGGCAGGAACTCAGGTCGCTCGTGCGGCTTCCATCGCGAGAGCGTCGTCGCCGACGAGATCCCCTTCGTTCCCCGGCAGCTTTGGAACGAATGTGTAATGCGGATCTTCCCGCTGCTTCTTGAGGATGGGCAGAATTTCACTCCAGGTCGCCCAGAGCCCGTGCGGAGCGGGAGGCAGGTCGTGCTCGATGGCCTTGCGAAGCCTGGGCAGATTGTAAAATGGCACGGCGGGGAACATGTGGTGCTCCACGTGATACTGGAGATTCCAATAGAGGAACGCCGGAAGCCAACTGCAGGTGTAGGTGCGGCAGCACAGCCGAAAATCCGACACGTTGGGCGACAGGCCGATGTGCTGGGGCAGCGCGCAAAGCACCGCCAGCCACGGCGCGAGGAAGCAGCCGAAGGTGAAGATAATCACGAGGAACCAGTTCCCGGTCGCGACGAACAAAGTGGCGAGGGACAGATGACCCAGAACGACCGTTCTGGCCCAGTCGCGGTGCTCGCGGCGGAGGGCGGTGTTCGATTCGGGCACGACCTTGTTGATCCATTCACCCTTATCCCTCATGTCCCCGCGCGCGCAGCGGACCCAGGTCCGGATCGTGCGAAAAATCGCCGCGGGATCGAAGGTGACCAATGGGAGAAGGAGCTTGAAACTGTCCCAATCGAAAGTCTGCGGCAGGACGACCTCGCCGTCGTGATCCTCGTGCACCGTGACCTGATGGTGTTTCACATGGCTGGGGCGGTAGCTGACGTAATCGGTCCAGCTCACAAACGAAAAAAGCTTCAGGAAAAAATCGTTCCACGATTTGGTGCGAAAAGGCGTCTTGTGGCTCAATTCATGAATCGGCCCGACCGCGCCCATGAAACTGCCGACGGTGCCGTGAGCGAACAATGCCAGGAGCAGCAGCGGCACGGACCATTGCCAGTTCGCCGCGTGAATATTGAGGAATGCGAGGTAGGAGAGCGCGCCCGTCGTCAGGTAGAGCGCGAACTGCGGGACCACCTGGCAGAGCCCGCGAAAATCGCTGGACTTCATCAGCTCGCTCATGACCTGCCGGTCAATTTTCGTGCGATACCAGTTGATTTTGATCTGTTCGTTCATCCTCTCCTTAGGCTGATGGTTGTTGCAGACGGAACCATATCGGCGGGTTGTTGCAAGAAAATGGGACGAATCCGGTCGAGCGATCTCGCCTTCCGCCGGTCAGTATTGAATCTTGTCGGGCTTGGCCTGGTATTTTTTCCAGACGACGACGGCTTCGTCGCGCAGGAGCTGGGTGAGCTTGATCGAGCGCTGTTCCTTGGGCAGGGCGAGCTGCTCGTAGATGGGCCGGTCGTCGAAGTTGCCGTATTCGAAGGCGTCCTCGACGGTGGCTCCGTAAAACACCTGCTCGATTCCCGCCCAATAGCAGGTCGCCATGCACATGGGGCAGGGTTCGGCGGAGGTGTAGAGCGTGCAGCCGGGGAGCTTGAAGCTCTGGAGCGTGATGCAGGCGAGGCGAATGGCCTCCATCTCGGCGTGCCACGTCGGATCGTGGCTGGCGATGACGCGGTTCATACCTTCGGAAACGATTTTCCCGTCCTTGACAAGGACTGCACCGAAGGCGCCTCCGGTGGAGTATTCGAGCGATGCGCGCGCGGACATCTCGATGGCGCGGCGAAGGAACTTTTCGTGGTCAGTGTTTTCCATGGCGTTTTATCTGGTTGCGGGTTGGGTTGCTCAGTCGTGGCGATTTACCCTGGCAGGAGTCGCCACAGGACGGCGATCTCGATGGTAAAGAGCCCGACGAGGATGGCAACGCCGCGCGCGGTGACGGTCGCCTTTTCCGCGTCGTCGGCGGGGAACAGCCACCAGCCGAACCAGCGAACGCAGAGCGGCATCGTGATAAAGCTGGTGATGGCGACGCTGCCCGCGTTGCCGATGAATGTGGCGAGCGAGGCGTGCAGCCCGAGGCCCGCCAGCACGGGGCTGAGGAAGCGCATTTCGAGCATCACGGTCGGGAAAAGTCCCAGCAGCACGAGCAGGGCGGTCTTCCAATCCGGCGGGCCCTTTCCCGTGACGGGATCGACCGGCACCCAGCCGGGGAACGACGTGGCCAGGCGCATCAGCTCCTCGCTTTCAATGAATGCCTTCGACTCCCGCAGCAGCTCGGCGCGCTCGGGGGCGGCCATCCACCCCTCGAGATGCTCGGCGGTGTCGTAGCGCACGAGCGTCGTCCAGTGGCCATCCTTCCCGGTGGTCGGCGGCTGCAAATACATCCCGCGATAGCCGGGATACTTCGATTGGGCCTGCTGGATTCGCACCGCCCACTCGCGATAGACGTCGTCCATCCCGGGCTTGATTTTCGACAGGATGACTTCGGTGACGGTCGTGCCCGGCGCTTCGCCGGCGCCGCCCACGTTCATCGCCTCGCCCAGGTTGCCGCCTTCGAAAAAGGGCAGCGCCTCCGCGAGGAGTGCCGCGCGTTCCGCGGACTTCTGCCAGACCGTCAATTGGTCGGGCGTCTGGAAGTTCAGCACGATCGTCCATTCGTTGCTTCCCGCGGCGCCCGGCGGAAGGATGTCGCTGCTCACGAAGCCCGGGAATTTGGCGACAGCCGCATTGTGATAAACCTGCCAGGCGGCGAAGGCATCTTCCTCGCCGGGACGAACCTTCGCGGTGGCGATCAGGACGGCGGGGGCGCTCATTTCAATTCACGTCGCATTTGTTCTGCGCCGGCCTGCTGGTTCGTGAGTTGATCCCAGTCAGTCAGGTTCATGCGATCTCCTCCTTCCGCTCGCCGACGTAAATGCGATGGGCGCAGCGCTTCGCCCGCTCATGCGCCTTTGCCGCAATTTCTTCCACGAAGAACCCCGCCCTCGCGAGACTCGCCCGGAACGCCGGCTCCGCCTCCGCCGACCAAAATGCCACCCGCCCCCCCGGCTCGAGGGCCCGTCGGATCAGTGCGACTCCATTGCGCCCATACAGGCGCGAGTTTTGCGGTTGCACAAAAGACGTCGGCCCGTTGTCCACATCGAGCAGGATCGCATCGTATCGCACCGCCCCCGCCGCCTTGATGCAGTCGAAGACATCGCCGGTGACGACCTCCACGCGCGGGTCGTCGAGCAGTTGTCCGTTCAGGCCGCGGAGGAAGTCCCGGTTCCAGGCGACGACTTCCGGGAGCAATTCGGCCACCCGCACGGCCGCCCCCGGGCCAACCAGTTCCAGCACACGCCGCAGGCTGAATCCCAGGCCGAGCCCCCCAATCAGCACGCGCGCTCCGGGTCGCGGCTCTGGAAAAGCGCAGGCCAGATCGGCAAGCAGCAGCTCGGAGACGGTCGCCGTCGAACTCATTAGCTGAGTGCCATTGAGTTTAAAAAAAAACTCCCCGTTGTGTTCGTGCAGTGAAAAACGCGATCCGTTCGTCGTTCGCGTTTCGGCAAGATTGTGGAAAGGCTTCATTGGCCAACGTGCAAAAGTGGGCTGCGGCTGCGATTCCAAATTTGCCGAAAGCTGCACTTTCGCACGGCTTGAACCGTGATCAAATATTAGCGCAGCGGTGCTGTTCCCGACAGCGATCAGCACGTCTGCGCCGTCCACGCCATAGATGCCAGCACAATCCGCCCAGGCCGATCAGCATGAGGACGCCGGTCGTCGGCTCGGGAACGACGGTCAATGTGAAACTGGAAGGGATATAGGGAATCGACTGGTTCGAGCTACCCCGTAAATCCTGGGAGGCAGAATTCTGAGCGACGAAGGACACTGTGTAACTCCCCGTCGCCATTGTGCCAATCGTTGTCAGGTTGATCTGCACGAGCGTGGATGTCCCCGTGAGATCCGTGCCTGAAATATTCCCCGCGCCATACTTTCGGGTCGGCGCATCGGATAAGGAAATCCATCCAGTGGGCACCGTATCCGTAAAGCTGCTGATGGTGGTCCCCATCGGTAAAACCGCCAACTGCAAGTCGAAATTGTCCAAAGCCGGTGAGCTAAGCCCACTGACTTGGACGTTCAAAGAGAAACTCTGCCCGGGCGTGATCGTGAGGCTGGAAAGTCCGGTTCCCGCATCAAGCAGACGCAAGAGCACCTGCGCCTGACCGGTTCCTAGCGCCGCGAGCAAGGAGATGCCCGCCACTCCCATGATTTTCCTAATTATTTTCATTTTACCCTTCCCCAGGAATCCATTCAAGGAACCTGCCTCCCGTAGTTGTCCCTGATCGTGGTGATGTCCGCGGCATTCACCGCGCCATCGCCATTCAAATCTGCGCGGGGGTCAAAGCCCGCATCCCCCGCGAGTTTGCCATAGCTGTTGCGGATCCAGGTCAAGTCCGCCGCGTTGACCACGCCGTCTCCGCTCACATCGCCCTGCAAAATGCGCAATTTGACTGCTGCATTTGCAAGCACGGCTCCCGATGGGTTCGTTACGTTGCTCGCGGTGACGGTCAGCGTTTGCTGGCTGGCGACCCCGGTCAGGTTAACCGTCATCGTGGCGCCGCTGATCGCGATCGAGTTTACGGCGCCCGTCCCAACCGTCACGAGCGCGCTGCCCGACGCGATATTCTGGTCAAAAGTCAATACCACCTGATAAAGGCCGTTCACGCCTCCATAGCGACACTCGACACCGGACGGGTCGATCAGTGGAGCGCTGATATCGTAAATGATCCCTCCCTGATTCCTCCGCGAAACCACGCTCAGTAATCCCGGTCCCTTCACGACATTGGCTCCCTGGCTAAGATTGACATAGGTGCCCGTGTTCGCTGTGAACAAGCGCGAGGCGCGCACCATATAAACTGCATTACCCAATGGAGCCGGATCCGTCCAGTTGGTTCCGGTCACGAGATTTCCGTTATTCAGAAGGGTCAGGACAGTATTGGGCGCCGTGCCCCGGTAGATGTAATAACCCTGGAATCCCGGAGCCGCACTGTCGGCCGACGCCGTCCAGGACAGCGTGGCGTTGCCGATGCCGCCCGTGGTCAGAGCCGTCGGTGGGGCCACCATATCCTGCCTGAGAGTCGGATCACCCATCAGGCCGAATTGGGTGGTCGGGTTCGTGGGTATCCCGTTCAAGATGTAAGTGTGCTGCGATTCATCCGTCTGGGCCAACCCGGCCGCCGTCTGAACATGAGTGATGCCATTGGTCTGCGAGAGGCGCATGCCCTCACCGAGGGTGCCTCCCATGCCCATGGGATGCATGAAACAATTCGGCAGATTGTAGCATGAGCCGAGAGTCCTGCCGGATGCCGCCAGAAAGGAACGGAGCAGATTGTTCGGGCTGTCCCAATCTCCAAAGCCGCTGCCGCACGCCATCGTGAACACCGCCCGGCACCCCAACTGGGCCAGAACCGTTGAATTCGCTATGCCGAGGCAATCGTTAAATGCTCCGTAGCCCCCTCCACCAGCCCAAAGGAAATCCTGGCTGGCGAGGAGTTGACTCTGCAAGCTGGCCACGCCGGTTTGGGTATTCATGAAAGCCGAGACGTTCGCCACCCCGACATTGGCGCTCGCCGCCCGCAGAATGCCGACGGGAAGGGTGAAGGTCCCGCTTGCCACATTAAAGCCGTCTCCAACCGCCGCGCGACGCGGGACGGTGAATTGCGCCTGCCGCCATTGGTGATTGCGGTTAAGATATTGCTTGAGCAGTCGCACCTCCGCCGCCCCAGCGGTTTCGCCAGCCTGCGTGAAGACGGGCAGATTATACATGTCGATGCGTCCGACCTGTAGATCGATCGGCGCGGGTAAAACACTCTGATCGAACTTTCCGTCGCCGGGAATGTTCTTATTCCAGGTCTGTGAACCAAAGCTGTTCGTGTAGTTCGAACTATCGGTCCATGTGCCCGTCATGTCGCCGTAGTAGGTGTCAGCGGCCCACGCACCCGTATGATTGCCATGACCGTCGGGACTAATATCTCCGGAATAGGGCACCGGCACATGTCCAAGCAGGATTACCGCATCGACGGTGGGATCGTTCTGGTAATCGGTCTTGATCAGTGATTTTACGTTCACGACAGCGGAGGCGTAGCCTGCGGTATCCACATTTACGTCACTGACGGCATGCTCCCGCACGATCCATCCGTCGCCGTTCAGATCGCTTTTCAATGTGGCGATCTCATTGGCCAACGATGCCGCGACGCCCGACTCCTCCATTAGCACAACTGTGCCCCGGATGTGCTTTGGCGGAACATTAATGCCCGCCCAGCAAAAGCCGTAATTCATAGCATTGAGAGTCGAACCAGTCTGCCGCCGCACCATGTATTCATACATCGTCCCGGCCACGACGCCGGTATCCGTCCAGGTTGTCGCCGTAGCCGGAAGGTTCGGGGTGGAGGTGAGGTATGTCCACGTTGCGCCTCCGGGAAGCTTGCGATAGATGCCCACCCAGACGCTGGCGCTCTCCGAAGCGGCAGGCCAGTTGAGCGTGATGCCGGGGGGACTGGTCGTGACTGTCGCGCTTACACCGATTCCCGAATCACTCTGCGCAACCGCGCCGCGACTAAGCCCAAAGCCTTCGGGCAGTGTAGGAATTGCCTGAGCCACCGGCTGACGCTGGAGAGCGCCCAGCGCGGGAAACGTCCCCGGATCGCTGTTCCAGAGGCGGACCATGTCATAATCCACGCTGACGGGTGTATTAAAAGTGCCCGCCGCCGTCCAGGAATCCAACCCCCATTGGCCGGTTGGCAACGGCGAAGCTCCAATGGCCGCCGCGCTGGCGTAAAAGGTCTGCATGCCCAGCAGGTTCCCCTGGCCCATGATGCTGGAAGAGGTATCGATCTCCCCCGTACCCGCCACGCCGAAGACCTTCATCGTGATCAACCCCGTCGCAGGGTTGGTGTTAAACGTGACTCCCATGTGCGCCACAGTACCCGGGGTTCCAAACGGACCGCGCATGTAGCCCAGTCCAGTCCCGCCCGTGGGAGGCAAAGTCAAACTGAATGTATCGCTTTTTGTAAACGAGGCGGCTGTGCTGCCAACACCTGAAGCGGAGCCAGTTACGACATGCAATTGAAGCGCCTCGGAGGTGTTTCCATTAAAAATCAGGCGCATCCCGGTGGTTCCCGAAATAGTGGATATGTCGAGCCGCGGGAACCACGCGGAAACATATTTCTCGACAGAATTCGGGCAGATAAAGAAGTCGAATCCGCCGTTCAAGGTCACGTAAGCCGTGCCGCCGATCGTGACCGTTCCGGCCAACGCCGCCCAGGAGTTAGCCGGACTCGCAGGGTTGTATTTCACTATATTGACGGCTCCATTTCCCATGGGCGCCGCTTCATTAATGTAGCTGCCGCTGCCGGATGCAAATGGGCTCCCGCTCTGGATCGAACCCGTCGCAGGAAGGCTCCTGGTCCCACCCGTTACGGATACGCCATCATCCTGGAAAATGAGAGCCGCCTCCGCAGCCGAAAGGCTTAGCAAGAGCACGGCGCTCAAACAGGCTGGAAACAAATGGTGGAGAAATTGTTTGTCGGTTCGGATTTGTGATGGATTCATGCTTGAGATTGGGAAAATGTCTCGAGTTTCGGCTGCATGTATTGTCGATTCACGGAACCTGCCTCCCGTAATTATCCTTGATGGTGGTGATGTCCGCGGCGTTCACCGCGCCATCGGCGTTCAAGTCGGCCCGCGGGTCGAAGCCGGCGTGCCCCGCGATCGTGCCATAGCTATTGCGCACGCCGGTCAGGTCCGCCGCATTGACCACCCCGTCCCCATTCACATCGCCCTGCAACACGCGCAGCTTGAACGCCGCGCTCGCCAGGCTCTGGCCCGCGGCATTCGTCACATTGCTGGCCGTCAGGGTCAATGCCTGCTGGTTGGACACCCCGCTCAAGGTCGCTGTCATCGTCGCACCATTGATCGCCGTCGCACTCACGCTGCCCGCTCCCGCAGTCACCGCCACGGCGCCCGACGCGATATTCTGGTCGAAGGTTAATACCACTTGGTAGCCATTAATTATCGCCCCATAGCGGCACTCGACTCCAGCGGGGTCGGTCAGCGGCAGGCTCGTGTCGCAATCGACTCCTCCCTGATTCTTCCGCGAGGAGGCTCCGGCGAGTTGCGGCGGGAGGGCCGGCAGATTTCCGCTCCAGTCCACGCTCTTGACTACTCCGGTGGCCGGATCGGTGATCGTCAGCACTTTGTTGACCAGCGTCACCAGGGGATGGGTCGCGTCCAGCCGCGCGTCGATGTCCGGCCACGGGTCCGAGAGGTCGGGCGCCCCGTTGACCGAGACGCTCGGAAACATCCTCACCCTGCCTTGACTGTCAGACGTCAGGTTGGTGTCGTAGCTCGCACTCAGTGTCACGTTTTGTGAATTCGTATATTGGACGCTCAACGATGGCATTGTGCCAGATCCCCACGCCACGCTCGGCTGGCGCGGTGTCAATGCCGCCTTGAAGGCCGCGAAATCGGCAAACTGCCCGCCGCTCGCCGTGCTCGTTCCTATCTCCACCACGAAGCCCGTTTGCGAACGGCCACCGTGCGGCACCGCGGTCGCGAAGAGGCTTTTCCAGACGCCTGCGTAATCCTGCGGAGCCCCGGGGGCGGTCAGAGTGCGGATGCCGATGTATGTGTTTCCTTCGTGGAGGAAATACCAGGTCGTTCCATCGGCGTTGGCCACGGCGTCGGTTTCATCCATCGAGAGCGGATAGCGCATCGCACACTCGGTGCGCAGCGCGTTCGCATGCTCGCTGCGGCGAATTTGAGGTGGATTGAGTGTGCGATCGGTAAAGTAAAAGTCCGGACGCCCGGGGGAGGAGTTCGGCCAGGGGTCGGTCGATGGGATATTGAACATTATGATGGCCGTGTTCTTATAATGGGCCACCTGCATGAACGGCGAGTGCGGGGCCTGCCACCAATTCAGCCCTGACTCGTCGGCCAGCCAGTAGGGATGCCCTGCCTGAATATATTGCAAACGATCCGTCGAACGGTAAGCGATGCCAAATCTGCTGCCATCCTGGATATGCGTGGTATTTGGAACATAATAGCCAACCATCGATCCGACGGCGAATTCCCTGTCGCGCCACACGCGCCTGCGCAATGCATCGTTCACCCGCGCATCGTAGGCTCCACCGACAGCCCAGATCGGCTCGGACGTCAGAACCCAATGCGCCTTCCCGGCATTGTCGCTTGCGAGATTGGCGATGCGATCCAACGCCGCCGGAGGGCGGTAAGACGAAAGGGCGGGATAAACTGTGAAGAGACAGTCTCCCCAGTTGGTCATCCGTGCCGCCTCGGGCCTGCATTGATTCCAATAAAGCCAGTTTAGAAGCACGGTGTCGTTCTTGTTGCCGTCATCGACGCCAGGGCCGATTCCGCCATTGGTATAGACGGAATTGTAAAAGCGCGGATACGGATCAAGAATATATCCGCGATAGACGTTCACTGAAAGGTGAGCTAATATATGGGTAATAATGCCTTCGGCGATGCGCTTGACCTCGGGATCCTGCGCAAACTCATAGAGATTTAGCATGGGGATCAGGTGGGCCGGAATGTAATTTGGCGAGGAAGCTTCGGAGAATGAGCGGTCGAAACGCAGGCTTCCCTGCCGGCGCAATTCCTCCTTGTTGTGCGACATTAGCACGAGTGAGCTCACTCGCGCGGTTCCTAATGGGAGATCCGGCCTGTCGGACCGCTTGGGATTTGGATAGTCCGGAAGCCACGTGGCCGCGGGAAATTTTTGCGCCAGAAGGTATCCGTTGGAAAGCCTCATCAAATGGTGGTTTTCTGTGCCGCCTCCATACCAAAAATACATCCGTTGGGTATCCGTCGCCACCTGCGCAAGCTGCGCCGGAGAAAAACGGTCGCCGAATTGGTAAATGGCGCGCACAACTCCCAAGGGAAAAAACTCGGATCCCTGTAGTTGTTCAAAAGTCGTCAATACGGACAGATTGCTGGCTGTGTAACTAACGGCGTTGTTGGAGTTCGCCGAACCGGCCGGGAACTTGTAAAGATTCGCCAGATTATATGCCATTCCGAAGTGGGCCGCCGGGGTTGGCGCGGGCCATTCCAGGCCGAGGAGCCATTTCTTGCGGGAATCGAAAGAACTCCAATCGGGTGGGGTCGGAGGAACTGGCGGGAAAATTCCCGGAACACCGAAACTCCCAGGATCGCTGTTGTAGAGGCGAACCGAATCATAATCCACGCTGGTATTGGCAGTGAAGGAAGCGCCGTTTGCCGATCTTTCCGTCATCGTCCACGCGCCTGTCGGGAGGGTGATGGCTCCGATTGCGTCGGCGCTGGCGTAAAAGGACTGCCTGGCCAGCAGATTGCCCGCTCCGACGGTGTCCGAGCTGGTGTCGATGGCATTGGTGCCAGCGGCCCCGAAGACCTTCACCGTGATCTGGCCTGTAGCGGGATTGGTTTTGAAGGTGACTCCCAGATGAGTGATCGCCCCCGTCGTAAATTGATTTGGAGTGCCGGTAATTGCGCCCGGTAGAATCCAGGTATCGTTTGTCGTGAAGGCCCCCGGCAGAGACCCCAGGCCCGCGCCCGCCCCGGTTTTGAATTCGAATTGAACGCCGCCACTGCTAATGCCATTGAAGATCAGACGCGCGCCCGAGGGCCCTGAAATCGTTGTAATATCCACCGGGCGAAACCACGGTGCACCCGCTTCGCCGGAGATCGGACGGACAAAGATGTCGAAGGCGCCGTTCAAGTTCAGGTAGTTGATACCGCCCGTGTTGATCGGAGTTGCGACCAAAGCCGCCCATGAGTTGGCAGCCGTCGTCGGTGTGAAGGTGACGATGGTCTTGGCGCCGGTTGTCCCGGAGGCCACCGAACTGTTTACGTAATTGCCGGCGACGGCACTAAATGGACTCGCACTGCCGATAGTATTGGTCACGTTGGGCGCCGTGCCGCCCGGCCCGAGCGCCCCCATTCCGCCAATAGCGCCTATATCTCCCGCGCCAGCGGTTCCAGATCGGGTGCCGCTGAAATCAGCCTGAAAGATCGGGACGGCCATCGCGCCAGCTGGAAGGAAGGCAATCGCCGCCTGGAGGGCCACGCCCGGCCAGCAACTTCCTATCAGCCGCGGCGCATCCTTTTCAGGGCGGGGACGGAAACGATCTCCGGTTTCCATTCCGGTAGGAGTCGCCCGATTTCGCGAGCGGCTTGTGGTTATTTGCTGGTGGTTCATGCCGGGGGGGAGGCCTTCGCTTTGCCTTGCGTAAACCAAACTGGAATCCGCTGATATTATGTTCGCAACATTACTCGCACTATTCCGGTTGATTTCAAGGAACCTGCAGGCCGTAATTGTTCCGGATGCTGGTGATGTCCGCAGCATTCACTGCTCCGTCGCCATTCAAGTCCGCCCGCGGATCGAAGCCCGCCTGCCCGGCGGATTTGCCGTAGGCGTTTCGCACACCGGTCAGATCCGCCGCGTTGACTGCGCCGTCTCCATTGACGTCCCCCTGCAGGACGCGCACCTTGATCGCCGCACCTGCCAGAAATTGCCCAACGGAATTTGTGACATTGCTGGCGGTGACAACCAATGTCTGCTGGTTGGCCACGCCGCTCAAGTTCACGGTCATGGTCGCCCCATTGATCGATGTGGAACTGACGCTTCCTGTTCCTCCCGTCACTGCCGCCGTGCCCGAAATGACGTTCTGATCGAAAGTCAGAATTAGCTTATAGGTGCCGGCAACCGGGGCCCGCCCTTCGACCGCCGCCGCGCCCGTCTGTGGCAGGCCAATATCGTAGTTTATGCCTCCCTGGACCTCGCGCGAAACTGCCGAGGCGAATGTCGGCGGCTTCGGCTGCTGACTGACGACATCCCAAATCGTCTGCTGCATGAGCAGCATATCGGCGGGGGAAATGGCCGTATTGTTTACGAATGGGGCGGCGACGCCGTTGGCGTTCACGTCGTTGACCAGGCCCACCGGGCTTTGCCTGAAAATCGCCGCATACGCCGTCCATGCAGCGACATTCTGGCCTACGGAATTCATATGAATGCCATCGCGATGGAGATCCCTAATGGAGGTAAAGTCCTGAAATTGCCCCGCCCGCATCTTTATATCCAACGCATTGAGAGCCTCTCCGACGGGGATCACCTCGATATTTGGATTGGTCTGGCGCACGGCTGCGACAAGGTAGGTGAAGTAGTCGCGCGCGAGGGTGCTCGGCTGGCTGGGGATGTTTTGAATGGGAGCCAGATAAGCCGCGCTGTTGCTGTTCAGGTCGCTGTAAACCACCGTCGGCCAGGCTTCGTAGATGAAAAATCGGGTCGAAGCATTGTTGGCATTCGTCCGGGCCGCCGCGATCATGCCATTGACGGAGGCCGTGTCGGTGGCGAGGGTGGCGGGAGCCGTGGAGTCCGGAAACGGCTCCATCGTAACGACACTCCAGGTGTTCCCGGGCAGCGCCGTGGGCCAGGGGACAAGATTGGTCGCCGGCTGGGCGGAGACGGAAGTCAATCCCACGGCCGACCGCGTGGAGATCGTGTCGTTTGGATTGTTATAAATAAAGGTGAGGCTGGTCCCCGGTCTGAAATGATATCCCCACAAGTAGTTCGTGCCCTGGGTCGCCTCGTATCTCGTGCCGACATTTCGAAAATTGATGAACATGTCCTGGGTCAATGAGTTGCCGATATGAAATGCCGTGAAATAACCGACGAGCGGCGGCGGTGTGGCGCTCAGGCCCGGAAAAGTCCCGGGGTCGCTGTTCCATAGGCGGATCGTGTCGTAATCGACATTGGTGGCGGTGCCAAATGTAGCGCTCGGATAGGAACGAGCGGTCGGCGACCACGCTCCGGTGGGAAGCACCGACGCGCCAACGGCCGCCGCGCTGATATAGAAAGTTTGCATTCCGATCAGATTGCCAATGCCGACCAGATTGGAACTGGTATCGATCGCTCCGCCATTCGACGCACCGAATAGCTTCATCGTGACCTGGCCCGTGCCGGGATTGGTATTGAATGTGATTCCCAGGTGCGCGACCGTTCCAGGCGTCATGGGATTCCCTGCGCCGCTGATGCTATTTGGCAAATTGAAAGAATCGTTCGTCGTAAACGAGCCAGGGGAGCTGCCCAAACCCGTCGCGGAGGCGGTCGAGATCTCGAGTTGAATCTGGCTCCCGCCAGCCCCGTTCAAAATAAGACGCATTCCGGCGGAGGCCGTTTTGGTGGAAATATCCACCGGACGAAACCATGCGGTGCCAGCTTCAGCGGTATTGACACGAACAAAAAGATCGAACCCGCCGTTCAAGGTCACATACGTCGTGCCGCCGACGGTTACGCTCCCAGTGAGGGCCGACCAGGAGTTCGCCGGACCCGCGGGAGTGTAAGTGACGATGGTTGCGCCGGCGTCGCCGACGGCAAGCGACGACTTCAGGTAGCTCCCACTGTCGGGTGAGGCGACGAGCGGGCTCGCCGCCGTGATCGAACTCGCACTACCGAGGCTTCGAACTCCGCCGGTGATGGAACTGGCATCGTCCTCAAAGATCAGAGCGGCCCTGCCGCAGAGGGAGAGCGAAATGAAGGCGAGTGAAAAAAAGCAAAGCTTACAATGGTGCATTTGGAGCGCGGTCTGAGATTTAGGGGGTGGAACCTGCGAGGATAGCGCCCTGATTGCTTCCTGTCAAGAATCGCCCACCTCAGGGCACTCCCTCCATCGGGCGAGCGGAGCGACTCAATTCGCGGCAGCGACCGCCTGCATTCGTCGGAGCCCGGCGAAGCGGCCTCCGTCCCGCTGCGCAAGCTCGGAGGGCGGGCCGCACTCGACGAGCCGGCCCTTCTCCAGAACGATGATCCGATCGGCCAGGGCCAGGGTGCTAAGCCGGTGGGCGATGATGAAGGTCGTGCGACCCGCCATGAGCCGCTCGAGCGCCTGCTGCACAATCCCCTCGCTCGCCGCATCCAGCGCACTTGTCGCCTCGTCGAGAATGAGCACGCGGGGATCTCGCAGCAGCGCGCGCGCGATGGCGATGCGCTGACGCTGCCCGCCGCTGAGCTGGATGCCGCGTTCGCCAATCTCGGTGTCCAATCCCAGCGTCAGGTCGCGGATGAACCCGGAAGCGTTCGCCGAATCGATTGCGGCCTGTAGCTCCGCGTCACTCACACCGCTCGCCCCGTAGAGGATGTTTTCGCGCAGTGTGCCCGCGAACAGGATGGTCTCCTGGCTGACAATCGCGAGGTGCCGCCGATACGTCCGCACATCGATCGCGTTCATGTCGATGCCGTCAAGGAGGATGCGCCCCGCCGTGGGACGGTGAAATCCGGTGACGAGGCTCACGAGCGAACTCTTTCCCGAGCCACTTTCGCCAACGATGCCAATAGTCTCGCCGGCGGCGACTTCAAGGTCGATGTCCTGCAGCGCCTGTGACGCACCCTGATCCGACTCGTAGCGAAAGCCCACGCTTTCGAAGCGGAATTCCCCGCGCACGTTTTCGACGGCTGGTTTCCCGCGGTTCTCCTCGATGTCGGGGCACTCGAGCACCTCGCCGATGCTGCGCAGGCCGTCGCACCCGCGGGTCACGATGGGAAGGATGGAATTCATTTGCATCACAGCCGCGATGACCGTGTTCAGATAGCCCGTCAGCAGAATCATGTCGCCCGGCGTGAGCGGCAGGATGTGGCGGGTGCTGAGCCATGCGCCCATCGTGAGGCAGGAGAGGTTGAAAAACATGAACATCACCCACGCCATCGCCGCAAAGAGCGTGGCGGTGCGGTCAAACGACCGCGCCGCGCTGCGAACACTGCCAAGCTGACTTTCCACACGGGCGATTTCTTCCGACTCGGCGGCGTGCGCGCGCGTGACAGGGATCATGTTGATCATACCCAGAATTTGCGCGTTCATGCTCTCGATCTGCTTGCGGAAGGCCGTGTTGTGGCGTTGCAGGCGGCCCGTCATCGTGAAGCGGATAAAGGCGATCATCGGCACAATCAGCGCGAAGACCGGCAGAAAGACGGGCATCCGAATGGCCGTCACCACGAGCGCGACGATCATGCTGACGGCGGCAAGCAGGCCTGTCTCGACGATCTGGCGGCTGAGTTGCTCGACGGATTCCACGTCCCGCAAGACCTTTGTTTGCAATGCAGCCGTGTTCGTCCGGCTGTGAAAGGCGATCGAGAGGACCTGCAGTCGCCGCACCAATGCGGAGCGCAGGCGGCTCTCGACATTGCGCACCGCGCGGCTGAGAGCATTTCCGTATAGCACCGACGACGGGATGTTTTGCAGGAGCAGCACCGCACCGACAGTGGCGTTGAGCCAGAGCGATCTCCCCGCAGTCGCATCCGGTCGTGCGATGATGTCGATGATGTTCGCCGTGACGAGCGGAAGGACCCAGTTCGGGCTCGCCTTGAGGAGATAAAAGAGCACGGTGAGAACCACCCAGCGCCGCTCCGGCCAGTAGAGGCTCATGAGAGTCGCCCAGGGTTTGTTGCCCCGAAAATGATTCTCGATCGGGTCAATCTGCATGGCCTGGAGGACGCACGCCCGGCTCAACGAGCGGCTCCGTGCGAATTGTCATGCTCTGTTCTTTGGAGTGAAAAATCGGCGCGTCAATAAAATGATGCGGAACCGCCTCGATCCGCCACCTCCGGCTCGCGTGAGGGCTCGAATCGTGATAGAGAGCTGCGATGCCGACACCCCGCATGGACCAGCCCGAGCCCTGGTGGCAGGCGCTCCTGGCGATGGTGGCCGTCGGCGGCATCTCGGCGTCGCTGCCCGAGCAATTGACCTTCGGCCCGCGCTGGCTCCTATCCGCGGTGATCGTCGTCCTGCTCGCGCCGACCGTCTTCGCGCACCACACGGGCCGCTATTCGCTCAACCACGCGCTGGGCATTTTTAATAACGCGGTCATCACGCTCGCCCTCATCAGTTCGCTGGTCCTGCTCGTCGCGGCTCTGCCCGCCCACAAGCAGGCGGCTGTGGCGCTGCTGCGTTCGGCAGCGACGCTTTGGGTAACGAACGTCCTTGTTTTCGCGCTGTGGTATTGGCGGCTCGACGGTGGAGGACCGGTCGCGCGGCACCGGGCCGGCGGCTACGGCAGCGCGAGTTTTCTGTTTCCCCAGCAACAGATCGAGAAAAGCGAACGCGCCTCCCTGGCGGCGGGCCGCTGGTCGCCGATGTTCGTTGATTACCTGTTCGTCGCGTTCAACACGAGCGCGGCCTTCTCGCCGACGGATACGCCCGTCCTCGCCCGCTGGGCCAAGCTGCTCAACATGGCGCAGGGATTCATCTCGCTGACTATCGTCGCTCTGCTCGTCTCGCGAGCCGCAGGGGTAATGTAAAAAGGGACGACGCGTTACGGCCCCGGCCGGGCGGATTCCTCCTCGATGCTGTGCAGCCACCACCGCGAGGCGACACGGCTGCTCGAGCGGCCAAAGCTGCGTTGGAAATAGATCCGCATCACGAGGCCGTCGGCGGTTCGCAGCCGATAGCCGTGCCTGCGCAGATACCGCTCGCCGCTGCCGTGCCTGCAGTCGCCATGCTCCTTCCAGCGCTCGAGCACCTCCGCCACGACCAGCTCGCGATTCCGCCATCGAAATTTCCCGGGCAGACCCGGCTCGCCCATCGCCATGCGGGAGGGGTCGAAACTTTCGCGATCGGGAACGAGCGCCTCGCTGAAAAAGGTTCGCGGCATGTCTATTGGAGTGACGTGAGGAAGTGGTCGTATTTCGAGCGGTCGGAGGTCCCCTCGGGCAGCGAGACGCGGGCTCCGGCCACGAGTTCGTAGGCGAGCCGGCGGGCGGCGACCTCCCGGCCCGTGCTTTTCAATAGCACGGCGTATTCGTAGATCACGCCGAGCGTGTCGGGATGCGTCCGTCCGATGGATCGCCCCAACCCGGCGATCGCGCGCTGATACAGCGGGGCCGCGCCGGCGGAGTCGCCGCGGTCGCGCAGGACATTTGCAAGGGTCGCCGCGTTGCCAAGGGTGTCCGGGTGATCGGCTCCGAGAATGCGCTCGCGAGCCGCGAGCGACGCCCGCGCGAGGCTCTCCGCTTCGGGCAGCGATTTCTCGTTCGTCAGCGTGCGGGCGAGATTCTCGACGGTGGCGAGCGTTTCGGGGTGATCGGCTCCCAGCACGGCGGTCCGGCGGGCAAGGCATTTGCGGTAAAGCGCCTCCGCCTCGGGAAGGCGGCCGGTCTCGAATTCAAATGCGGCGAGATTGCTGAGCGCGAGGAGCGTCTCGGGATGGTTCGGCCCCTGGACGCGCTCGCGCGTTTCGAAGCATTCGGTATAGAGCGTGCCCGCGGCCCAGGGATCGCCCTTGCGCAGAAGCAGGTTCGCGAGATTTCCCCGCGCGGCGAGAGTGGCCGGGTCGTCGGAGCCCGCCGTCTTTTCGAGCGCGGCGACCAACTGCCGGTAAAGCGGCTCGGCCGCAGGGTAGCGGCCCCTGTCGGAGAGCAGATTCGCGAGGTTGTTCAGGCACGAAAGCGTGTCGGGGTGGCTCGGGCCGAGTGTGCGACGCATCGAGTCCAATGCCTGCCGGTAGAGCGGTTCCGCGGCGGCGAAATTTCCCCGGCCCCGCAGGACGATGGCGAGGTTGTTGAGGCTCGCAAGCGTGTGCGGGTGATCCGCACCGAGCGTGCGCTGCCGGGCCTCCAGGCACTGCCGGTTCAATGTTTCCGCCTCTGCGAGCCGGCCGCGATCGTTCAGAAGATTCGCAAGGTTGCTGAGGGCGACCAGGGTGTCGAGGTGCTCCACACCCAGGGTCCGCTGGCGCTCGGCGAGGCATTGGCGGAGCGCTTTTTCCGCGGCGGAGTAGTCGCCTTTTTTTTGCAGGCTGAGGCCCTGCGTTTCCAGGTCGTCCGCATTCGGAGCCGCCGCCACCGGCGCCGGATTGGATGGCTTCTTGTGACACGAGACGAGGAGGGAAACGCCAACGACTGCGGCAGCCAGCCCGCCCGCAAGCGAGCGGCGGCCGGCGCGCGCGAGACGCGCCGATCGGGAAAGCGAGTTCATGCGTTCCCGTCCTCCGCTGGTTGCGCGTCCAAAAGACAGGCGGGATCGGCGTTCACCCAAGCAGGGCATTCCGCTTCGAATGCCAGCCGCTCGCCGGTGAGCGGGTGCGCAAAGCGGAGCTTCCACGCATGCAGGCAGAGCGGCGGCGCGCCGGGCGGCAGCGTCTGGGTGCCGCCCAGCTGGAGATCGGGCAGATAGGCCGGGTCGCCGCAAATGGGAAACCCCATGCGCCAGAGATGGACACGAATCTGGTTCGTGCGCCCGGTGAGCGGTCGCGCCTCGACCAACGCCGTGCCGTCGGACGAACGGGCAAGGACACGGAACTCCGTGCGGGCGGGAAGCCCGGCGGCGGCGGCGTCTGTCGTCCGCGCGCCCAGCGCGCCGGGTTCGGCGCTGATCGACAGGTCGCAGGCGAACCGGTCGCTTGCGGGCGCGCCCTGCACGCGGGCGAGATAGGTTTTTCCCACAGAGCCCGCGGCGAACTGCGGCTGAAGGAGCCGCGCGAAATGCCGCGTGCGCGCAAAGGCGACGAGGCCCGTGGTATTCGCATCGAGACGATGCAGCGAACGCGGGCTCTGCGGCGCATAGACGGCCGCGAGGATCGACTGCAGCGTGTTGCGTTCGTAGCGTCCACCTGGGTGCATCGGCAGCGGGGCGGGCTTGTGCAGCACGAGGATGGCCTCGTCCTCATGGAGAAGGCGAATGGCTGCGCTCACGTCCGGCTCGATTGCGGCGGAAATGAGGCGCAGGTAGCGCTCTCCGGCGCGGACGATGCGCGCGGCGTCCGCCGGCAGGCCCTGCGGATCGAGCAGTCGGCCCGCTTCGCATTTGCGATGCCATTCGGCGCGCGGGACATGGCCGAAAATCCGGCACAGCATGTCGAGGAGCGCATCGCCGTCGCACGCGGCGGGCACGTTGATCGGGCGAAGGTTTTCGCAGGGCCGGCTGCCCGGCAGCGGCGCGGTCGCGCGACGGATCGCCTCGTGGCGCGAGGCGAGCCTTTGCGCCATTTCCGCGGCGGGATCACGATGGCAATACGGGCACGCGTGCGGCGGTCGAAATCGCGGATCGCGCTGATCGTCGGCGGTCAGCGGCGTGAGGCAGGCAAAGCATTGTGTGGAAGTCGTCTCGCGCAGGCCGGGGTCCACGCCCACCCGCTGGTCGAAGACGAAACACTCGCCCTCGTAGTGGTCGCCGCCGCATTCCTCGAAGTATTTCAATATGCCGCCGTCGAGCTGGAAAATCTGGCGAAACCCCTCGCGCTCGAGGAACGGTCCCGCCTTCTCGCAGCGGATGCCACCCGTGCAGAACATGACGACCGGCTCGTCTCTCAACGCCGCGGGAAGCTGTTTCGACGCCTCCGGGAATTCGCGAAAATGGTCGATGCCGAGGGAGCGGGCGCCTTTGAAGGTGCCGAGCTTCACCTCGTAGTCGTTGCGCGTGTCGAGCAGCGTGATCGGGCGGCCCTCGTCGAGCCACTGCTTCAACGTCGTCGCGCACAGCTTCGGCGAGGGGTGCGCGGCGGGATCGATGCCTTCGACGCCGAACGCGATGATTTCCTTCTTGATCCGCACCAGCATCCGGTTGAACGGCTGCTCCGCGCTTTCGCTGAATTTCGGCGCAAGATTTTCCAGGCCGGGGACGCCGCACAGCCCGGCGAGAAGATCGTCGATCTCCAAACGCCCGCCGGCGACGAAGAGATTGATTCCCTCGGTGCTGAGCAGAATCGTGCCCTTGAGCCCGGCGGCCTTGCAATGGGCAAGCAGCCGCTCGCGCAGCGGCTTGAGATTGCCGAGGCGCGCGAATTGATACGCGGCGATGTTGGTGAAGGCAGGCATTCGACGAACCATGAAAATGGGGCGGGCGAAGGCTCTGACAAGTTCCGAGTGCGCGATGGTGTGATAGACTCGCCCGATGGCCTGCTGGATCGGCACCTCCGGTTTTCAATATCCCGAATGGACGGGTGCCTTCTACCCCTCAGACCTTCCAGTGAAGAAAATGCTTCCGTATTATGCGGACCGCCTGGCGAGCACGGAGATCAACTACTCCTTTCGCCGGATCCCCGGCGCCGCAACGCATCACGCATTTCGCGCAGTTGCGCGATTGCGAAGACGTTCTCTCCGTTTTTCAAGAAGCTGTCTCGAGGCTCGGCTCGAAGCTGGGTGTGACGCTCTTTCAACTGCCTCCGGCGTTCAAAAAGGATGTCGGGGTGCTGGCGGATTTCGTGTCCTTGATTCCGCAGGGGATGCGGGCCGCGTTCGAGTTTCGCCACGCGTCGTGGTTCGACGAAGCGGTCTTTGCCTGCCTCGCCGCGAGGAACGTCGCGCTTTGCCTGGCCGAGTCCGCGGAGCTGGCCGCGGCCCGCCGCGCCACTGCGGATTTTGGTTACCTGCGGCTGCGGCGGGAGGATTATTCGCCGGCGGAGATCGGGGATTGGAGCGAGTGGCTGCGAGCCCAGCCATGGGACGAAGGATTCGTTTATTTCAAGCACGAGTCGCGGGGCGTGGGACCGCGATTTACCGCGCAGATGGCGAAGCGGATGGGGCCAGCGTGAGATGGAGCGTGGCGCGGAGTTCCGTCTGCCGAAAATCTACGCGGGCAATTCGACCGCCGGAGTGGGCACCAGCACATAGCGCATGCCGGCGGCCTTCGCGGCCTCGATCCCGGTCGGGCTGTCCTCGAAGACGAGGCACGCTTCCGGCGCCACGCCGAGGCGGCGCGCCGCTTCGAGGAATGGATCGGGTGCGGGCTTGCCATGCACGACATCCTCCATCGCGACAATCGCGTCGAAGTAAGCCGTCAGCCCGAGCGCATCGAGTGTCTGGACAACGACTTCGCGGTGCCCTCCGCTCGCCACCGCCATCGGCGCCGTTTCGTGAAATTGCTTCACGAGCGCGACCACAGGCTCTATCGGCAGCACCTCGGGAATGAGCTCCATGAAATACCGCTCCTTGATGCGCGGCGTGCTTTCGATATCCAGCTTCGTGCCGAAGCGCTTGTTGAGCCGCTCGACGATCACGTGCGTCGGCACACCGCCCCACGAGTAAAACAGGTCCTCCGGGAACGTGCCGCCCAGTTCGTTCATCGCGCGGGTCCATGCGCGAAAGTGCGCAGGCATCGTATCGGCGATCGTCCCGTCGCAATCGAAGATGTAGGCCTTGAACGGGTGGTCTGGAATCGCGAGCGGATCAATCGGCATGGCAGGAAAGGTTAATGAGCAGAAAACGGTTTGACGAAGCCAAACTTCTTCCCCACTCTCGTCGGTTCCTTCATACTCCATGCGCCACACTCTTTCGGTCCTCGTTGAAAATAAATTCGGCGTTCTTGCCCGCGTGGCCGGCATGTTCAGCGGACGCGGATTCAACATCGACAGCCTCAATGTCGGCCCGACACTTGACGCGACGACTTCGCGCATGACGATTGTCGTCCGCGGCGATGACAAGGTGCTCGAGCAGGTGACCAAGCAGCTCGACAAGCTCGTGGAAGTGATCGACGTGCAGGACTTCCGCGACGAGGAATACGTGGACCGCGAACTCGTGCTCCTTCGCGTGAAGGCCAATTCCAAGACTCGCGCCGAGGTCCTGCAAATCTGCGACATCTTTCGCGCGAAGATCATCGACGTGCAAACCGAGCGCCTTTCCATCGAAGTCACCGGCACCGACGGCAAGATCGACAAATTCCTTTTGCTGATGGATCCCTTCGGCATCATCGACCTCACCCGCACCGGGAAGGTCGCCCTCTCCCGCACCAACGACTGATCGCTTCCTCGTATTTCCTTCAGCCTCTTTCAACCATGCCCGCCAAAATCTACACCGACAAGGATGCCGACCTCAAAGCCCTCAAAGGCAAAACCTGCGCCATCATCGGCTTCGGCTCCCAGGGCCACGCCCACGCGCTCAATCTCAAGGAGAGCGGAGTCAAGGTCATCGTCGGCCTTTACCCGAAATCGAAGAGCCGCAAAGTCGCGGCCGACTACGGGTTCGAGGTGCTGGACACCGGCGAAGCGGTTAAAAAAGCGGACGTGATCTTCGTCGCCGTGCCCGACACGAAAATCCCCGCTGTTTACAAGAAGGACATCGAGCCGAATCTCACGAAGGGCAAGACTCTCCTCTTCAGCCACGGGTTTGCGATCCATTTCAAGACCATCGTTCCGCCGAAGGACGTGGACGTCATCATGGTCGCGCCAAAGGGGCCGGGCCACATCGTCCGCCGCCAGTTCACCGAAGGCAAGGGCGTGCCCGCGCTCGTCGCCATCTACCAAAACCCGAGCAGGGGCGCGAAAAAGATCGCGCTCGCCTGGGCGAAGGGCATCGGCGGCACCCGCGGCGGAGTGATCGAGACCAGCTTCAAGGAGGAAACCGAGACCGACCTTTTCGGCGAACAGGCCGTGCTCTGCGGAGGCGCGAGCGCGCTGGTGCAGGCCGGTTTCGAGACGCTGGTCGAGGCGGGCTACTCGCCCGAGATGGCGTATTTCGAATGCCTGCATGAATTGAAGCTCATCGTCGATCTCATGAACGAGGCGGGCATTGCCGGCATGCGCTTCTCGATTTCCGAGACCGCCAAATGGGGAGACGTGACCGTCGGGCCGAAGATCGTGGACGCCGGAACGAAGAAGAGGATGAAGCAGGTGCTCAAGGACATCCAGACCGGCAAGTTCGCGAAGGGCTGGGTCGCCGAATACGAAGGCGGCTACAAAAACTACAATGCGCTTCTCAAAAAGGGCGCGGAGCATCCCATCGAGAAAACGGGCGCCCGGCTTCGGGGCCTCATGCCCTGGATCAAGAAGCGCAGCATCAAGGGCACCCAAGCGTCCTATAAGTAAGCTGGAGGCTCCAGTTTCTCAGCGGGACCATCCTGGGACGGCGCCAAGTCAGGAATCTCCCCGATTCATTTCGCGGTTCGCGAGCTGCAATCGCGGGAAGAGATGGCCTCTCGGGCTGTCGATCAGGATCGCTTAATATTCCTAGAGCAGGATAAATCAGGTTGACATCCCGCGGGGCAACCGCCTAGCCTCACCCCGTCAGTAACCGAAAACCCAATCGTTATTGCCTTACAACCAAACCCTGAAACCAAATGAAAAAACTCTCTCTCTCTCTTCTACTCGGCGCGGTCCTCGCGACGGGATCCGCCTTCGCGGGAACGGAATCCAAGTCCTTCAAGGATAAGGTTCCCGTCGCTCCCGAGGAATGCAAATTCCGCGACATGGAATTCCAGCTCGACACCTTCTATACGGGCTTCTTCGGTTCGCACGGGAGCCACCTTTCCACCGGTTCGGGCGGAGGCTTCGGTCTGAACTTCTTCTTCGCGAAATACTTCGGCATCGGCTACGAGGCCGCTTGGTATGACAACAATGGCACTGCCGAGCATTTGCCGCTCGGTGGGAATTTCTTCTTCCGTTATCCGATCTGCGCGATCAATCTCGCCCCCTACGTCCTTGTCGGCGGCGGCGCGGGTTGGGACGGCACGACGATTGGCTACGGCAATGTCGGCGCCGGTCTCGAATATCGCTTCACCAAAAATATCGGCCTGTTTGTTGACGGTCGTTACTTCTACGGTGGTTCCGGCAACGTCGGAAATCTCCGCAGCGGCCTTCGCTTCGCGTTCTGAGCGAACTGCGCATCCAGAATCACTCCAAACGCCGTCCCGTCAAAAACGGGGCGGCGTTTTTCTTTGGCGAGTGATCGCGCGACCGTCGCAGACAAGCGCCCCCCTGGGCGAGCCAGTCCTTATTTCGATTTGAGAAGGTCGCGGATCTCCTCAAGCAAAACTTCGGAGCGAGCCGGCACGGGCGGCGCGGCAGCCTCCTGGCGTTTGAGGCGGTTCACGACTTTGACGAGGAGAAAAACGCAGGCAGCGACGATGAGAAACTGGATGACGATCGTGACAAATGACCCGTATGCGACCACTGCGGTGTGCGCCCGTGCGTCAGCGAGGCTTTTGTAAACTCCGAACTTCCAATCCAGGGGAACGAAATAGTCCTGAAAGTTCAGTCCGCCAACGCCGCCCATCGCCTTTCCGATTGGCGGCATGATGACGTCGTCGGTCAAAGACTTGACGATGTTTCCAAACGCCGCGCCGACGATCACGCCGACCGCGAGATCGATGACATTTCCGCGCGCGATGAACTCCTTGAATTCCTTGGCCAGGCTCATGGTTTTTCGAGGCTCCACTCGTGGAGTTATCACCCTTTATATTTTTTTGCCATGGCTTTCGCCGAAGCCGCGATTTTCTCGCGAAGCCCTTTTGGCTTCAGCACTTCGGCATGTGCGCCCCAGCTCAGAATCCAGTTTTCCAGGTCGGGAGCCACGCTTACCTCGAGGCGCAGTTCGGCCCCGCCGTCGCGGGTGGCATGCAACTCCTGCGAGGGATGCCACTTTCGCTCGAGCGCGAGCCGCGCGGCGAAGGCATCGAGGCGCAGGACGACGCGTTCGACCTTTCCGCTCTGGAAGGCGGAGAAACTTCCCGAGAACATATCCGTCACCGAGAAGTCCCTTGGTTTTGAAAACGCGGCACCGGGGCTCGGAACATCCTGCAACCGCGAGAGCGCGAAAGTTCGGACCGCCTTGCGGTCGCAATCGCGTCCGATGAGATACCATTGATTCGCGAGGCAGCCGAGATGGTAGGGTTGGACGCGTCGCACCTCGTCGCCGCTCCTGCCCAGCGACCGGTAGCGAAAGCTGACTTCGCGGTGCTTGAGCGTCGCCTCCGCAAGAATTTGAAACGTGTCCAACTCCGCAGCCGCCAGGCCCTGCGGGCGAAAGGAAATCGCATCGGCAAGCTCATGCAGCGCGATGCCGCTTTCCCCTTCGAGCCCCGCAGCGAGTTTGGAAAACGCCGATTGGAGCGGCTTCTCGAACGCCGTGCCCCGATATTGTTCGACCGCCTTCTGCGCGATGAGGAGTGCGACAATTTCGCCGTGGCTTACCTGCACGGCTGGAAAGCCCGTCACCGGCTCGGTGTAAAAATATCCGTGGGCCGCCCGGTCATACGCCAGCGGAAGGCCGAGCTGGTCGCGCATGAACTCGACGTCGCGATGAATCGTTTTCGTGGCCACCTCCAGCTCGCGGGCAAGCTTGAAGCAGTTTGGAAACCGTCCGGCTGCAAGTTGGTTGTGAATCGCCAGCATCCTCGCCAGCGGCGGCCGCGAGGCGCGCGCCGCTGCCGCCGCGCCGGCAAATTTCCGTTCAACTTTTTTCGGCATTGGACAGCCAGTGTCTGATGGCAGGGCGTAGTGTCAACGCAGGAATATGAAAACCATCAACGCCCTGCTGAAATCCCTGCGCTCGCAACACGGTCCCGTTTACCAGCAGCTCGAGCTGCCGCTCTCGGGCCGTAAACTCACCCGCGACGAGGAGCGCACGATCCTCCGGCTGCGCCGGCTGCGCGAGCGCCTGGCTATTGCCTGAACGCCGGCCTTTACGCCGCCTCGGCCGCCGAGGTCACCGGGTAACCGATCGATTTGACGAGGGTCAGTCGCGTGCCGCGCGGTTTGGGTTCGTAAAGCACCCGGTCGAAGGCCGAGTGCATGATGCGCACTCCGAGCCCGCCAGGCCGAAAGTCGGCAAGGTCGCGGCTGCGAATCTTCGCTGGGTCGCAGGATGCGCCGTAGTCGCGAAGGATGCACCGGATGGAGCCCTTGAGCCGGTCGATGTTCAATCGGATGACCCGCCTGGTGCAGCCGCCGTAGGCGTAGCGGATGATGTTCGTGCAGGCCTCGTCGAGCGCGAGCACCATGAGTTCGGCATCCATTTCGGACACACCCGAGGCGAGGAGAAAATCCCGCGCGGCGTGGCGCATGCCCGCGAGCTCGGAGGTATCGGCGGGAAATTTCAGTCGCAGATTCATCGAAAGGCTGCCACGAGCAGGGTCAGGTCGTCGCGCGGCTGGGTACCGTCGCGATGCATCCGCTCGGCGGCGACCAGGTGGTCCACGATGGATTGCGCCGAGTCGAATGGCCCGCGCAATTGTTCCGCCAGCATCTCGTCGAAAAATCGGTCGGTGCGCGGATCGCGGGATTCGGAGAGTCCATCCGTAAAGCAAACGAGATAATCGCCCGGCGCAAGCTCCACCTTGCCCTGCCGGTAGCTCACCTGCGGCATCACGCCGAGCGGCAGCGCGCCCTCGGTGAGCACTTCAATCGGCTCGCCCGCCGCCCTTGCGACGAACGGCCGGCAGTGCCCGGCGCTCGCAAGCTCGACGCGGCGCGAGTCGGGCGTCATCCGCCCCACGAGCAGAGTGACGAACATTCCGCGGACGATGTGGTCGTGCAGCGTGGAGTTCAGCGTGGAGAGCGCGTTGGCCGGGCTGGTGGTCGTGGCGAAGACGAATTGCATCGCGCTAAGGGTCTGCGCCATGAGGAGCGAGGCCGGCATGCCCTTGCCCGAAACATCACCGATCGCGAAGTAAATCTCGTAGGGGCTGCGTGGATGCACGAAGAAAAAATCGCCGCCCACGTCGGTCGCCGCCCTGTTGTAGCTGGCGAAGAGGACGCCGGGTATCTCGTCCGGCACGGCCCGCGAGAGCAGCTCCTGTTGAATCTCCGCCGCGATGGAGACCTCGCGCTCGATGCGCTCCTGCTCGCGCATGCGCTCAATCGAGCGCAGCTTCTGGATCGCGGTGGCGATGAGGTTGGAATACGCCTCGAAGCCTTCGAGATCCTCCGCCTCGAACGCCTGTTTTCCCCTCGGATTGAGCACCTGAAGCACGCCGATGATCGTGTCGTTCCACTTGAGCGGCGCGCACAGGATCGAGCGGGTGCGAAATCCGGTGGATTGATCCGCGCCCCGAAAGAAACGCGGGTCGGCATACGCGTCGGGAATGAGCAGGCTCTCGTCGTGGGCGAGCACCCAGCCGGCAATCCCCTGGCCGGCCTCGACGCGAATCTTCGGCTGGCTGAATTCCCCCTCGCCGCGCGAGGCGATCACGAGGTCGAGGTGCCCATCGGTTCCCTCGCGAAGAAAAAGCGATGCCGCCTCGGCCTGCATCACCCGGCGCGCGACTTCGAGAATGGCACGCAGCAATTCATCGAAATCCGTAATCGAATTGATGAGCGCGCTCACCTCGACGAGTCCGCGGTAGATTTCGAGGGATTTGCGCAGCGATGCGATGTCTTCCGCCACAAATGCAGCCTCCCAGCGGCCCGGGCCAAAATCGAGCCGGAAAATTCACTGGAATTCCGGACGGCGTGAGCCAGAGTTCCGTCCAGTGAAGAAGCTCGCATTTTTCCTCCTCGCAACGCTGGCCGTCACGCGCGCGCCGGCAGCCACAGCCTACGAGGCGCTGCAGGTCATCAAGAAGAATCGCGGAGATGCCATCCTCAAACAGCTTGTCGAGGTGCGCGGCGAGACCGGCCAGCCGCAGCCGGAGAGCTGGACAATCCTGATGAGCGACCCCGCTGCGCGCGCAGGCATCCGTGAGTTCGTCGTGACCGGGAAGGAGATCGCCTCCGAGCGCACGCCCCTGCACGGCCACGCGGGGGACGGCCGCCTGCCGGTGCTGGATTTTGCCCGGCTGAATCTCGATTCCGACGGCGCGTTTCGTCTGGCCAATCAGCAGGCGGCCCGGACGCGGGTGGGCTTCCACACGATTGATTACACGTTGCGAACCGACGACACCGATGGTGCGCCGATGTGGGTTTTGCATCTCTTCGACCATATGGGAGCGCCGGTTGGCACGCTTCAGGTATCCGCCGAAAGCGGAAAAGTCGTGCGGGCGTTGCAGATCGATCCCGATGCGCGCGTGAAGCCGACCGCGGCTTCGCAGCCCGCGGCGACGCCGAGTTCGTCGGACGACGGGGAGATCACCACCCACTTCCCGGGCGGAGTCTTCGGGTTTGTCGAACGCAGCTCGAAGCAGGTGGGCCGCTCGGTAAAGAAGGCGACCCTTACCGCGACGGGCGCCGTGCAGGAATTCCTAACCGGCGAGCGCACCATCGGCGTCGAAGAGAAAAAGCGGTCCAGCCAGTAGGTTCGGGTGCCGTGGACGCGATCCTCCTCCTCGCGGGCGTCGGATTCGTGCTGCTGCTCACGGAGATGTTTCTGCCGGGTGGCGTGCTCGGCCTCCTCGGCGCGCTGGCGCTTGTCGGGGCGATCGGACTCGGCTACGCGCGGTTCGGCGCGCTCACCGGCACGGTGCTCCTCTGCGCGCTGGGCACAGTCACGCTCGCCGGCTTCTGCGCATGGATGGCGATTTTGCCCCGCACAAGCGTCGGACGCCGCCTGACCCTCGGCCGCACCCTGGACGCGGGCGACACTCTGCCGGCTTCAACGCCGCTGGTCGGGATTGAGGGCATCGCGTTGACCCCATTGCGGCCCGCTGGCAAGGCGCTTATCGCGGAGCGCCGTGTGGATGTGGTCGCCGAGGGTGGTTTTATCGAGATTCATTCGCCGATCGTCGTGATTGCCAGCGAAGGAGTGCGCGTCGTCGTCCGCAAAAAGGCATAGCGCCGAACGGGCGCCCAGCTAGACTGACGGGCAACCCATCCCCTGCTTATGCCTATCGCGTCTCTCCTCATCACCGCACTGCTCGGTTTGCTCCTTCTCTTCGGGCTGATCGTCGCGATCCTCCTCGTCAACTTCTTTGGCGTCTGGCTACGGGCAAGGATCGCCGATGCGCCCGTCGGGTTTATGAAACTCATCGGCATGCGGCTTCGGCGCGTGCCCGTCGGAATGGTCGTGGACAGCCGGGTGACCGCGGTGAAAGCGGGCCTTCCAATCGAGAGCGACCTGCTCGAGGCGCATTACCTGGCCGGCGGCAGCGTGCCGAACGTCGTGCTCGCCCTCATCGCCGCGGACAAAGCCGGCATCCCGCTCGACTTCAATCGCGCCTGCGCCATCGACCTCGCGATCAAGGGAACGAGCAAGACGGTGCTCGAGGCCGTGCGAACCAGCATCAGCCCCAAGGTCATCGACTGCCCGAATCCCTCAGCTGGCCGTGTGACCATCGACGCCGTGGCGCGCGACGGCATCGGCGTGAAGGTGCGTGCCCGCGTGACGGTGCGCTCGAATCTCGACCGGTTTGTCGGCGGCGCGACTGAGGAGACGATCATCGCGCGCGTCGGCGAAGGCATCGTGACCTCCATCGGTTCCGCCTCGTCCTACAAGGAGGTGCTGGAAAACCCCGACCGCATCT
>JAQTOP010000023.1 GCA_028713285.1 Terrimicrobiaceae bacterium
CCGTAGGGCGTGTCGTTCGCCTTGCGGATCGCCTCCTCCTCGGTGTCGAACGTGTCAACCACGAGCACGGGACCGAAGATTTCCTCCCGCACGATTTTCGCATCCGCCGGCGCGTTCACAAAAATCGTCGGCTGCACGAAATTGCCCGCCGCGCGCTGGTCCGCATACGTCCCGCCGCCCGTCAACAACTCCGCCCCGCATTCCCGCCCGCCCGCGATGGCGGCGAGCACTTTCTCCTGGTGGGCGCGGGTGATGAGCGGGCCCATTTCGGTGGCCTCGTCCAGGCCATCTCCCACGACGATTTTTTCAGACGCCGCGGCGAGGCGCGGAAGCAAATCCGCCGCCATGCTGCGCTCGATGAGGAGGCGCGAGCCGGCGTTGCACACCTCGCCCTGGCCCGCAAAAATGCCGAACATCGCGTATTCGAGGGCCACGGCGGGATCGGTGTCGGCGAACATCACGATCGGCGACTTGCCGCCCAGTTCGAGCGTGACCTTTTTGAAATTTCCCGCCGAGGCCTGCAGGATCTTGCGGCCCGTCACGCCGCCTCCCGTAAAGGCGATCTTGTCCACGCGGTCGCTCGCCGCGAGCGCGGCGCCGATGGGATCGCCCGCGCCATGGAGGAGCTGCGCCACGCCCGGCGGGAATCCGGCCGCGTCGATGAGCTCGAAGAGAAGCTGCGCGCTCCACGGGGTGAGTTCGGACGGCTTCAGGATGCAGCAGTTGCCCGCCGCGAGGCCCGGCGCGAGCTTCCATGCGGCCATGAGCAGCGGGTAGTTCCATGGAATGATCTGCCCGCACACGCCGACCGGCTCGCGCACGGATTGCGAGACGATGTTCGGATCGCCGACCTCGTAGGTCTCGCCGTGCGGCTTCGTCGCGAAACCCGCGTAGTAGCGAAAGCAGGCCGCGGCGTCGGCGGCGTCGGCGCGCGATTCCCGCAGGGGCTTGCCGTTGTTGAGCGTGTCGCGGCGGGCGAACTCGCCGGCATTTGCCTCGATGAGATCGGCGAGCTTGAAGAGCCTCGCGGCGCGCTCGGGCGCTGGAGTCCAGGGCCACGGGCCATCGTCGAACGCGGTGCGCGCGGCGCGGATCGCCGCCTCCGCGTCGGCGGCGTCCGACTCCGCCGCGACGCCCAGAACGGAGTTGTCCACCGGATTGATGAACTCGCGCGTGCGGCCCTCGCGCGCCGGGACAAACCTGCCGCCAAGGTAATTCAGGAGGGGTTTCATGGCAGATTCACCTTACCGCAATTCCAGCGCGCCGCCAGATTCAACCGGCGTCCGGAGGCGCCTGCGGCGGCTTCGGTTTGGCCGCCTCCTTGGATTTGCCGAGGTAGTCGGGCAGCTCGATTCCGGCGCTGCGGGCGATCTCGTGCAAGGAGAGCACGTTGCCCAGCAGGCCGTTCACGAAGTTGCCGGGGCTGTTCTCGCCGAGCGCGACGATCTTCTCGAACGTGAGCCCGCGGATGGCTTCGCTCTGCACGCGGGCGAGTTCGACGATGCGCTCGGTGAGCAGAAGTTGCACAGCGGAGCTGGCGCTGTCCCCCGCGACGCCGACGAGCTTTTCAAAGCCCTGTGCGCGGCCTTCGAGCGCGGCCCGGGCGCCGTCGGCCTCGGCGAGCAGCTTCGCGCGGATGCCCTGGGCCTCGCCTTCGAGCACGGATTTCATTCCCGCGCCTTCGGCTTCCTTCTGGATGCGCAGGGCGTCCGCCTGGCCCTTGAAAATGCGGCGGGTCTTCTCCGCCTCCGCCTCGGCGTTGATCTCGGCCTCCTCCTTCGCGATTTTTGCCGGAACGATGCGCGTGGCTTCGAGGGTCGAGCGCTCGAGCGCGGCGCGGGCGGCCTGCGCGAGCTGCTGGGCCTTGAAGCCTTCCTCGAGCACTTTCGCCTCCTGAATCTTCACCGCGGTCTCGGAAATGCGGCTCGCCTCGGCGCGGGAAACAGCCAGCTGGGACTCGGAGTCCGCGATGCGCACGGCGGCGGCGTTCTCACCGGCCCTCGCGTCGGCCAGGGCGTTGGCCACGGCGATGGCCTGCTCGCGCTGGGCATTGGCCCGGCCGATCTCGCCCTTCTTGGTTTCGTCGGCGACCTTGATGTTCGCGTCGTTGATCGCCCGCGCCGCCGCCTCGCGGCCAAGCGCCTCGATGTAGCCGGAGTCGTCGGTGATGTCGGTAATGTTGCAGTTGATCATCCGCAGGCCGACCTTGTTCAACTCGACATCGACGCCCTCGGTGATGTGGCGGATGAGCTTTTCGCGATCCGCGTTGATTTCTTCGATGGTCATCGACGCAATGACGACGCGCATCTGGCCGATGATGATCTCCTTCGCGAGCGATTCGATTTCGTCGCCCGGCAGGCCGAGCAGGCGTGTCGCGGCATTTTCCATCACGCCGTCCTGCGTGCTGATGCCGATGGTGAACGACGCGGGCGTGTTCACGCGGATGTTCTGGGCCGACAGCGCGCCCTTGAGCGGCACGTCGAGGTTCATCGGCCGCAGATTGAGGTAGGAGCACGATTGGAAGATCGGCAGCACGAAGGTCGCGCCGCCGTTGTAGCACTTGCTGCTGCGGTCTCCGCCGATGTTTCCATAGACGACGAGCACCTTGTCGGGCGGGCACATCTTGTAACGGCTGAGGAAGCCGATGAGCAGGAAGGCGAATACGAGGACGCCGAGCGTCGCGAAGATGATGATGTCCATGGGCAGGGTGTTGAGTTCGGATAAAAGGTTCACAGCTTCTCGACGACGAGCGTTTCCGGCGGGATGACTTCGCGCACGATGACCGCCGAGCCTGTGGGAATCGGCTCCGCGCCCCGGGTGAGGGCGGGCAGGGTCTGCATCTGACCCTGGAACGTGATCTGCACCTGGCCGCCGCTTGCCGCGACCGCAGGGATGCTCAAATAGACACGGCCCGTGCAGCCCACCGCGTTTTCCATGCGGATGTTTCCGCTCGAGCGCGCCGTGTAAAGCAGGCGCACGAGCAGATAGATCGCGGTCATCAACACGAGCCCCGCGACGAAGGCCGCCGCGGTCGCGCCGCCGACGCCCCAGCCGGCCTTGAACGCGATCACGCCCGTCCAGCCGAAGCCGACAAAAAACGCCACGACGCTGCGCAGCGAGATGAACCCGATCGAGCCATCGGCGTGGGACGGATCGAAATCGTGATGCCCGTCCAGCCCCAGAAAAAACAGGCCGATTTGCGCGAACAGCAACAGCGCGGCGACGACGCCAATCGCGTAAAAGATCTGGAGCGCGAGCACCTGCCCGGCGAAGAAGCCCAGTGCCTGGTTGAGAATCGCGAGCGTCATTGCCGACCTTGGGCGCGAGGTTAGCCGCCATGCCGCCTGCCGCCAAGCGGGATCGCCGGCAACGGTTGAAAATCCGCCCGCGGCGCGACGGCGATCAATACACCTCCGGCACGATCATGTCGGGCGGGACGGGATGGCGGTGGTAATCGGGATGATGCTCGCGCGGGGGCAGGATGATCGGCTCGTGCGGCACCGGCTCGTAGGGCACCTGGCCGAGCAGGTGGTGGATGCAGTTCAGCCGGGCGCGCTTTTTATCCACGCCCTGCACGATCCACCACGGCGCCTCGGGGATGTGCGTGCGCTGGAACATGATTTCCTTCATGACGGTGTATTCCTCCCAGCGGCGGCGCGACTCGAGGTCCATCGGGCTGAGTTTCCACTGCTTGAGCGGATCGTGCACCCGCGCGCTGAAGCGGAATTCCTGCTCCTCGTCGGTGATGGAGAACCAATACTTGATGAGCTGGATGCCGGAGCGAATGAGCATTTTCTCGAACTCCGGCACGGAGCGGAAGAACTCCTGGTATTCCTCCTCGGTGCAGAATCCCATCACCCGCTCGACGCCCGCGCGGTTATACCAACTCCGGTCGAAGAGCACCATCTCGCCGGCGGCGGGCAGGTGCGCGGCGTAACGCTGGAAATACCACTGCGTCTTCTCGCGGCTGTTCGGAGCGGGCAGGGCGGCGACTCGGCAGACGCGGGGATTCAGCCGCTGGCTGATGCGCTTGATCGAGCCGCCCTTGCCGGCGGCGTCGCGCCCCTCGAAGAGAATGACAAGCTTATGGCCCGCATCGACGACCCAGTCCTGCAGCTTCACCAGCTCGCCCTGGAGGCGGAAAAGCTCGCGGAAATAAAAGGCGCGAAAGGCCTTGTGCGCGGCCTCTTCGCCCGGGGTGTGCGGCTGCTGGCTCTCGGGCAGCGCGCCGTCTTCGAGCTCCATCTCGAGCTCCTCGTCGAAGCTGTCCACCATCTCGCGGTGGATGCGCTCGAACAGCGCTTTCTCGCGGTCGCTGGGAAAAGGTTCTGCGGGCTGTGCGGGGTCTGGCATGGCTCAAGCTGGCCTGTGAGATTCGCGCACTGCATGCAAGGGGATTCCCGCGACAAACCGGTTACGTTTTCAAGACGCCGGTTTCCAGATCGCGGCGTCGATGATCGCCCAGAGATGCACCAGTGCGGCGATGACCGCCGGGATGAACAGCAAAAACCACAGCGCATAGCCGACGACCGGAATGCCAAAGAAAAGCAGCGCGGGCAGGATGCGGCCCTGGATCAACTGGCCCAGGCCGGGAATGAAGAAACTCGCCAGGGCGGCGATGACGTTGCCTGCGGAACCGCGACCTTCAGCCATGCCGAAAGCTTCGCGAAGTTTCGCCGCAGAGTCAACGGGCGGCCGCGATGCCTTTGACACCGCCCGTCCCGCCGCCTAGCCTCTCACCTTCCTATGCAAATCCCGAAGGTCCTGGTCGCCGACCCAGTCTCGCAAAGCGGCGTCGATGAACTCGCCGCCGGCGGCGCCCTCGAAGTCGTCGTGCAAACCGGCCTGCCTGAAGACGAACTCATCCGGATCATTCCCGAATTCTCCGCCCTCGTCGTGCGCTCGCAGACGAAGGTCACCGCCGCCATCTTCGACGCGGCGAAGAAATTGAAGGTCGTGGGCCGTGCCGGCGTGGGCGTGGACAACGTCGATATCGAAGCCGCCACCCGCCACGGCGTCATCGTGATGAACACCCCGGGCGGCAACACGATCTCGACCGCCGAGCACGCGTTCTCCCTCCTCGTGAGCATCGCGCGCAGCATCCCGCAGGCCGACGCCAGCGTGAAGGCCGGCCGCTGGGACCGCAAAAAATTCGAGGGCGTCGAACTCTACAACAAGACGCTCGGCGTGCTCGGCATGGGCCGCATCGGCACCGAGCTCGCGCGCCGCGCCATCGCCTTCGGCATGCGCGTCGTCGCCTACGATCCGTATCTCTCCGCGGCGAAGGCCCGCTCGCTCCAGGTCGAGGTCGTGGACCAGATCGACGACCTCCTTCCGCGCGTCGATTTCCTCACGATGCACATGCCGCTCACCGCGGAAACGAAGCACATGCTCGACGCGCGCAGGCTGGGCTTGATCAAGCGCGGCGTCCGCATCGTGAACTGCGCCCGCGGCGGCCTCATCGACGAAGCCGCGCTCAAGGAGGCGCTGGAATCCGGCCAGGTCGCCGCCGCCGCGCTCGACGTCTTCGAGGTCGAGCCGCCTCCCGCCGACTATGCGCTGAAGGAATTGAAGAACATCGTCTTCACCCCGCACCTCGGCGCATCGACGGCCGAGGCGCAGGAAAACGTCGGCATCGAAATCGCGCAGGCCATCCGCGCCGCGCTCCTCGAGGGCGAGATCCGCAATGCCGTGAACATGCCGAGCATCGACGCGAAGACCTTCGCCATCGTGAAGCCCTATCTCACGCTCGGCGACAAGCTCGGCCGCTTCGCCGCCCAGCTCGCGCAGAAGCGCAAGGACCGCATCGTCATCACCTACGGCGGCAAGGCGGTGGAACTGCCGACCGACGCGGTCACCCGCGCCGTGCTCACCGGCTTCCTCCAGCACGCCGGCGGCGACGAGGTGAACAGCGTGAACGTGCACACGATGGCCGCGACGCTCGGCCTGCAGGTCGAGGAGATCAAATCCAGCGAGCAGACCGACTTCAACGAATGGCTGCACGTCGCGGCGTGGAGCGGCGACGCGAAGGTCTCCATCGGCGGCACGTTCTTCGGCGCAAAAAACGAACCCCGCATCGTCCGGGTGAACGGCCAGCCCGTCGAGGTCACGCCGAGCGGCGTCGTCCTGCTCCTCGAGAACAGGGACCGCCCCGGCATCGTCGGCCACCTCGGCACGCTCCTCGGCGAGCAGAACGTGAACATCGCGAGCATGTCGCTCAGCCGCGATGCCGTCGGTGGAAAGGCGCTCACGCTGCTCAACGTCGATTCCGCGCCCGACCAGACCACGCTCGACCGCCTGCTTGCCGAGCCCGATATCTTCTCGGCCCGCGTGATCAAGCTGTAGATTGCCGGGGAGCGCCGGGCCTCACGCGTTGTCGTATTGCCCGGCCTTGTAGAGCTCGGCATACACCCCGCCCCGGCGCAGCAGCTCGGGGCCCGGGCCGAACTCCACGATCATGCCATTTTTGAGCACGGCGATCCGGCCGATCTGATGCACCGTCGCGATGCGGTGCGTGACGATGAGCGTCGTGCGTCCCCGCATGAGCTCCTCGATCGTGCCCATGATCGCCGATTCCGTCGTGGGATCGAGCGCGGAGGTCGGTTCGTCGAGCAGGAGGATCGGCGCGTCCTTGAGGAACGCCCGGGCGATGCCGATGCGCTGCCGCTGGCCCACGCTCAGGTGCCCGCCGCGCTCGCCCACGAGGGAGTCGAAGCCCTTCGGCAGGTCCATGATGAAGTCGTAGGCCTGCCCGCGTTTCGCCGCCTCGATGATTTCGGCATCGCTGGCGCCGGGCCGGCCATACGCGATGTTCTCGCGCACGGTCGTCGAGAAAAGCAGGGTGTCCTGGAGAACCATGCCGATCTGCGCGCGGAGGGATTTTTTGGTGACGTGCTTGATGTCCTGCCCGTCCACGAGCACCTGCCCGGCGTTCGGCTCGTAGAACCGCAGCAGCAGGCTCAGCAGCGTGCTCTTGCCCGCGCCCGTTCCGCCGACGAAGGCGACCGTTTCGCCCGGCTCGATGCGCAGGTCGATGCCCCGCAGGATCGCGCGATCCGCCGAGTAGGAAAACGCGACGCCGCGATACGCGATGTCGCCCTTCACCTCGCCGAGATCCTTCGCGCCCGGTTCGTCGCGCGTCTCCGGCTCGCGATCCAGCACCTCGAAGCACCGCGTCATCCCCGCCGCCGCGCCCTCCAGCGCCCAGGCCGTGTAGCTGAGCTGCTCGAGCGGCTGGTAGAGCATCACGAGATACCCGGAAAAAAGCACGAGGTCGTCGAGCCGCAGCTGCCCGGCGAGCACCTGCCGCGCACCGACATAATACATGAGCGCCGTGCCCGCGGCCATGAGCGTCCCGATGACCAGCGCGCTCGTCACCGACGTGATGTTGAACTTCAAGTTCGCCTCCAGGCTCCGGCTCGCCCGGCTGAAAAACTGTCTCACCTCGAAGTTCTCGCGGCCAAAGGCATGCACGAGGCGGATCGAACTCAATCCCTCCTGCGCCACCGCCAGCACGTCGCTCTCGCGCTCCTGGATCTGCGTGGATTCGCGCCGGATGCGCTCCGCGAAATACCGCAGCGCGAGATACACCGCCGGCAGCACGGCGAACGACGCCAGCGTGAGCTTCCAGTTGATGGCGAGCATGAATCCCATCGCCCCGACCAGCGTGAGGATCGAGCTCAGGATCGTCGCGAAGCCCTTGTTGTAGATCGTCTGGATCGACTGCGAATCGTAGGCCACGCGGAACGACGAATCGGCGCTCCGGCGCGAGTCGTGGAAATAGAGCGGCAGCGTCTGGAGGCACGAGTAGATGTCGGTGCGCAGCTTCAGCAGCGCTTTCAGGCCCGTTTTGATGAAGAGGTAATTCGAGATCAGATTCACCACGCCCCATGCCAGGCTGATGAACACGAGCCCGAGGCAAATCCAGAGCACCATGAGCGGGGGCGGCAGGCTGGCGAACCAATCGCCAAGCGCCGAGGCGGCCGGCGGCTCCGCATGCTGCGCGTGGAGGATGCCGCCGATCAGGAATTTGAACGGCCAGGGTTTCAGCAAATTCAGGCCCACCGCCGCGAGCATCGCGAGCAGGCCGAAAATCGTCGGCCACACGAAGGGCCGGAAATAGCGCAGCGTGCGCGAGTAAACGGACATGGCCCGACTCACTATTGGATTACCCTCCAAAAACCAAGCGCGCCGAAAGATGCTGCCGCTCTCCCCGCTTACCCGGAGGCCGAATGAGCGAGCAATCCGACGACTGTCATATTCCCGGCGATGATGTCGTGGGGGATGATCGCATACTGCCACGGCTTCCCGCCGTAAGTCTTCGCGTGGTCGCTGGCGTGCTCGCACCACTGCTCGGCCACCGCTTTTTTTGCAAGCACATCCTCGCTCGTCATCTCGTTACGTGCTTTTGGTTCGAGCATGTAAATGGCGCTCTCGGTCTCCGCGACAAAATCCGGTTGGTATTCGGGATGGTCCGCGCCCGATTTGTAGTAAATCTGAAACTGCCCCTTGGCGGGCTTGAACCACTTGGTCGCGTCGCGTTCGAGGATCACTGCAAGTTTTCGCTCTGCGTCGGAGTGAAACTTTTGAACGGCATAAAGACACTTGGTAAATCCGCCAAAAAGATACTTCGCCATGTTGCTCTTGTCGGCAGGCGACACGCGGAAATCGAGCGGCGGTTCGCTGGCAGCGGCGCTGTAGGCGCTCGGCTTGAGGTCGGTGAAGCCTTTGCTGATCTTGACCTCGAAACCCTCGGCTTCCTCCCAGTAGTGCGTCTGCATCTGCGTGTGGATGGACTTCGCGATGTCGCGCTGGTAACAGCGCAGCACCTTTCGCGTGTCGTCCTCGCTCAGGTATCCGCGGAAATGGGAAACGGTCTGGCTGGCCAGCTCGTAGAGCAGATCGGCATGGGCGTCGTAGGAGATGTCGTCGAAGTCCACGAGGCCGCTCACCACGTAGTCTTCGAGCCTGGATTCCTCGATGCCGCCACGGCCGAGCGTCAGGACTTCGTGCTCGTTGGTGCGGAGATACTGCGCCCAGAGTTCGTCGGTGAACGGTGGGTAGCGCAGCGTCTTGAGGTCGAGCGTGAATGGCTTGAAGCCAGATGTCGTTTCGCCCCGCGGAACCACAAGAATTCGCGGAATATCGATGGTCTGCTGGGTGACCAAGGCAGACGTTTTCGCCACGATCGCGGCAATGTCCGGCGGCTTGGTCACCGCCTCCATTTCGAGCTGCGTGGGGCGATATTCTTCCGCAACCCGAGCGACAATCTCGGATTGAACGTCCGGCCGATTGAGGAGTGTGAGGCTGGGGAGCGTCTTTGGCTGGTTTTCCAGCCTGCGGATTACATCACGGGTGATTTGAGCGAGCTTCTCCTCGGCGGAAGTTTCGAAGGCGCGGGGCTGATCCTTACCGGCCACCTGCGTGCTGGCGCTCGTATGCGCCGGCTGAACGCCTAGCATGCTGTCCAGCCGCGATTGCGAAACGACGGTCACGGTCTTCTGCGCGATCTGCTCGGGATCGAGCACCAGCGTCTGCAGGCGGATCGGCGAGTCCGACTTCTTCGCGTCCTCGACGATTTCCTGGAAGCGGTCGTGCGCGACGATGTTCAGGCGGTCCACGGCGGCGACGCCGGTGCGTTTGCCGTAGGGCAAGCGCAGGCCGCGTCCGATGGATTGCTCGATGAGGATGCGGGCGTTCGCCGCGCGCAGCGGGACGATGGTGTAGAGGTTCGTCACGTCCCAGCCCTCCTTGAGCATGTTCACGTGGATCACGATCTCCGTGGGCTCGTCGGCGTGCTCCACTTTGAGCAAACGCTCGACCATCTCGTCTTCCTCCGCGCCCGTCTTGCTGGAGTCCACCTGGATCACGCGCTCCTTGTAACGTCCCTCGAAGAACCCTTCCGACTGGATCAGCGTGAGAAGCTGTGCCGCGTGCGTGATGTCCCGCGCGATCACGAGCACGAAGGGCTTCACGATTTGCTGTTCGGTTTCGCGCGCGTAAGTTTCGAGCTGCACTTTCACCTGCTCGTGCAGGCGCACGCCGTCCTCCAGCTTGAGGCGCTCGATTTCCTCGGGCGACATGCCGGCGGGGTTGAAGTTCTTCCGCGTCACCACGGCCGGTTCCTTCACGAAGCCATCGGCCAACGCCTTGCCCAAGGCGTAATCGAAAATGATGTTCTTGAAAGCCACCGGCCCGCGCGGGCCTTCCACGAAAGGCGTGGCCGTCAGCTCCAGTCCGATCACCGGCTTGAGTTCGTTGATCGCCCGGACGCCGGAGGAGGCGCGGTAGCGGTGCGACTCGTCCATGAGCAGCACGAGGTCGCTCAGTCCGGCGAGATACTCGAAGTAGCTTTCGCCGATGTATTCGGCCATCCGCTTGATCTTCGGTGACTTTCCGCCGCGCACCTCGGAGTTGATCTTCGAGATGTTGAAGATGTTCACCTTGCAGCGCAGCACCTGGTCGAAAAGCGTGCCCGCCTTCCCCTCGTAGTTGTCGCCCGTGATGATCTCCGGCGTGTCGATGGCAAACTCCGCGATGCCCTTGAAGACATACTTCGGCGTGTTCGGGGTGAAGTCGGCGATGAGCTTGTTGTAGATCGTCAGGTTCGGCGCGAGGACGAAGAAATTGTTCAGCCCGTGGGCGAGGTGGAGGTAGGCGATGAAGGCGCCCATCAGCCGCGTCTTGCCTACGCCCGTCGCCAGCGCGAAGCAGAGCGACGGAAACTCCCGCTCGAAATCGGTGACGCTCGGAAACTCGCTGCGGATCGCATCCAGCGCTGCTGTCACGCTCGCGCCTTTTTTCGGCGGCGCGATTTCGGTGATGCGGTCGAGGATTTCGAGCGAACGCCGCTGGGGCGGGCGAAGGCTGAGGCGGCCAGCGATGGCGTTGACGTGGCGGTTCATAGGGACACGTCTGTTTGAACCACAGATTCCCGCTGATTCTCGCAGATGGAGGAGCCGGAATGAACCAGGCGTTTATACTCCAGCGAGCGGGGCGAGAAGTTGACGATGATGGAGCGTTGCAGGCCGGTGATGCGCAGATGGTTGAGGACTTGGGCCTGTTCGATCGGGCCGATTTCCTGGATCGCCTTGCACTCCACGAGAACCGTCCCGAAACAGACAAAATCTGCCTTGTAGAAGCTCGGCAGAACGCCTCCTTTGTAGCGAACTTGCAGGAGTTTCTCGCGCTCGAACGGAATGCGCCGGGAGGCGAACTCGACCGCCAGTGCGTCCTGATAAACTGCCTCCAAAAAGCCGCCGCCTAATTCCCGATGCACTTCCATCGCCGCGCCGATGATGGCGAACGTCTCCGGGTCTCGATGTTTTGAATCTGCGTTCATCTGCGTAAATCTGCGGTTAAAAAAGGTCTTGTTGCCCGGCCTTGGGTGGCGCTTTGGGCAGGTTCTCCACGTCGAGGCTGTAGTCGTCGTGGCCCCACTCGCAGCGGCTGAGCACCTGCTTGGGAATCTTCTTCACCGTCAGGTTTTCGTAGCGGTCGGTCTTGCCGCGGAAGGCGGGGCAGAGCACGAGCAGCGAACGCTCCGACCCCACTTCATCGCTGAGCTGCGCGAGCTGCTCGTGGCCGAGTTGCGCGGTCGTCACGTAGAGAAAATCCCGCTCCGTCGAGTGGCCGTGCTGCCAGTAGATCGCGTCACTTGGCGCATAGTTGAAGCCCTCCAGTTTGCACAGCGCCTCGGCGAGCATTGCGGCGTTGTATTGCCGGTTAATGACCCAGTTGCCCCACTTGTCTTTCTCCAGCAGCGAAGGCGCGAGGTTGTAGTAACGAAAGCCGCCACCGCCCTTCCAACCCTCGGCTTCGGTGATGCCACCGGAGTCTGCGCCATCAATGACCTTCTTCAAGCGCGGAACGATATGCGTGTCGGCGGTTCCCTCGACTTCGACCATGATCCAGCGCCGCCCCATTTTCTGCGCGACCGCACCCGTCGTTCCTGAGCCCGCAAACGAGTCGAGCACCAAGTCGCCTCGATCCGTGGCTATTTGTAGAATTCGCTGAAGCAGCCGCTCCGGCTTAGGTGTAGCGAATGGTTCAATGTCTGGGAGGAGTTTGCGTAGATGATCACGTCTCGCTTCCTGATTCGAGCCTACTTCGTCTGCTGACCACCAAGTCTTAGGAACGATACCGTCTTTGATGTCGGAAAGGAACTTCTTGATGATCGGCAGTCTGTTGCCGTCTTTCCCGAAATATACCCGCTTGTCAGCAAGCGCTGCCTCGAAAGTCTGTTTGCTAAAGCGCCAAAAGTTACCACTCGGCGGAGTGACCGTCCGTCCCGACGGTAACGTAATAGGGTAGCGCAGGCTTTCTCCTCCGCTCTTTGCCGTTCCGTCAGCGCCTTGCCTCCAAGGGCCACGAGGATCGTTGTCGGGATTTTGATAACGCTCGAGCTGCTGTTCAGTTCTCTTAAGTAGGTTGCGCGTCTTCCGCCACACCTCCTTCTCTTTCGCATAGAGTAAAACGTAGTCGTGAGAGGAAGAAATATCGGTGTCATTTTTTCGACCGCTATCCTTCTCCCACACCATTGACGCTACGAAGTTAGTACGGCCGAAAATTTCATCGCACATCACTTTGAGGTAATGGCACTCATTGTCGTCGATCGTGATCCAAAGTGAGCCATTTGGAGCGAGTAGCTTATGAATCAGCTCAATGCGTGGTCGCATTAGGGATAACCAAAGCGAATGCTCAATTCCGTCGTCGTAGTGCTCAAAAGCGCTGCCCGTGTTGTAAGGCGGATCAATGAAGATGCACTTCATCTTACCCGAGAACTCCTGCTCCAGCGCCTTGAGGGCGAGTAGATTGTCGCCGTGGATGAGCCGGTTGTCGAAAAGGTCGCCGTCGGTGACGCGATGCTTGGCGTGATACGACTTGGCCGGGTCTTCGAGCAGGATGCGCGGCTCCAGCTTTGGCCGGTTCTCCTTTCCGATCCAGGTCAGTTCTAGTTTCTGTTTCTTACTCATGCGCCGTGCCGCACTCGCTGTTCGAGTGTGCCCCAGAAATAGCGGAAGGATGTCGAGTGCGGTTGCGCGCGGGCGGGGCTGAACTTTGGAGCGATGTCCTTGGCGAAGGCGATTTCATTGAACGAGGCGTGCTGCCCAAAGTGGGTCTTGTAGAGCCTGCGAAGCCGTCCCTTGGCCACGCTGCGGGTATCCTCCGGCCCGGCCCACTCACAGCCCGGCATGACGGACTGGATGGCTGCGGCGTCCGCGAGAAACCACGATTCAATCTCCTTGATGGCGACGCACACATGGAAGGAGCGGGCCGCACGCTCGCCCACTCGGGCGACGGCGCGCACGGCGTCGTCGAAAAGCTCCAACACCGCCGTGACGCAAGGATCGTCGTCCATATCCACGAGGGTGAAGCCGGCGGCGTAGTGGCAATCGCAGAAGCTCTCGATCAAGCGGGGCGTTTCGCGGATGAGCTTGTCGCGGTTCTTCATGTTGCGGACATCGAAGCGGTGGCCGCGGAAATGTTTGTGGAGAACCTTGTCCCAGAATTGGTAATCGGAAGGCCCTTCGACGCCGACGCCGATGGTCATGGAATCCCTCCCAACGTGCCTTGCTCCCAAAGTTCACCGAGGCGGAAGTGTTTGCGGAACGAATCCACCTCCGCCACGGCGGATGCCTGCCGCACTTTGGTGATACCGTCCTCCTTGTCGCAAAGGATCACTTCGGAGGGTTCGAGTTCGTCGAGGAAATCGGGGTTGTGCGTGGTGGCGAGCACCTGGCTGTGTGTCGAGGCGGTGCGCAACAGCTCGACGACGTTGCGCGCGAGATGCGGATGCAGGCCGGTTTCCGGCTCCTCGATGGCGACGAGGCTGGCGCGCTCGGCGGACCAATAGACGATGACCATGAGCGCGAGGAGACGAACGGTGCCATCGGACGCGGCACGGGGATTGATGCCAGCACGAAGACGTTCCTCGATGATCTGAAAAGTGCGTTTGCCCTCCACCTCCAGCGGACGGGAGCGAACGCCTTTGAACGAGGGAACCGCGCCGCGCAGCCCTTGGATAAGGTTATTGATGCCGCCGTTTCCACTTTTCTCCATCCGATGAAGGATGGTGGCGAGAGCTTCGCCGGCTTCACCCAAGTCCGGGTCCACGACATCCTTGCTGGCCTGCCGGACGACATCGGGATTGATGTTGAAGAACGACCAACGCTCGATGAAGCGACGGAAGCGCCCGACGACCGGGCCGATGAAACTGCTGCCCGCGACGAGGCGCGTGGAGTCGTCTTCCTCGATGGCGTGCTTCCGCGCGTCGGGATCGGACAACGGATCGAGCACGGTGAAGGACTCGCGCGAGCGATTGAGTTGGAAGGTGGCGGTTTCCTTGTTCGGAAGCGCAAGTTCCGCATCGAGGTGTTCCGAGAGAACGACGGGGACGCCATCGCTCGCGCGCAAGTCGATCTCCACCCGGTAGTGGTAACTGGAAATGGAATAGATGACTCCCTGCCTGCTACGAAAGCGCCCCGTGGGCACTTTCACCCGCAACGTGATGCGGAGCGGCTTCGGCGTATCGCGCTCGCGCAGGATTTTGTTCCGCACCTCCCCGGTTCCGCCGTATTCGTTGGCCGCCACCTCGACGCTTTGGAGCATGGCGATCTTGAGGAAGCGCAGCGCGGAGATGAGGTTCGTTTTGCCGGACGCATTGGCGCCGACGATGAAGTTCAGCGGACACAGCGCGAGCGGGGACATTCCGGAGCCGAAGCTCTTGAAGTTCTCGATGCGCAATTCGGTGATCATGGAAGGCATGGTTGTAGTGGCGGCCGGGAGATTATTGCAAATGCCACCTTACGATGAAGAGGGGGCAAAGCGATGTCTTCTGCGCGAGCTTGCCCTCGATGGCGGCGATGAGTTCTTCGCGCTGGCGATCCACCTGATCCTGCGCCTCGAAGAGTGATTTGCGCTTCGCATTCCGCTGGCTTTCCAAGGCGCGGATTTGCTTTTGCCCGGCGAGCTTTTCCTCCAGCGAGAGAGCGGTGGTCGCGGCGCGGCGCGCTTCCTTGATCTGGCGGTCGAGTTCCTTGATCTCTCGTTCAAGGCCGAGCTTGAGGTCGTCGGACCAGCCTTCGAGCTTCTCGGCCTCAGCCTCAAAGACCGCGGCGTTGCGCTGCGAGATGCCGCGCTGGATGGATTGCTGGCGCTGGCTGGTGAGTGCGCGGAGACTTTCAACCGCCGATTCACACAGATTTTCGCAGATTCCTTCTCCTGAAAATCTGCGTTCATCTGCGTCAATCTGCGGTTTTACCTCGGCAGGCAGCGTGAGGAGGCGGGCGGCGGCTTCTTGCTCCAAGGTTTCGCCACCATCCGTCGCCGCCGCGAAGATGAGATGGTCTTCTGCCTGGTCGAGTGATTCGACGGTGAATAGCGAAAGCGTGAGCCAGCCGGTTTTGCCGCGGAGCGGTTCGAGCACGGTGACTTTGCCCTCGTGCTCCTCGTAGTGGAAGCGCAGCTCGGCCACGGGCAGCGAGCGATCCTTGGCCTGCGCGATGAGCGCTTCGGCGAGCGGGTGCTGGAGACGGAAAACGTGCGCCTCGCCGGTGCGGCGCGGGAGTTCGTAGAGGCCGAGCGGGATGTCGCCCTCGAACGGGCACGAGTGCAGCCGAAACGAGGAGTCGTTGAGGAACTCGGCGTGTGACCCAAGCTCTTGCCGGGTGAGTTGCATGAGCAGGCGCTCGAAGCGGTTGAGATAGGCCCGCGAGGCTTCGTCGCGCACTTTCAATTTCTCGCGAACTTCGTCGTCGAAGTTTTCGAGCAACTGCTGCCGGGTCTTCGTCATGGCCTCGTTGATTTCGAGGCTGAGTTCGAGCTGGAGCTGATCGAAGGCGACACCGATTTCCTCCGGGCGGCGGCAGCGCTGGTAGATGTCGGCGATGCGCTTCTCGAAATCGACGCCGGACTCGATGGTCCCGAGGACTTCATCGCTCGCGCCGAAGACGCCCTCGAAGAGTTTGAATTTCTCGGACAGGAGCTGGAAGACGCGTTGATCGGCGGCGTTGTTCTGGTTGAGGAAATTCACCACGACGACGTCGTGCTGCTGACCGTAGCGGTGGCTGCGGCCGATGCGCTGCTCGACGCGCTGCGGATTCCACGGGAGGTCGTAGTTCACGACGAGCGAGCAGAACTGGAGATTGATGCCCTCCGCGCCGGCCTCGGTGGCGATGAGGATCTGGCCTTCCTCGCGGAAGTAATCGACGAGCGCCGAGCGCATGTCCGCCGAGCGCGAGCCGCTGATGCGGTCGGTGCCCGCGTGGCGGCTGACCCAATCCGCGTAAATCTGCTTCGAGCGGTCGTCGTTGTTCGAGCCGTTGAAGAGCACGAGGCCGTCGCGAAACGGGCTATCGGCGAGCACGCGGAGCAGGTAGCTTTGCGTGCGGCGGGATTCGGTGAAGATGATCGCCTTGCGCGCCGCGCCCAATCGATGCGCCTCGGCGAAGGCGCGATCCAAGGCGACAAGCAACGCCTTGCCCTTGGCGTTTTGCTCGATCGAGAGCGCAAGCTGACTGAAGCCATCGAGGTCATTCACCTCCTGCTGAATGGCGGCGCGGTCCTCGGCGGAAAGCGGCTCGGCTTCGCCCTCGTCCGGCCATTCCTCGGCGGTTTCGTCGAGCGCCTCGTAGTCTTCGTCGAGTTCGTCTTCGAGCGGCTGCGCGGGCGGCTGGTCGCGGATTTTGTCGCGCAAACGCTTGCCGATGGTTTCGAGCGCGCCGGCGATGGCGTAGGTGGAGGAAGCGAGTAGCTTGCGCAGGACGAGGGTCATCAGCGAACGCTGGCTCGGCGGAAGCGCCTGGAGATTGTCGCGGCGCAGGTAGTCGGAGACGAGATTGTAGAGCCGGTCCTCGCTTTCTTCCGGGGTGAACGGCTGCACCATCGGATGACGCCGCGTGTAGCGAACGTAGGGGAGCACTTGCCGGCGGAGGGTCCGGTGGCAGACGGGCTTCAGCCGGGCCTTTAGCGTCTGGAAAACCTGCTCCTGACTGAGATTGGTGAACTGATCGCGGAAGCTCTTGAGATCACCAAACGTGTGCTCGTCGATGAAGCTAACGAGGCCGTAGAGTTCGAGCAGCGAGTTTTGCAGCGGCGTCGCGGTGAGGAGCAACTTGGGCGCGTTGTTCAGCGCGAGCTTGAGCGTGTTCGCGATGACGTTGGACGGCTTATAGACGTTCCGCAGGCGGTGCGCTTCGTCGATGACGACGAGATCCCACGCGATGTTGCTGATGCTGTCCGCTTTGCCCTTCGCGAACTGGTAGGAGCAGATGATGATGTCCGCTCCCTCAAACGGGCGCAGATTTCCGGCGCGAATCGTGGCGTTGTAGGACTTCGTTTCGAGGATGCGGCACGGGAGAAAGAACTTCTCGGTCAATTCCTGATACCATTGTTTCCGCAGATTCGACGGTGTGATGACCAGGATGCGCCGCTTCCGCTCCGCCCATTTCTGCGAGAGCACGAGCCCGGCTTCGATGGTCTTTCCAAGGCCGACTTCATCCGCGAGCAGCGCGCCTTTCGAGAGCGGTGACTGAAACGCGAACAAGGCCGCATCGACTTGGTGGGGGTTGAGGTCAACTTGGGCACCCGCCACCGCTCCCGCCAGCTTTTCAAGACTGTCCGACGAACACCGCTTGGTAAGCTCGTAAGCGAAATACTTGGCGTGATAAGCCGTCAACATTTCGGGTTGCCAGCACGCTAGGTGGCGCCAGGGAGCCTTCCAACTCCAATAATTGCAAATCCGCGCGGCGGCCAAACATTCCACGGGGGATCCCTGCCGCCCCGGCGGACTTCCCCATTGCCGCGCCGGGCCGAATCTGCTCCCTTCGCTTCGCATGAATACCGAAGTCGTCGCCGAGCCTGCCATCGCCATGGAGCTGGCCCGTCGCACGCGCAACCCGCTGCGCAAGCTTTACTACTGGACGCTTCACTGGGCCGGCACGCGCTATGCCATTCCGGCGCTGTTCGTCATTTCGTTCGCCGAGGCGTCGTTCTTCCCGATCCCGCCCGACGCGCTGCTGCTGCCCATGTGCTTCGCCCGTCCGAAGAAATGGTTCGTCTATGCGTTCTGGTGCCTGGTTGCCTCCGTGCTCGGCGCGATCGCCGGCTGGACGATCGGCCTCTATTTGTGGCACGCCGTCTCGGGATTCTTCTTCCACTGGATTCCCGGATTCACGCCCGAGCGGTTCGAGAAAATGAGCGCGCTCTACCAGCAATACGGCTTCTGGATCATCATGGTGAAGGGCCTCACGCCCATTCCGTTCAAGCTCATCACGATCAGCGCCGGGGCCTGCCACGTATCCCTGCCGACGCTCGTGGTCGCGGCGATCATCAGCCGCGGAGCCCGATTTTTCCTGCTCGCGGGGATGGTGCGCGCATTCGGGGAGGCGGTGAAGCCCTTCCTCGAGAAGTATCTCGACTGGGTGCTGCTCGCGTGTTTCGTGCTCTTGATCGCCGGCCTTTTCGCGCTGAAGTTTCTGCCGCATTGAGGTTATGATTCCAGAGCCCACCGAGCGAGCCCGTTACGTGGTGCGGCTGCTTTGGAGCCGCCTGCTCACCGGCATCGTCATCACGGTGCCGCTCATCGTCACACTGTGGGTGCTCTGGCTGGGCTACGGCTTCATCGCAAAAATCAGCGAGCCGCTCTGGACGACGCTCGGCGTGACGAACAGCACGCTGCTGAATTTTTGCACCACCGTCCTGCTGCTGATCGCCGTCGGCTTCATGGCCGCGCATGTCCTGGGCCAGCGGATCATCGAGCGCGCGGAGGCTGTGCTGATGCGCGTGCCGCTCATCGCGCCGCTCTACGGCGCGGTGAAGCAGATGCTCGATTCCTTCCGCATGATCAAGTCCGGCGCGCAGACGAAACGCGTCGTGTATCTCGAGTATCCCTCGGAGGGCTCGCTGCTCATCGGCTTCGTCACCGGGCAATACTTCGAGCCGCGCCTCCAGCGCCGGTTCACCCTGGTCTTCCTGCCGATGGCTCCGAACCCGCTGGCCGGCTTCGTCGTCGCCGTGCCCGCCGAGCGCATCATCGAGTGCTCGCTCACCTTCGAGGAGGCGTCCAAGCTCATTGTTTCGGGCGGCCTCGTGGTGCCGCCCTTCACGGCCTCGGCGGAAGTTCCGACGCCCCGCTAGGGGAGAAATCGCGAGGAATTTTTGAACAGGGGTGATCCAAGCCCTGTCACATTTGCGTAACCTCAATAGGAGGCAAAACCATGAAGAACCGCTATCGCAGAATCAACACCCACCAGCTTTCCCTCGGCCAGCTCGTCGCCATCGTGAACTCCTGTGCGAAGGACAGCAGGGAGACCGTGGCCGCCGTCGCCGACATGATCGCCAGCGGTCGCATTTCCATTTGCGACCATGGGACGCGCAAACAACTGAAGCTCGCGCCGATGCCCAGCCACTGACCCTTTCTCACCGCAACCGCGAGGGCGGCCCCGGGCAATCCCGGCGCCGCCCTCCGCGTTCTCCCCGGCAGAAGGATCGCGTGCGGCATTTTGCTTTGGTCTGCGCCGCGGGCCTGCGTTAGAACCGCCGCGTGATCGAACGCTACAGTCTCCCGGAAATGCGCGCTCTGTGGAGCGAGCAGCGCAAACTCGAAATCTGGCTCGAAATCGAAACCCTCGCGTGCGAGGCGATGGCCGGGCTGGGCCACATCCCCAAGGCCGACGCCGAGGCGATCCGCGCGCGCGGCGCCTTCGATCTCGACGAAGTGCTCGAGATCGAGAAGCGGACGAACCACGACGTCATCGCCTTTCTCGAAAACGTCGCCTCGAAGATCGGCCCCGAGGCCCGCTGGGTGCATCAGGGCCTCACCTCCTCCGACCTGCTCGACACCACGCTCGCCGTGCAGATGAACGAATCCTGCGTGCGCCTGCTCGCCGATTTGCACGCCCTGCGCGCCGCCATCGCCCGCCGCGCCGAGGAGCACAAATTCACGCCGATGATCGGCCGCAGCCATGGCATCCATGCCGAGCCGATCACCTTCGGCCTCAAGCTCGCGCTCATGTATGACGAATTTGGCCGCGCCATCGAGCGGCTCGAGCAGACCCGCGAGCGCGTGCGCGTCGGGAAGGTGAGCGGCGCCGTCGGCACGCATGCGCACCTCGACCCGCGCGTCGAGGCGTTTGTGATGGAGAGGCTGCATCTCAAGCCCGCGCCGATTTCCACGCAGATCGTCCAGCGCGACCGCCATGCGGAGTTCATGACGACGCTGGCGCTCGTGGCGTCGAGTATCGACCGCTGGGCCACGGAGTTCCGCCACCTCCAGCGCACCGAGGTGCTCGAGGTCGAGGAATATTTCAGCCCTGGCCAGAAAGGCAGCTCCGCCATGCCGCACAAACGCAACCCGATCACCGGCGAGCGGTTGAGCGGCCTCGCCCGCGTGATCCGCAACAACGCCGGCGCCGCGCTCGAAGACGTGGCGCTCTGGCACGAGCGCGACATCAGCCACAGCTCGGTCGAGCGCATCATCCTGCCGGATTCCTGCACCCTGCTCGATTACATGCTCGTCACCCTCGCGACGCTCGTGGACCGCCTGCTCGTCTATCCGGAAAACATGCGGCGCAATCTCGAGCTGACCGGCGGCCTCTACGCGAGCCAGGGCGCGCTGCTGCGCCTCACCGAAAAAGGCCTCGAACGCAAGACAGCCTACGAGGCCGTGCAGCGGGCCGCCATGCGGACGTGGAAGGAAAAAATCCCGCTCGCGCGGACGCTGGCCGAGGAGCCGGAGGTCGCCGCGCAGCTTAGCCCCGCGGACGTCGCCGACGCCTGCGCGCTCGGCCATCATTTCAAACACGTCGAGGCCAAATTCCGCGCGGTCGGCCTGGAGCCGTAGTTGCAAAGGAGCTCCTTATGGACGATTTCAACGATTCATGAAGTTCCGCGCCCTTTTTCTCTGCACCGCACTCGCACTCTGCGGCTGCGACAAACTGCCGAAGCTGAAAAAGCCGACGCCGACTCCGACGCCCGCACCCGCGGCGACGCCCACGCCGATACCGGTTCCGACGCCAGTTCCCACGCCCACGCCGGTGGCGATAGACCCCTCCATCCAGGCGATCGTCTTCTGCTACCACCGCTTCGAGGAGAATCCCACAAAAGACGGTCTCGGCATCAAGCCCGCCGAGTTCGAGCAGCAGATGCAAACCTTGAAGGACAAGGGCATTACCATCGTCTCTATGGATGACTTCCTCGCATGGCGGCGCGGAGAGAAAAACCTCCCCAATCCTTCCGCAGTCCTCTCCATCGACGATGGCTATCTCTCCGGCTACGAGGTCGCCTGGCCGATCCTCAAGAAGTTCGGCTACCCGTTCACGATGTATATCTACACAGACTACGTGAAGGGCGGTCCGAAGTCCGGCGGCAAGTCGATGACGTGGGAGCAGCTCGCCGAAATGCGCGATGCCGGTGTCGATATCGCGTGCCACACCGTCTCGCACAGCAACCTCCGCTCGAAGCAGGGCAAGAGCGAAGAGCAATACCACCAGTGGCTCGAGAACGAGCTCGGCACATCCAAGAAAATGCTCGAGGAAAAACTCGGCATCAAGGTGCGGACGCTCGCGTATCCCTACGGCAACTACAACGATGAGGTGAAGAAAGTCGCCATGGAAAACGGCTACGAGGCCGCCTTCACGGTTTATGGCCAGCACCTGCACTGCACGGGCGATCCCGCCACGATCGGGCGCTACGCCATCACGTCCACGAACCCGCAAATCTTTGCGGCCGCCGTTAACTTCGCCGGCAGCGCCGCCAACGGCGCAGAAGTCAGTATTGCGCCGGCGGCTGGCGTTATTACCGAGCCGATGCAGGGAGAGACGATCTCGGATCCCAAGCCGACGCTCAAAATCAACCTCGCCACATTCGGCGCTGTCGATCCGAAGAGCGTGGAAATGCGCATCAGCGGCTTCGGCCTTGTGCCCGCAACCTACGATGCGCCGTCGCAATTGCTCAGCTACCCGATGCACCAGCGGCTGCGCGAAAGCGATGTCACCGTGATCGTGAGCGCCCGTGCCGGGGGGCGCAAGGCCGTCACAAACTGGACGTTTCACTACGATCCGAATGCCACGCCGAGCCCGACTCCGGTCGCCGCACCGGCCGTGGCGGCGACCCCGGCGGAGTCCGCGACCCAACCATCGGCCCCGGGCGATGAGGCGGGCATCCCTCCCATGAAGCCGGCGCAATAAACCAAATTCGTGCTTTCTCCGCGCGGCATTTCCAGCGAGATTTCCGACCAATGAGCTCGGGCATCATCGAGTTTTTCCGGCGGAAACTGGGCGGCGAGAAGCCGCTGCATCCCATCGACCGCCGCGCGGCGAAGCATTGGGTGAAGCAGCGGCTCGCGCACATCTTTCCCGAGCTGCGGAACGACCCCGAAGCGCTCGAGCGCGCCTATCGCGAACTCGACATGGAGCCACGGCCCGGTTCCGGCAGGGGCGGGGAGACCGTCTTCGAGGCGATCCTGCCGGGGAGGTTGTAGCGCACCGGGTTCTCCGCGCGATCCTCAATACGGCGCGGCGCCGGCCGCGGGCTCCGCGCGGGGAGGAGCGGCCTGGCGCACGGCGAGCATGAGATTCGACTCGCCGAGCCGCCATTTGTAACCGGTGCCGAAATCGAGCGGCTGCGCGCCGTTCTGGTAGGCCTGCGCGAGGTCGGGCTGCACGTATTTTTTGAAGAGATCGAGCGTGCCGGCATACCTGCCAAAGAAGGTGATCTGCCACGGGCCTGTGCCAACAAAGGTGCGCAGTGGCAGGCCGGAGTCGTCCTGCAGGATGGCCACGCTCCGGTCGAGGAGGAAGCTGCGCGCGCGGGAAAAATACGGCTCGTGCAGGAGATACGACGCGGCTTTGAGGTAGGACACCGCGGGGCTGAAGCGGCTCATCCATGCGAAGAGCGCGGGGCGGGACTTCATCCCGTCGTCCGAAAGATCGGCCCGGATATAATAGACGCTCTGCTCGGGAGCCGTCGGATGTTTGCGGAAATGGATGAGGACCCCCGGCAATCCACCGCCTGGGCTGAACGGTTCGACGCCGAGAATTTCCCCGCCGCCCAGCGCGATGAACGACTCGATAATGGGCAGGACGCCTTTGAAATCCGTGTGCTCCAGATCGACCTTCATGTCCTTCGTGATGAAGAAGCCGAACTGTAGAGTCACGGACGTGGACTGGCGCAGATTCGCGAGGCCCGCCTGCAACCGCGCGGCATCGAGCTGCTCGGGCGGGACGATGGAGCCGACCGACTCCAGGCCGACGAGGATGTAAACGGGCACGTCCGGGAAGAGCGCGTAGGCGTTGATAAAATCCGGGCCGGAGAAAAGGTAATAGAGAGCCTGCGGGGAGCCGATGCGCGGAGCGAGTTCCCTCGCGGCGAATGCGCGCATTTTTCCGAAATAACGGTTGTCGAACTTCCGCCACGTCGTCGCATACGCGCGCGCGTGGTCGAGGTATTCCGGCGTGCGCTGCCACGCCTCAAGCGGCGAACCCGCCGCCACGCGCAGGCCGGAGAGGAAGCGCGCCTCGTCGTTGGGCGTGGATCCCGGGAGCGTCGGAACCTGGGCCGATGCCGCGGCGGCAAGGAAAAGTCCGGCAAGCAGGGCCGGGCGCGAGGCTTTCATCAGCGGCAGAATACTATGCCCGGCGCGATTTGCCACGCATCCAGCGGCCGGCTCGATAGATGGCCAGCGCGAGAGCGAGCGTGCCGATGCCCGCCGCCGCCTGCCAGGGACGTTCCCTCGCCGTATAGACGAGCGTAAAGACTCCCGTCGCCGCGAAGAGCAGCGGCGTGGCCGGATAGCCCCAGCAACGGAACGGCCGCGCGAGGTTCCGCTCGCGCACGCGCAGCACGATCACCCCGAGCACGGCCAGCAATCCGCAAACAACGAGCGCGAATTGCGTGTAGAGCAGCACGCTTTGGAAGGTCGCGGTCCAGAGCAGGCCCAGCACGAGCGCGAGCTGGAGCACCACCGCGTTCGCCGGGATGCCGCCGCGCGTGCGGCGCGCGAGGAAATGCAGCGTGGCAAAATCCTCGCCGATCGTCGCGGCCACGCGCGGCCCGGCCCACGTCATCGCGCTGATCGCGGAGACCAGGCCGGCGCATATGAAGCCGGAGAGGATGCGCCCGCCGCGCGGCCCGAAGATCGCGGCGCCCGCGAGATGCCCGACATCGAGCTGTCCGCTCAAGGTCGCGAGCGGCACGGTTTTGAGGAACACTGCGTTGACCGCGAGATAGAGCAACCCGACGAAAGTCGTGCCCGCGATGAGCGACCACGGCACATCGCGCGAGGGATTGCGCACTTCGCCGATGATGTAGGTCGAGGCGTTCCAGCCCGAGTAGGCATACATCACATACATCAGCGACACCGCGAAGGGCGTGGTAAACAGCAGCGCCGCATCGGCAGGCCGCGTCGCAAAAGTTCCCTCGACCGTCGGCCCGATCACGAATCCGCTTGCGATCAGCGTCGCGAGCACGGTGAGCTTGAGCACGGTAAGGCAGTTCTGGAAAACCATGCTCGATTCCACGGTGACGAGGTGCGCGCCGGTCACCGCAATCGCCACGACTGTCGATGCGACCAGCGGCTGGACAGCCGGAACGGCCGCGTGCAAATACTCGCCGAAGGCCATCGCTGCCAGCGCGACCGGCGCGGCAAAGCCCACCGTCGCGGAGACAAAACCCGCCATAAACCCGATCTCTCGCCCGTAGATGTAGTTCAGAAAATTGTATTCGCCGCCCGAGCGGGGCAGCGCGGCGGCCAGCTCGGCGTAACAAAGCGCGCCGCAGAGGGCGAACCCTGCGCCCATCACCCACAGCAGCAGGATCACCGGCGCGGAGGGCAGGACGGCCACTTGAAAGCCGAGGCTCGTGAAGATGCCGGTGCCGACCATGTTCGCGATCACGACCGACGTGCAGGTCAGCCAGCCGATGCCGCTTCGTTCGCCCATGCGCGACATGTAACCGGCGACGGCGCGGGCTTCCAGCCTGCCGTCGCCGATATTCCCGACTGCCGCCCGCCTAGCGTCTGTGAGCCGAGTCCGCGGCCACCGCCAGCGCGTTCAATGTCTGGAAGAATTGCTGGGATTGCCCGGAGAACAGCCCGGATCGAGTCAACCCGGATGCCGCCGCCACCGCGCCGGCGTTTCCCGGCTTGATCGGACGGATGACCGAACAATGCGGCAGATTCGCGTTGAGGAATTTACACGGCCTTGGCATGACCTTCGCGGTTTGCGTGCCCGGATCGGCGTTGAGGTTCGGGAAAACCAGGCCGTCGCCGGTGTTCAACGGCGGCGCATTGCCCGCCAGGTCGTCCCAGATGGCAAAATGGAAAACCTCGGTGCCGCCGATGCTCAGCAAAATGCGGAGCACGTCGAGATTGGTCGCGCGGACGGCGAGCGATGCGTAGAGGCTGGAGCCACCCTGCTCGATCGTCCCGAAGTGAAAGGCGGCCGTGTTGGCGATGGCCTGAATCTGCATGGAGGAATTGCCGTCGTGCAGCGGAATGGCCGGCCGGTCCACGATGCGGACCGCCTGCGCGAAGTGATCGCCGAAATCGGGATTGCCCGCGCTCCGGTAGCGGCGATACCAGCTCGTGTCCACGGTGAGTTTGCCCAGATTCGTCAGCCGGCCCCGTTGAACGGCCCCGTGCGCCGGGCTGCTGGGCAGGGTGCGGAAGGCGTCGAGATTAACGGGTTGCTCGCCGACGGATTCGAGGAAGCCGTTGATGAACGCCGCGTGGCTGATCTCATCGTTGGTGTTGCCTTCGATGTATTCGCCCATGTCCTCGTCGAGGACTTCCAGCGCGTCCCGGAAGGGTTTGTTGCCCGCAGCCAGCTCGAGGTATTGCTGCCAGAGATCGGTCTCGAGGAGCTCGGCGGCCGCGAGGAATTTGAGGATGGCGACGTCGCCCTGCGTGATCCGCCGGCTTCGATCGCCCGCGAGGGCCTCGCCGGCGCTTAGCACCAGCCCGCCGGCCGGCAGCAGCGCCACGCCGGCCAGGCCCAATCCCTTGACGAAGGACCGGCGGCCCAGCGGGCTCGACATGAGATGCGGGGACTCTTGCTCTTTGCTGTCAATATCGATGGAGTTCATTTGAATGATGGGTTCCCCGACGTGATGCGCGGCGGAGTGCGATTGTTCCAACCCGGGGAAAAAAATTTCGCCCGGCCGGGGATTCGCGCTTCGGCTCGAACGACCGGCAGGGAACAAATCGCGCGTCGAAGGCTCTGATTGTAAACTCTGGTATGTCTCCTTCCGTGGATTTCGAATGCCTGGTGCGGAGCCACTACCGCGACCTCTATCACTTTGCATTCAGCCTCGTGCGCAATCCGTCGGAAGCTTCAGACCTCGTGCAGGAAACTTTTCACATTTGGGCCAAAAAGGGGACCCAGCTCCGCGAGCAGCGCTCCGCGAAGAGCTGGCTCTTCACGACGCTGCATCGGCTGTTCCTGCAAGCATGCCGGCACCAGACGCGCTTCCCCGAAATCGAACTCACCGAGGCGCAGGGCGAGCTGCCGGATGCCTCCGTCGATCCCGCCGCAAAGCTGGATTCCGAGGCGGTCCTGAAGGCGCTCGAGGAGCTGGATCCCGGCCATCGGGCGCCCCTCGCGCTGTATTACCTCGAAGACTATTCCTACCGCGAAATTGCCGGGATCCTCGAAGTCCCGCTTGGAACCGTGCAATCGCGCATTTCCCGCGGAAAGGCCCGGTTACTGGAAAAACTGACGGGATCTCCCGGGGCAAACGTGTCGGAAGGAGGTGCGAAATGACGAGCCGGGAAGCCAGGGAAATCCTGAAAACCTACCGCCCGGGGATCGACTTTCACGACCCGGCGTTTCACGAGGCGGTGGCCCAGGCCCGGCGCGATCCGGACCTCGCCGCGTGGGTGCGCAATCAGGACGCGCTGTATCAAGGCATCCGCAGCCAGTTGAAGGATGTTCCCGTTCCCGAGGATCTCGCGGCGAAAATCCTGACGAGCCACAGGCCGCGCTGGAGCGGGCGCGAAATGCTCCAGCTCGCCGCCGCCGTCGCGATCCTGGCTGCCGTCGCTGCATTCTGGCTGCAGGAGCGACGCCATCCCGCGACCTTCGCCGACTACCGCACGTCCATGGCCGCGCTCGTATCGAAAAAATATCCCATGGGCCTGGAGACGCCGGACCTCGAACGCGCACGGAAATTTCTCGCGAACAACCAATCCCCGTCCGACTACGTCCTGCCGGCCGCATTGAAATCCGCACCGCTCCTCGGTTGCGCGACCTTGAGTTGGGGCGCGAATCCCGTGTCGCTCCTGTGCTTCCGCCAAAAGGACGGCTCCGGGCTTTGGCTGTTCGTCACGGAGCATCCATCGCTGCGCGGCTTGCCCGCGTCGGTCGAGCCCGAGTTCTCACAGACGAATGGATTGATCACCGCCGGATGGCGGGACGGCGGGAAAATCTATCTAATGGCGAGCCTCGGAGGTCCGGACCGCCTCGCGCCCTACCTGCGCGAGTGATTCGTTCAATTTCCTGCGCGACGCGAGAGGATTGGATTTTTTTCGAGCCCGGTCGAGTTTCTCACGAGGAATGCATGACGCCAGCCTTCCGAGTCCGCCATCCGCGTCCGCCCGGGTTCACCGTGATCGAGTTGATCACCGTCGTGGCCATCCTGGCTGTGCTGGCGACTCTGCTTCTCACGGCGGCCGGGAGGGCGATGGAAGCCGCCCGGCGAACCCAGGCCGCGCACGATGTGAGGGAGATCGTGGAGGCGGTCGATGCCTACTACACCGAATATGGGCACTATCCCGTGCGGCCCGATCAGGAGGGCTCGGAGGTGACCTTCCGCACGGACAACAGCGATCTTTTTTATGCCTTGCGGGCGGTCCCGAAAGGCGCGAACTCGGGCGACGCGCTCAACCCCCGCCGCGTTGTCTTCCTCGAGGCGCCGGAGGCCAAAGGCTCGCTCCCCCGCGCAGGCATCGCGCGAGGGATCTGGTATGACCCCTGGGGACCCCAGCCCGGCAAGCCCGAAAGCGGCATCTATCACGTGCGGATCGATGCCGGCTACCGCGGGACCGTCAGCGATCCTTATCCTGGAGGCGATTTCGACGAGGGTGGCGGCTCGGCGCCGATGATCCATACCGGCGTGATCGCCTGGTCCCTGGCGAAGGGCGGCCTCCAGACCTACCAGTTGCTCGACCAGATTGTGTCGTGGAAATAGAGCCGGGCTCAACCGCGGCCCTCGAAAACGCACCGGCCGCCCACCCATGTCTGCCACATGCGAAACCCGTCGTCGAACAGCACGAGATCCGCGCGCAGCCCCGGCGCGAGTGAACCGCATTCCTTGTCGAGTCCCAGCGCGCGCGCGGGCGAGGTCGTCGCCGTCCGCACGGCCTCGCCGGGGGGCATACCGACCGCCAGGACGAGCGTGCGGATGCCGTCGATCATCCGGCACGTGCTGCCGGCCAGCGCCGCCCCATCGGCCGTGAACGCCACGCCATCGCCCACGCGGCATTGCACGTCGCCAAGCAAAAATTCCGCGCCGTTCGCAAGCCCCGCACCCGCCGTCGCGTCGGTGATGAGCGCGATCCCGTCCGCACCCTTCGCATGCCAGAGCATGCGCAGCAGCGTGGGCGAGACGTGGGCCCCGTCGGCGATCACCTCACAAATCACGTCCGGGTCGGCGAGGGCGGCCTCGAGCAAGCCGGCCACGCGAAATGGCCCGCGCCGCCGCGCGGAGGACATGCAATTGAACGTGTGCGTGACCTGCCGCATGCCTTCGGAGAATGCCGCCCGCGCCTCCTCGTCCCACGCGTCGCTGTGCCCGCCGCTCACGCGAATGCCCGCCGCGACCAGCGCCGGGATCAGCTCGCGCATGCCGGGCAGCTCGGGCGCGAGCGTGATCTGCGTGATCACGTCCGCGTAACGCACCCAGTGGTCGATGTCGCCGGGTTCCGGGACGCGCAGAAATTCCAGCCGGTGCGCGCCGCGGCGCTCCGGCGAAAAATACGGGCCCTCGACGTGCATGCCGATCAGACGCGCGCCCGTGGCGCCGGAAGATCCGCGCCAACCGCGCACCGCGTCGAGCGCGCGCCCGATGTCGCGCCACGGAGCGCAGACAGTCGTCAGCGCAAGCGCCGTGCTGCCGCCCGTTGCGTGGTAACGGCAGATCGTCTCGAGGGCCTGGGGCGTGGACTCCATGGCATCGCGGCCCAGCGCTCCGTGCACGTGGAGGTCGATGAAGCCGGGCGCAAGCAGCCGCCCGCCGGCGTCGATCACTTGTTCGCCGGGTTCCGGTTCGACCCGGGGGCCGACTTCGGCGATCCTCCCGGCCCGCACGCGCAGCCCGCCCTCGCGGATCACTCCATCCGGCAGGCAAAGCCGGGCGTTCGTAAAGCGGAGGCTCATGGTCCGGCTGGATTTCGGCTCGGATTCAAGCCCGCCGGCCGACCAGCGACCGAATCTCCTTCAGCAAATCCTCGCGGCTCGCCGTGCCCTTTTGCAAAATCTTCTCCACCTTTCCGAGCAGCGCGCTGCGATCCTCCGGCGTGAGTTCCTTCGCGGTGAGCACGATGACGGGGACTCCCCTCCATTCGACCCGCTTTCGCAACTCGCGCAAAAATTCGAAGCCGTCCATCTCGGGCATCATCAGATCGAGCAGCACAAGCGCGGGAATCTGCTGCTCGATCTGCTCGAGGGCGATTCTTCCATTTTCGGCGCACCGCGTCGCAAGCTTCTCCTTCTCGAGCATCCGCTGGATCATTTCCCGCGTGCCGGGGTCATCCTCGACCACCAGGACGGCGCGCGCATCCGCCGGATCGCGATAGCGCCGGATCACCGAAATCAATCGCTCCCGCTCGATGGGCTTCGTGAGGTATTCCTGGGCGCCGAGGGCGAATCCCATTTCCTTTTCCTCGAGCATCGTGGCGAGGATCACCGGGATGGAATGCAGCTCGGGGTCGTTTTTCAATTCCGACAGCACGGCCCAGCCGTCCATTCCCGGCATCAGCACGTCGAGCACGATCACGGCGGGTTTCGCGACGCGGGCAAGTTCGAGGCCGGCCCGCCCATCGGCCGCCACCTGCACCTCGTAGCCCTCCTTCGTCAGCGAGCGGCTCATGAGTTCGCGAACGGCCGGGTCGTCGTCCACGACGAGCACCACGGGCCGACCCGTGAATTCCGCGGCCTCCGCTGCAGGCTGCGGCGGGCGGGCGGGCGCACCCTCGGGGACGACCTCGACGGGCAGCCAGAAAATGAAGGCGGTGCCTTTGCCGTATTCGCTTTCCACGGCAATGTCGCCGCCCATCATCCGGCAGAATTTTTTGCTGATCGCGAGGCCCAGGCCGGTGCCGCCATATTTGCGGGTGGTGGAATCGTCCGCCTGGCTGAAGGCCTGGAAAAGTTTGCCCAGTTGCGCGGGCGTCATGCCGATGCCCGTGTCGCGCACGGTAAAAATCATCCGCTCCGCGCCGTCCACGGTCTCGCGGCGCGTCTCGACGGTGAGCGTTCCGTTCTCGGTGAATTTTGCCGCATTGCTCAGGAGATTGAAAAGCGTCTGCCGCACCTTGGTGAGGTCGGCGCGCATCGTGCCGGGATCGTCCGGACAGCGCACGTCGAGCACGTTGTGATTCTTCTCGATGAGCGGCTGGATGGTCGCCACCACGTCGTCGAGCATCGCGCGCACGTCGAAGGACTCGACGTAGAGCGTCATTTTCCCGGCCTCGATTTTGGAGAGGTCGAGCACGTCGTTGATCAAGGCCAGCAGATGCCGGCCGGCGGCGTGGATTTTTTTGAGATCGGGCACGAAGGCCTCCTGGCCGGCGTCCTCCGCGTCCTCGACCAGCATCTCGCTGTAGCCGATGATGGCATTCATCGGCGTGCGCAACTCGTGGCTCATGTTCGCGAGAAAGGCGCTCTTCGTGCGGTTCGCGGACTCGGCGGACTCGCGCGCCTCCTGGGCGTCTCCGACCGCTTTCGCCAGCTCGGCGGTGCGGTCCTGCACGGTCTTTTCGAGATTCTGGTTCCACTCCGCGAGGCGCTGCTCGCGGGTCTGAATTTCGTGCGCCATGGCCTGAAAGTCGTGAGCGAGGCTCCCGAGTTCATCCTTGCGGCCGGCGAGCGCGTCGAGGCTGGCGGGATCGAATTTCCCGCCCTGCATCGCCGAGGCCGCCTGTTCGAGATCGATAATGGGAGCGGTCATGCGCCGCGCCACCACCGTGACGAGGCCGAGCATCACAACAACCGCCGAGACCGCGATGAGGATCGAGCGAATGGCCAGCGCATTGACGGGCTGGAGGATTTCCCTCGACGGGATGTTCAGGACGACCTTCCAACCGGTGAGCGGGGCCTGCCACCAGTAGATGCGTCGCGATTCTCCATCGATCTTCGCGCCGGCCGTGCCATGCGGCGAGTCCTTTACCAGCCTGCCGTCGGGAAGATCGCCGACATTTGCGCCGGCGAAATCCCGCCGCAGCATTAATCGCTGGTCCGGGTGCGTGATGATTTTTCCGGCGCGGCTGACGAGGTAGGTGATCTCGGCGGACTTGCCGCGAGCCTGCCCGTGTGAGGAGCGGAGCTGGAGGCGGTTGACGATGGCGAGCAGGCGATTGAGCGCGACGTCCGCGCCGGCGGTGCCGATGTATTGCCCCTGCTTGTCGGTGACGGGCGCGGTGACGCTGACCATCGTGATGTTTGATCCCCCGGCACCGTAGTAGGGCTCGGTGACATAGAGCTGCCAGCTCTTCTTCGGGCCGGCATACCATTCCCAGTTGGAGTCATGGTAATCGTAGCCGATCCGCGCGGCATTCGGGTAGCTGGCACGGTTCACCCACGCGCAGGCGAGCGGCTCGTTCCAGCGCATGCCTTCGAAGGCGAGATAAATTCCATACACCTCGTTCGTGGGCACCGCCGCCAGCTCCGCCGCGAGGTAGGGAATGATGCCGCTGTCCGGCTGCGGTCCGATGGCTTTCTGCCGCGCGGCGATGGTCGTCGGCAGCATGCCGACCTTGCGGATAAAGTCGTCAAGATCTTCGGCGGCGGCCTTCACCTGCTTGAGCGCCTCCGCGTCGGTTTGCTTCTCGATGGCGTGGCGGCTCGAGGTGTAGTTCAGCCATGCCGTGGCGGCGAGCACGGCGCACATGACGAGACCGATGGACCACTGGAGCTTGTGGGCAAACGTTCGGGGCGCGAAGGGGATCATCGTTTGGAAACGCCGGCAGGAATGGATTTCATTGCCCCCCCTGTTTCTAGGGCTGCGGGGAAGCGGGCGTCGAGAGCGCAAATCGGGGCGGCGATTTCGGTCACGCGATTTTCCGGATTCGCGCTAGCCTGTGGTTGCATGTCCAAACCGAGCACGGTTGCCGCTCCCGCCGAATTGCTGGCCTACCTTTTCGCCACGATGCCGGAGGTGAAGAAGACGAAAATCCGCACCTGGCTGAAATTTCAGGCCGTCACGGTGAACGGCCGACCGGTCACGCAGTTCAACCATCCGCTCGTGCCGGGCGACGTGGTGGCGATTCGCTCCGACCGCTATGCCGTGCCGAAGACGCTGCTCGGCGCGGGCATGCAGGCCTGGCACGAGGACGCGCACTTGATCGTCATCGACAAGCCCGCCGATCTCCTGAGCATCGCGAGCCCGGACGAGCCGGAAAAGACCGCGTATTTCCAGCTCACCGACTACCTGCGCCAGGGCCACACCAAATCCAGCGAGCGCGTGTGGATCGTGCATCGCCTCGACAAGGAGACGTCGGGGCTGATGGTCTTCGCGAAAACGCCCGAGGCCAAGGACGCACTCCAGACCGGGTGGGATCGCGCGGAGAAGCACTACGAGGCCGTGATCGAGGGACGGCTTCCCGCGAAGGAAGGAACGTTCGCGTGCGACCTCGACGAGCGGAACCGGTTCAAAGTCTTCGTCGCCGCGCCGGGCGAACACACCCGCCACGCCGTCACGCACTATCGCGTGATTGACGAGGGCCGCTCCCGCTCGCTCGTCGAGCTGAGATTGGAAACCGGCCGCCGCCACCAAATCCGCGTGCAGCTCGCCCACGCCGGTTGTCCGATCATCGGGGACGAAAAATACGGCGCGCGGTCGAATCCCGCGAAGCGGCTCGGCCTGCACGCGACCTTTCTGCGCTTTCCGCATCCCGCGACGGGCGAGGACATGCGCTTCACCTCGCCCCTTCCGAAGGCGCTCGTGGCGTGCGTGCGATGACCGGCGCATTGCCGATGGACGAATCCGCAATTCCCCGGTAAATCCACGTTGCTTCGCCGAACTTTTTCACCCCTGCGCATGAAAACCCAGTTGCTCGGACTCAGCGACCTGCGTGTCGGGCGCCTCGCCTACGGATGCATGCGGATTTCCGGTTCGTGGGATCGCACGAAGGTGGATCGCGAGGTCATCCAGCGCGGAATCAAGATCGTCGAAACGGCGTTCGAGGCGGGCTGCACGCTCTTCGACCATGCCGACATCTACGGCGACACGGCGTGCGAAAGCATCTTTGGCGAGGCGCTCAAGCAGCATCCCGATTGGCGCAGCAAGATCGTGATCGTCACCAAGTGCGGCATTCGTTTCGAGGATGAACCCGATGCCGGGCAGCCCCATCGCTACGATTTTTCCGCGGAGCACATCGTCGCCTCGGCGGAGGAATCCCTCGGGCGTCTCGGGATCGAGACCATCGACGTCCTGCTCCTGCACCGCCCGGATTTTCTGGCGGATCCCGACGAGATCAGCCGTGCGTTCGTGCAATTGCGGGAGGCCGGAAAAGTCCGCCATTTCGGCGTCAGCAATTTTCGCCCGTCCCTGCTGAGCGCCGTGCAGCGCGCGCTGCCGTTCCCGCTGGTCGCGAACCAGGTCGAGATTCACCTGCGTCGGCTCGATTGCTTTACGGACGGCACGCTCGATCAATGCCTCGAGCGGCGCATCACTCCGATGTCCTGGAGCCCCGTGGCGGGCGGGCGGATCGGCACGGGCGCCACAGCCGCGCTCGACGATGAGAAGCATCGCAAGCTCCTCGCCGCGCTCGACGCCGCGGCGGGCGATTACGGCACGGATCGCACGAACATCGCCCTCGCCTGGCTGCTGCGCCATCCCAGCGGAATCCTTCCCGTCATTGGCACCGTCAATCCCGAGCGCATCCGGTCCGCCGCCCAGGCCGACCGCGTCGAATTGGACCGCGACACGTGGTATCGGATTCTGCTCGCGGCGCGCGGAGAGAAATTGCCCTGACCCCGCGGCGCTCAGCGGAAGTCGTGGGATTGCGGCATCTCCGCCGCGCGAGTCTCCAGTCGCGAAATTTCGCGCGCGCGAATCAGCACCACGCCCTCGGTATTCTGAACGTCGCCCCGAATGCGCAGAAACGGCTCCTGCGTGATGCAGAGGCGCCGCCGCTCGAACAGCTCGGGCGCAACGATCGCGTTTGACACGCCCGTCTCGTCTTCGAGGCTGATAAACACATAGCCTTTCGCCGTTCCGGGGCGCTGGCGGCAGATCACCAGCCCCGCGATTTCCACCCGCATTCCCGAGCGGGCTTCGCGGAGGTCGCCGGCCAGCCGGACTCCCGGCAGCGACGCGCGCACGAGCGTCATCGGATGCGGGCCGGTCGTCATTCCCGCGCCTGCGTAGTCCGAGTGGAGCCGCTCCGCGAACGTCATGGGCTCGAGGGGCGCGGACGTGTCGGGCGCATCGAACAAATCGGCCTCGCGCACCGGCGCCTCCACGCGCCACAAGCTGTCGCGCCGGTGCGCGCCCAGCCCGTTCAATGCGCCGATGCGCGCCAGCGACCGCGCCGCCTCCCGGCCGACGCCGGTGCGCCGCTTGAAATCGTCGATGGAGGCGAAGGCGGCGGCGTTTCGCGCGGAGACGATGCGCCCGCCCTCGGCTCGGGTGAGGCCTTTCACCACGCACAGGCCGAGGCGGATCGAGCCATCGTCGGCGACCGTGCAAGGCCATCCGGAGTCCGTCACCGAAACCGGCCGGACCCTGATTCCATGAGCCTTCGCGTCATAAACGAGCGTCGAGGACGAGTAAAAGCCCATCGGCTGGTTGTTGAGCAGGCTCGCGTAAAACTCCGGCCCGCGATGCACCTTCAGCCACGCGCTCGCATACGCGATGAGGGCGAAGCTGATCGCGTGCGACTCGGGAAATCCATACACCGCGAAGGATTGCACGGACTGCGTGATCTGCTCGACGACGTCGGCGGGCGTCCCGTTGCGCTCCATGCCCGCGCGCAGTTTCACACAGACTTTTTCCATGCGCTCCTGCGACCGGTGGAAGCTCAGCGCGCGGCGCAATTCCTCCGCCTCGCTGCCGGTGAAGTCCGCCATGACCATCGCCATTTTGAGCAACTGCTCCTGGAAGAGCGGCACGCCGAGCGTGCGCTTGAGCACCGGAATAAGCCGCTCGTCGATGTAGGTGACGGCTTCCTCGCCGGCGCGGCGCGCGAGATAGGGGTGCACCATGCCGCCCTGGATCGGGCCCGGCCGGATGATGGCCACCTCCACCACGAGGTCGTAAAACCGCTCCGGTTTCATGCGCGGCAGCGTCGCCATCTGCGCGCGGCTCTCGACCTGGAACACGCCGATCGTATCGGCGGCGCGAAGCATCGTGAAGGTCTCGGGGTCATCCTGCGGGAGCTGCGCGAGATCGACGGGGCGGCCCCGCTGCCCGCAGAGCTCGATGGCATCCTGGAGGACGGCCATCATGCCGAGGCCGAGCAGGTCCACCTTGATGATGCCGAGGTCCTCGCAGTCATCCTTGTCCCACTGCGCGACGACCCTGCCCGGCATCGACGCGCGCTCGAGCGGCATCACCGAGCTGAGCGCGCCCTGGCAGATGATCATGCCGCCCGAATGCTGCCCGAGATGGCGCGGGAGCCCGTAAATCTGCGGGTAAAGCCGGGCCGCGGCCTGCGTGCGGGGATTGTCCGGCGACAGCCCGGCCTGCTGCATCTGCGCGGCGAGCTCGATGGTGTGGGGAAAATCCCCGCTCGCATAGAGCCGCGAAAAACGGTCGAGCATCTCCGGCGGGAAATTGAGCGCCTTGCCGATCTCCCGCATGGCGCTGCGCCCGCGGAAGGTGATGACGTTTGCCGTCATCGCGGCCCCATGCTCGCCGTAGCGCCGATAGACTTCCTGAATGACGCGCTCCCGCCGGTCCCCGCTCGGCAGATCGAGGTCGATGTCGGGCCAGGATTTCCGGCCCTCACTCAGGAACCGCTCGAACAGCAGGTCGTAGCCGATGGGGTCGCAGGCTGTGATGCCCAGGCTGTAGCAGACGGCGCTGTTGGCCGCGCTGCCCCGCCCCTGCATGAGGATGCCCTCGTCGCGGCAGAAATTCGCCAGATCCCAGACGATGAGAAAATAGCCGCAAAACCTCAGCTTCTCGATGAGGCCGAGTTCGCGCTCGAGCTGCCGCCGCACGCGCCCGGACAGCGTTCCATAGCGATTCCTCGCGCCCGCATACGTGACCTCGCGCAGCACGCGCGCCATCTCTTCGTCCGGGAGATTTTGATATCGCGGAAATTCGTAACCGAGATTTTCCAATGAAAATTCGATGCGGTCCGCCACGCGCAACGTGTTCGCCACTGCGTCGGGACAGTCGGCAAACAGGTTCGCCATTTGCCGGCCCGACTTGAGGTAACGCTCGGCATTGCGCTCGAGCAGACGCCCCGCCGCATCGAGATGGGTGTGATGGCGGGCGCACGAGAAGACGTCGAGGAGCTCGCGGGATTGCGGCGTCGCATGGCTCACGCCATTGGTCGCGACCGGCATCAGCCCGAGCGCGCCGGCCAGCTCGAGGAGGCGCGCATTGCGCCGGGCCTCGCCGCGCACGAGGTGGCGCTGGATTTCCACGCAGACGTTCTCCCGGCCAAACGTCGCAACGAGCCGCTCGACGGCCAGCCGCGCCGCGGCTGCATCCCCCTTCTCGAGATGCCGCCACACCGGCCCGTCTTCGTCCCCCGTGAGCGCGATCCAGCCGTCGCCGAATTCGGCGAGTTCGCTCCACCGGACTGCGCACGCGGCTTTCGTGCCGCGCAATTTCGCGATGGTAAGCAGCCGGCAAAGATTGCGGTAGCCGTCGCGCGTGCGCACCAGCACCGGAAGGACCGAACCGTCCTCGAGCGTGAGTTCCGTGCCGACGATGGCCCTGAGCCCGTGCTCCTTCGCGACCGCGTGAAGGCGCGGCGAGCCATAGACGCCGTCGCGGTCGCAAAGCGCGATGGCGGGCAGCTCCAATTCCGACGCGCGCCGGCCGAGCTCCTCGGGCGCGCTCGCCCCGCGAAGAAAGCTGAAGGCGCTGCGCGCGTGGAGTTCAACGCAGGTCATACGCGCCCTCCACCGACCAGCCATTTTGCTGGCGCGCCAGCCGGATCAACCCGCGCCCTTCCACCGCGACATCCCATTCCTCCAGGCTCCACGGGCATTCCCACCACTGCCCCGACACGCGATACGGGCCGCATGCCCGGCTCACCGGTCCGGACCACTGCGGCGCATCCAGCCATGCCGGCCTGCCCGCCACGATCCGAACCGCCACCGGATGTCCCGGTCGCAGCCGGCGCAGGGGCAGGCCGAACGAGGGTGGAACGGCCGCCGCGCCCGCCGGCTCGTCGGAAAACGCTTCGAGCAGGAAAGCGCCGGGCCGGTGCGAATCCGCCGGCTGCGGAGTGCCGACGCCATTTTCACCGACCATCGCCTGGAGCCGCGCGAGCGTGGCACCGAAGCCATTCGGGTCGCGCAGTCCACGCTCGAAAAGCGCGAGTTGCCGCCCGAGCGGGTCGGACGCGAAGAGCTCGAGCCGGAGCCCGATCGGCTGGTTGTCGAGCCGGAGGGCGTCGAGGTGCGTGTCCAGGATGCGATACAGAATTTCCACATCGCTCGTGGGCGACGGCACGGAAAATTCCCTGGCGTATGCGCCCCCGCCGTCGAGCGGCAGGCGCAGCGCCATTTTGCTTGCGACGCGATGTGCCGAGCGCAGCCGCGCGCACAGCGAATCGAGAAATCGCCGCAACAGAAAGAGGAGCGGTTCGGTGGTCTCGATGCCGTGCTCGAAATCGAACGCCTCGATCAAGCTTTCGCGCGGCTGGAGAAGGCGGAGCGCCCGGCGGCCGCGGCCCGTCGCGCGCCGCCACATGCGCTCCGCATCCGCGCCCAGCCGCTCGATGACTTCCATTTTGGGCAGCCGCAGAAAATCGCCGACCGTGCGGATGCCCCAGTCCTCGAGAATCGCGCAGAGGCGCTCGTCCGGCTCCAGTGCGCGCACCGGCAGCCCCGCGCAAAATGCGCCGCCGTCGTAAACCACGTTCACCCGGTCGGCGCAACGGGCCGCGAGCAGCGCGTGCTCGGGATGGCGCGCCACGCCGACGCGCGACTCGAGGCTTTCCGCGTCGAGCTGGCCGGCGAGGTTTTCCGCGAGCCTCTGCCAGCACGCGCCCTTGGGGGCCGCGCGCAAATCCAGCGTCGCGATCCCGGAGCCGGTCGCCTCCACACGCGGAGAAAAGCGCCATGCGACCTCGGCCAGCAGGGCCTCGCACGCCTGCTCCTGCGCCGGCGCGCGGGCGATGAGCCGCAGCCCGGGGCAGCGCGCGAGGCCCTGCGCGGAGGTCAGCCCCGGAGTCACGCCCTGCTCACCGGCATCGGACGTGGCCTCCAGGATCACTCCCCGCGCCGCGTCCGCATCGACGAGCGCGACCGCCGGTGGCAGCTCCCGCCAGCGCATGGCCGCCTGCAGCCGGAAACGCGGAATCCAGATCGCGGCGAACATCGCCTCACGCGGTGCGCCTCATTTCCATCCCCGCGCGCTCCCGCACGGCCAGGCGCATCCCCGCCGCCAGCTCCGCCCGCGGCTGCTCGAGCGCGTCGAGTTCCCACGAGGAATCGCAGTGGATGCGCAACCGGGCGCCCTCGGCGATCGGCCGCTCGCTCAGGACGAGCAGGCTCGTGGCCGCCGATTCCAGGATGCGCTGGAACCGATGCCAGGTGCTCGACGGAATCCGGCGCAGCGCGTCCGCCGGGACGCCCTGGACGTCCAGCACGACCAGCGGGAGATTGCCGTCGCGCAACAGCAGATCCGTGGCGCGGATCGCCTGCCGCGCATCGCGGCAGCGCACCCAGAGCATGCGCCGGAGGAGCGGACCGGCCCATTGCGAGGGGTCGAAGCTGTCGCCGCCGTCCACCAGCGCCAGATGCCAGCCGTCGCGGAGCGCCTGTTCGAGAAGCATGCCGAGCAGGAGCGGACCGCTGCCGGTCGTGCCGGAAAATTCATTGATCGCGCCGCGCCGAAGGCCGCCGACCGCCCGGTCGATCGCCGCGCAGCCGCTCGCGAGCGCTTCACCGGGCTCCGCGCGGGGATGTGGAAATTGACCGGCCAGCTGCGTGCGCAGCGCCTCGAAGCGCAGGATTTTTTCGGCGCGGTTGTCGGCGGTTTCCATGGCAGCCTCCTCACCGCACCCGGATCAACGCGCGGAAGATTCCCTGAACGATCAGCTCGGCCGCCGGAATGAGGTCGGGGTAGTCCGGGTTCTCCGCCTGCAACCATGGGCGTCCGCGCCGCACGCGATAGCGCTTGAGCGTCGTCGCGCCATCGATGAGCGCGGCCACGATGTCGCCATTCGCGGGCCCGGGGCCGTGCTCGAGGATGACGACACCCCCGTCGAGAATGCCCGCGCCCGTCATGGAATCCCCGCGCACATCGAGCCCGAAGAGCCGGGAATTTTTTGGCAGGCGCAGGGCGTCGGCATCGACCGCGAGCGAGCGGTCGGCCGTCTGCTCGGAGGACTCCGGCGCGCCGGCGGGAATCGCTCCGAAGATCGGGACGTCGATGATGCGCGGCAGGCCATGCGGGCCCGCGAGCCGGATGTTGCGGCAGGCGCCGGGCTCGCGGCGGATGGCCCCCTTTTTTTCGAGTGCGTCGAGGTGGCCGCTGACGGTATTTGGGGAACTGAATCCGAATTGTTCCTGAATCTCCGCGATGCTGGGGCTCACCCCGCGGACGCGCTGGCAGTCGCGAATGAAATGAAGAATCTCGCTCTGGCGTGGGCTGGGCATACCGTATAAACATACGGGTATTGCCGCTCTCCCGGTTCGGCAAGCAGGGAATGTCCATCATGCGCAAAATCATCCATCTCGACATGGACTGCTTCTATGCGGCCGTCGAAATGCGGGAGCGGCCCGAGCTGGCGGGCCGGCCGGTCGCGGTCGGCGGGGGCAGCCGGCGGGGGGTCGTGACGACCTGCAACTACGAGGCGCGGCGGTTCGGCGTGCATTCGGCGATGCCCGGCTTCCTGGCCCGGGAGCGCTGCCCGGAGCTCGTGTTCCTGCCCGTCCGCTTCGATCTCTACCGAACCGAGTCGCAGCGCATCCGCGCCATCCTGCGGGAATACACGCCCCTCGTCGAACCGCTCTCGCTGGACGAGGCGTATCTCGACGTGACGGCCTCGAGCGCGTTTGCCTGGGAGATCGCGAAGGAAATCCGTGCGCGCATCCGCACCGAGACGGGGCTCACCGCCTCCGCCGGCGTGGCGCCGAACAAGATGCTGGCAAAGATCGCGAGCGACTGGCGCAAGCCCGACGGCCAGTTTGCCATCCTGCCGGGAGCCATCGCGGAATTCATGCGGGAACTTCCCGTCAGGAAAATCTGGGGGATCGGCCCGAAAAGCGCCGAACGCATGGCGGCCCGCGGCATTCACACCTGCGGCGACCTTCAGCGATTCCCCCTTCCGGAAATGATCCAGCGCCACGGCAAATGGGGGGAGGAGCTTTACCGGCTCTGCCGGGGCGAGGACGACCGCGCGGTGCGCCCCGACCGCATCCGCAAATCGCTCAGCAACGAGTCCACGCTCTCCGCAAACCTCACGACGCTCGAGGAATGCCGCGATGCCCTCGCGGGACTCGCGGAGGAGGTGCTCCTGGAAATCCGGCAGAAGGCCGCCGGGCGCCGCATCCGGAAGGCGTTCGTGAAAATCAAATACGCCGATTTCACGCGCACGACGCGGGAATGCGTGTGCCCGGAGCCGACGGTCGCGGTGTTCCTGCAATTGCTCGACGCGGCCCACGGACGCCG